>JACNHV010000129.1 GCA_014383445.1 Candidatus Desulfobacula maris | reverse complement strand
CCCGATGTATCGGCTGCGGATCATGCTGCGTGGCTGACAAACGGGAATATAATGTTCCTGACGGGAATTATCGAACCTGGGTTGAACGGTATGTCAAAGGATTCAGTGATGAGATTTATGTGGACAGTCCAAATGGTGGACTGGACGGGTACCAGCATCCCAGAACAGATATTGATGAGAAAGTACGAGACACTTTTTTTGTACCAAAGCTTTGTAATATGTGCAAAGAAGCTCCCTGTGTCCAGGTGTGTCCCGTGGGAGCCACTTTTACCTCACCTGACGGATTTGTCCTGGTGGATGAAAAACGATGTGTGGGATGTGCCTATTGTATCCAGGCCTGTCCATATTCTGTCCGATTTCTAAATCCCATTACAAAGGTGG
Organism: Candidatus Desulfobacula maris; assembly: GCA_014383445.1. Lineage (GTDB taxonomy): Bacteria > Desulfobacterota > Desulfobacteria > Desulfobacterales > Desulfobacteraceae > Desulfobacula > Desulfobacula maris. The sequence continues at coordinate 4,363 of JACNHV010000129.1, read as the reverse complement.
CAGAAAAATGCACCTGGTGCTACCAAAGGATCCGGAAAAGCCTGTTACCGGCCTGTGTAGAAGTCTGTCCCACCGGGGCAAGAAAATTTGGTTCCATGAAGGATGAAACTTCTGAAGTCTATAAAATTCTTAAAGGCCCCGGTGTTCTGACCGTCCTTAAAAAAGAAATGGGCACATTTCCCGCTCTTTATTACAAAGGTGCCAGAAGGGAGGTGATCTGATGGATGCAGCCCACAGTTCAACAGCCATGCTTGTTTCCAATTACGTCTTTCCCAATGATCTTCATGTCCATTGGAGTATGATGATCGTCCTCTACCCGTATATCACAGGTCTTGTGGATGGAGCCTTTATTATTGCTGCCCTTTATTATCTCTTTGACGTCAAAAGCCTGCGCCCGGTTGCACGATTTTCTCTTTTGTTTGCCCTGGCTTTTCTGTGCATTGCCACCCTGCCCCTTTTACTCCACCTGGGACGGCCTGAACGAAATTTTAATATGCTATTAACTCCCAGCCCAAGTTCTGCCATGGCAGGATTTGGATATATATATGCCGTGTCCATGGGGGTTCTGGTCTTTATCATCCTGTTTGTGTTTCGGGAAGATCTGGTGGCATTGAGAGCCACCTCAAAAGGCTGGCTTAAGCTTTTGTACCGGGCCATGACATTTGACAGTATTGACCTTTCAAAGAATGCTCTTGAGTTTGACCGGAAAATCATCCGGTTTCTTGTGGGTATTGGTATTCCCATTGCTGTAGTGCTTCACGGATATGTGGGGTTTATCTTTGGAGGAGTCAAAGCCAACCCCACATGGTCAACCCCGCTTATGCCGGTAATCTTTCTTTTTTCCGCCTGTGTATCGGGAATATCTGCCATTATCCTGGCCTACATCGTCATCCGCAAAGTAAAAGGGAGATCCATTGATCACGAGTGTATCAAAACCTGCGTTAAAACCCTGACCCTCTTTTTTATCATGGCCTTTGCCTTTGAGATGCTGGAGGTATTTTCCCATTCATATTTAAAATCCGGGTATCACCACATGGTTGAAGGACTTTTAAACGGTCCTCTGGCAAATTCTTTCTGGCTGTGGCAGGTCAAGATCTGCTCGGTGGTTCCTTTATTTGTTCTGGGAGTGATGGGCATTTTTAAGATAAGGGCAGGGCTTTATAATTTTATTGCAGCCGTTGTGTCTGCAATTCTTTTGCTGCAGGTTCTGCTCATGCGGTGGAACGTGGTGATTGGCGGTCAGCTCATGAGCAAGAGCGCAAGAGGGTATACGGAATTTCATCCCCAATGGTTTGATAAAGAAGGTATCCTTGCAGTGATGGTTGTCATGGTAATTCCGTTTATTATTCTTTTTGTATTGAGCAGGATTTTTCCTTTCTGGGTGGCAGACAAAGAGACAAATGTAAAATAAAGTTTAACAAAAATTTAAGATAAATACATGAAGGGAGGTGAAGCATGCAAATGGTGAGGCCGTGCAAAAATGCAGAGGCATTTTTGTATTCTAACTTAAATTTTGGGAGGGATTTAATATGACTGTTTTAAGGTCATTACTAATTTTTATGGTGGTATCTGTTTTTACAACAGGGGCAGCTTTTGCATTGACTCAAGAGTCCTTTGATGTAAAAAATCCGAAAAACATTGAAATGAACAAAAAATGCATCACCTGTCATCTAAAAGAGAACAAGTCCCTGGTGCTTCAATGGGAATATTCAGCTCACGCAGCAGCCAAAGAAGGTCAGGTTGGGTGTTATAACTGCCATGCCGCAGAGAAGGGTGATGAAATGGGGTACAACCATGAAGGCGCATTTATCAAGGCTATTCTTTCACCCAATGACTGTGCAAAGTGCCATGAACCCGAGGCAAAGGAAATGGGCATATCGCATCATGCCACTGCCGGTGAAATTATGGCATCCCTTGATAATATGCTGGCAGAGGTGGTCGGCGGCATGCCTTCAAACAAAGGGAATATGGCCAGCGGCTGCTGGCAGTGCCACGGATCAGTGGTAACGCTGAAACGCGATAAAGATGGAAAATCCCTGCGATCCAAAACCGATGCACCCCAGATGGATTACAATACCTGGCCCAACTCAGGCATCGGGCGCATCAATCCTGATGGCAGTAAAGGTGTTTGTAATGCCTGTCATTCCAAACATTCTTTTTCCGCATCAAGAGCCAGGCAGCCTGAAAATTGCGGCAAATGTCATCTAGGCCCGGATCATCCGCAAAAAGAGATCTATGAAGAGTCCAAGCATGGTATTGCCTATTTTACTGCTGACAGGGGCAAAACGCCCGAAGGCATGAATATCATGAAAGACGGTTCCTGGGTATTGGGAGATGATTATTATACGGCACCCACCTGCTCCACCTGTCACATGGGATCATTTGTCAAACTCAATGGTGCTGTGGCTAAAAACAGCCATAATGTGGGCGACAGAATCTCCTGGAATTTGAGAGCACCTGTATCTTCCAAGCTGAACCGAGTGACTTTTACAGATGGCACTGTTACCGATATTACAGGTGACATAGCACCTCGCGCCGGTCAGACATCACAGGCAAAAAGTTATATCCGGGAAGGTGATAAACTCAAAAAAATCGTTGCCGAAAAAACCATCCAGAGTGTTGTCTCCTGGCAGGAGAGGCGTTCCAATATGCAGGAAGTGTGTAAATCCTGCCATGGCATCAACCATGTGAGGGATTTTTATTCACAGCTTGATGATCTGGTGAATCTGTATAATGATAAATTTGCCAAACCCGGCTCAGCACTGGTCGAAATGCTGAAAAAAGACGGCATATGGGAAAATACAGGATTTCAGCATAAAATCGGTTATACATGGTTTGAAATATGGCACCATGAAGGCAGGCGGGCCAGGATGGCTGCTGCCATGTTTGCTCCGGATTATACCCACTGGCACGGCATGTATGAAATTTCCAGAAATTTTTACCATGAATTTTTACCCGAAGTCCAGGAACTTGCAGATCATGCCGGTAAGGGCGAGAAATACCGCAGTCATATCAAGGAACTTCTGGCCAAACCTGAACATTTATGGATAAGAACCGGTGGCAGTGCAGAAACTATGAAGTTGATAGAAGAAGAAAATAAATTAAGATATAACCAATAACAAATGGTTATTTCCGGCAGAATAGCTGAATGTTGTGCTATTCTGCCGGAAATTTTTCAGTCCTCTAAAAAAAAAGGAAAAATGCAGAAAATAATTATTTATAGAATCTTTACTATGATAGTGATCCTGTTTGCAGGTTTGGCACAGGCCGATGATTTAAAAGCTCTTTTTGACCAGGTTGAACAGCTGAAATTAGAACGGAACGGATATATTTTAGGAGCAGCTTTGAATAATGGGCAGATGAAGACTGCAAAAGATAATCCTGTTGAATCCTCCTCAAAGGATACCTTTAAATTCAAAGACAAAAATTTATATGTGGTTGCCCAGAAAACAAGTAACCGGGTTCTTGTAATGTATGAACAATTTGAAGCTGCACCACAAAAGGAAATTCAGAGCTTGATTGGTGACCTGTATATGAGTTTTGATGATCCAACGGTTCTGGCTCATGATAAGGTAGTCTATTGGGCATATACAAAAAAAGGCAAAATAAGCTCCAAAGAATTTGATTCAGCAAGACGGGACAAGAAAAAACTTACCATTCTCGCAACGGTGAAATGTATCAGTGACATCAACATAACTGAAAAGGTAAAAGAGTCTGAACCTGCTATCGGACAGGTCTATTATATTATCAGTTCTGATCCGATTCTAAAGCTATTCCAGGATCAACTCCAGAGCAATCGCATGTAAAAAACGCTTAATGTATAAAAATTACCGGGGGCTTTTATCCCTTTTTCAATGCTTCTTATCCATATTTTTATTGTTAAGACTTAAGATTTATCTATATCATACCTGATATTCTGAAGAATTTTTAAAAAGTGGGCCCTATACATTAATTGTCACAGAAAAACTACTTATAAAAGTCTCAATGATATCTTTTCAATTTTTGAACATTGGATGAATCAATCTTATTTGCAAGTATTTTTAACCTTTGTTCGGTTAAAAGTTAAAAGATATCCATTAAATTTGATGAAAGTGTATCTCCAATATGGTTTCCAGGGGTCTTAGGTTATTTAATTTTATCATTCCCCGTTTAATTGAATTATTATTTTTTAAAATTTATTTACTTTGAACCATTGTTTATATTACTGTAATTTTGGGTATAATAATTTTAAAGGAGGGTTACACTTTGTCTCCAATTATGTTGCCAGTTTATTTTGTTGCGTGATTTTCTTCTAATGAATTTTTAAAGGATGTATTTTCTTTGGATTTAATTCTTTTACTTTTTTTCTTTTCTCATTTTTTTT
>JACNHV010000328.1 GCA_014383445.1 Candidatus Desulfobacula maris | reverse complement strand
CGCTGTCAGCAGTTTTTCAGGGCAAACATCCCTAAGATTCATTTGATTTCTCCTGTCATGCCTTTGGAAAGGATTTAAATGCGCTAATTATTAAATAATTTTAAACGAAAGTACAAGGGAAAATACAAAGTTCTATTTTTGAAAGCTTTTCACCGGTTTTAATGAGCTGGCCTGGGAAGGCCACCTTGATTTGGATAAAGGCGATCATTGAGCTTTTAAACATGTTTGGATTGAGTTGATTTTAGTTGATAAAATAAAAGGTTTAAGATACATATCAATCGATAATCATTCTATACAATAAAGAAGGTTGATACTGACAAAGATGATAACCGATCCAATTAAAATTTTAATGGTTGATGATGAAAATGTAATTCTTGAAGTCGCTGAAGAATATTTCCAGAAAAAGGGGTATGAGGTTTATACAGCTGGAAATGGAATCGAAGCGCTTGACATTTTGAGCAGAGAACAAATCGGATGTGTGTTTACTGATATTAATATGCCGGTGATGGATGGCCTGGACCTGGCTGAAAAAATCAGGCTGAAAGACAATACTCTCCCCGTAGTTGTCATGACAGGATATCCGTCATTGGAAAATACCATACAGACATTAAAAAATGGTGTTATTGATTATTTGATAAAACCGGTTAATCTTGAACAAATGGAGCTGACACTTGTACGAATTTTAAGGGAACGCGAGCTCTTTGTTGAGAACCTGATTTTAAAAGAAGAGGTTGAACGCCAGGAACGGTTAAAAAAACTGAACAATGAGTTGCTTGAAAGGGTCCAGGAAGTAAATACTTTGAACCGAGTTATGGAGGACTTTTCATCAGCTAATTCAAGTTATGGTATTTTTAATAAAGTTGTTGATTTGGGGGTTGAGGAATTAAAGGCAGATAAAGTTTTTTTTCATATATATTCTGATCAGGATAAATCCCTGGCGCTCGTTGCCAGTGCTGATTGTGGTATTGAAAATGAAATGGTTCATTCATTATTTGGAAAAGATCTTTCAAAAGCTGCCAATAAGTTCATCCTTGATATCCTGAAAAAGGATCACAACCCCTGCCTGATTTCAGAGGCCGTGAAAAATAAGCACCTTGATGATGTGGTTCATTCATTAATGGTGGTACCGGTGAAAATAAGGGACAATATTTTCGGTATTGCCAGCGCTTTTTCGTTTAGCAAAGATAAGTACTTTAATGAAAAAGATATTTACTATATGAGCTTTATCTCACAGAAGGCTTCCTCTGCTATTGAAAATATTGCATTATATGAAAATATTTATGACAATCTTTTTTCAACGCTCTATGCATTTGTAACTGCACTTGAGGTAAGGGATCTGTATACTAGAAAACATTCGACAAGAGTTGCAAAATATGCTCATATGATTGCCGAGGAAATGGGCTGTACAGATGAAGAACTGGATATTATTCGTTTTGCCGGAAGCCTTCACGATATAGGCAAAATAGGCATCAGGGACGACATCCTTCTAAAGCCCAGCCAGCTGTCGGCTGAAGAATATAAAAAGATTAAAGAACATCCGGTGATTGGTGCGGATATCATTAGTAAATTGGGACTGTGGGATCGGGAAATGGTGATTATCCGCCATCACCATGAACGGTTTGATGGTAAAGGCTATCCTGATGGATTAAAAGGGGATGAAATCCCCAGACTTTCCAGGATTTTATGTGTTGCAGATTCATTTGATGCCATTGATTCTGACAGGGCATATAGAAAAAAAATGGGAAAAAATGAAGTTTTTGGCATCATAAATGAAAATTCAGGCACACAATTTGATCCTGAAGTCGTAAAAGCATTTTTAAAAGTAGCGGATCAAGAGTTACTGGATTGATTTTTAGAAATGCCTTTTATTTAAAAAAATAATACAATGTTTAAAAAACTATTGACATTTTTTTTTAAATCATATAGATAATCTGAGTTTTTTAATTGGTCTTGGGCCGTTAACTCAGTTGGCAGAGTATCTCCCTTTTAAGGAGAGAGTCGCTGGTTCGAGCCCAGCACGGCCCACCACCGAAAAAAAGACATTGCGTCCCCATCGTCTAGCCTGGTCCAGGACACCGCCCTTTCACGGCGGCGACAGGGGTTCGAATCCCCTTGGGGACGCCACTTGAAATAATAAGGCTTTTCAGCGTTTTTCTGAGAGCTTTTTTATTTTCAAGGAAATATCAGGGCATCAATAATTGTTGCAAAGCTGTCTGCCGTTTGCTGATATCCTGGTTTTTGATCGCCATTGCAAGGGCTTTTCTGGTACCAACAAAGATGGCCAGTTTTTTTGCTCTGGTTATCCCGGTATAAATTAAATTCCGAAAAAGCATTTTAAAATGCTGGGTAAGAATCGGGATAATTACAACTTCAAATTCACTTCCCTGGGATTTGTGTATGGTAATGGCATAAGCCAAATCAAGCTCCATTATATCATTTTGTCTGTAATGAATCAGCCGGTTATCAGGATAGAAAGCAATAGTACAGGTCAAATTAATATTATCAATATCTGAGATTATGCCAATATCACCGTTAAAGACACCCAAATCATAATTGTTGCGCCTGTGAATTACCCGGTCGCCAATCCTGAAAATTCTTTCACCAACCATTAATTGCCTTTTGCCTTCAATAAAAGGGTTTGAAGTTTCCTGGATCATTTTGTTTAAACTTATCGTTCCAAGGCTTCCCCTTGTCATGGGAGAAAGAATCTGTATCTCACAGGCACCATGATATTTAGGTATCCATTCCTGGTAAAGCGTTCTCACAACATCCAAAGCAGAAAATCCATAATGAAGAGATGACCAGGGATGAACTTTTTTTACAACAGAAAGTAATTCTTCAACCTTGGTTTCAGCTTTATACACTTTTTGCAGATCCACATATTCAAATTTTTTAGGAATTATTATCTCTGTTTCATAGGGGATCACCGGCTCTTGAATCCGAAATTCAAAAAAATCAGAACCATCAGATTTTTCAGATATATTGCTTTCTAATTCCCAAAGTTTGAGGTCATAAAATTTTTTTACCCTTGTAATAAAATTTATCTGGTCTTTGGTTGCTTCATCTGAATCAAGAAATAAGCAATCATTTTTATCCTGCCATATTTCAGGCTTTTTAAATGGTGATTTAATCCAGGGCATATCCCCTTTATTTATCTGATGAGCATATTTGATGATCAGAGATTCCTGGGCCTGCCGAAATATTTTTGTCAGTTTAAAACAGGGAACAACCTTAGACGCAATTATATCTTTTAAAACATTGCCGGCACCAACCGATGGTAATTGGTCGGAATCTCCAATAAAGAGCACTTGAGCATTTTTAGGAACTGCCTTAAGTAGCGATGCTGTTAAGTTGATATCAAGCATTGAACATTCATCAACAATGAGAAAATCTGTTTTTAAAGGTGTTTCTTCATCTTTTTTAAACTTGCCGCCCTGCCATCCCAATAATCTGTGGATCGTTTTGGATTCTTTTCCAATAACATCCGCCATCCTTTGAGCTGCTCTGCCAGTTGGTGCAGCCAAAAGGACTTTTAAGCCCATAGCCTCTATTAATTTAACAATTACAAGAGTAGTGGTTGTTTTACCACACCCTGGTCCACCCGTGAGAATTGAAAATTTTTCGCAAACAATGCCTTTTGCAGCGGCTGCTTGTTCATCGCTTAAAGAAATGTTTTTTGCTTTGCAATACAAAGATATCCAACGCTCAATTCTTATCCTTTCAACCTTTGGCGGATTGCCAATAGCAATAATTCTTTTTGCAACATAAAGCTCATCAAAATATAAAGATTTTGAATAATAGCATTTCTCGCTGGTGCCGGCTTCCACAATAAGATCACGAACCATGAGAAGTTTTTCTTTCTTCATATATTGCAACAGCTCAAGCAGTTTATCAGATAGATCCAATTGTAATAATTCTTTTACCTGTTTATTAATTTGAGACTCTGTCAGATAACAATGCCCAAAATTTCTGCTTGCAGCCAGAACATGCTTAATGCCTGCCATTATTCTCTGCTGGCTGTCAGGTTCAAGACCAATACTTAAAGCAACTTTATCTGCAGAGAAAAAACCAATTCCATAAAAGTCATTTGCCAACCGATAAGGATCTTCTATAACAATTCTTATTGCATCATCGCCATACTCTTTATAGATCCTTACAGCAAATAAGGTACTGATGCCATGGAATTGTAAAAACATCATGACTTCTCGAATTGCTTTGTGCTCTGTCCAGGCACAACTTATCATATCAAGTTTTTTTTTGGCTATGCCGGGAACTTCTGTGAGTCTTTCAATATCTTCCTCAAATATATCAAGGGTTTGTTCGTTAAAATGATAGACTATCTTTTTGGCAGTTTTAGGCCCCACGCCCTTAATAAGGCCTGAACCAAGATATTTTTCCAATGCAGCTGTTGTTGCCGGTTTTTTTTCTTTGGCGACACTTGCCAGGAACTGGCGGCCATATTTAGGGTGACTAGTCCAATATCCTTGAAATTCCATTGTAGCACCAGCAAATACCTTTGTCTGATGCACAATGACAGTTTCTTGCCCCTGGGGATTATTAAAGGGCGTTACTCTGAGAATTGACCAGCCATTGTCAGGGTTATGAAACGTGACCCGATCCACGATCCCTTTTAAAATCTCATTTATAATACCAGTTTGATTAACAGCCTGCTGTTTCATCTTATCCTAACCCTTGACAATTTCCATACAATGACAGTAGATACACCAAAACAATACATGTTTTCAA
>JACNHV010000386.1 GCA_014383445.1 Candidatus Desulfobacula maris | reverse complement strand
ATATGCGTATGATACCATCCCGTCTTTTTCAGGATATCAAGGTAGTCGTCTATGAGAATGCCGCCTTTATATTTTTCTTCTATTGCCGGTGTATTCTGAAAATCCCGCCAGTCTGCATTGATAAAAGCCATTCGTGTCGTCTTTTTGACATTTTGTTTCAGCAAAACAAAAAAGGCTTCAAGAAACATCGAAGGATATGTGCGATCATCTGGGCCGGGATCCTTCCGGGCCAGTCATCCCCGAATCTATTATCACAATCATTGAATTCCCATTTATCCCAGGTACAGAATCCCCATCCAAGTTCCTTGAATCTGTCATGATCATTTTTGCCTTCCAGGGCCAGAGACCAGACCATGGGATCAGTCCAGCCATGCTTTTGCGCCACCTGGGCAACGGTGAACCCACTGGCTAAATCTGCATTTAGAAGTTTTGGCAATGCTGCCATTTTTTCTAAATGGTTATGAATTGTCCTCTGAATCATCCCCAATCGCTCTGCAATCCTGTCTTGAGGGATGCCAAGGCGGTTCATGCGGAATATTTTTATGTCCAGGCCCATCTGGTTCACAGCGCGAAGATCAGCTATATATAAATCCACAGTTCGCCTTGCCCGGCCAATAGCCTTTCCGATATCCGCAGAACTGAGACTTGAGTTCCCCGCATATGCGCGCCGGGCAGTATCCCTTGCTTCATCTTCCGTTAATTGTTTTGGCCCGATGGCTTTTGCTGCCGCATACAGCAGGGGATCATTCCCCTCCAGATCCTTTATGATGGCTTTTACTTCTTCCACCCCCATTGATTTATAAGCACTCCATCTGTGTGCCCCATCCAGCAAACGATATAAACCGGGCTTGTCAGGGCAGGGCGCAACCTCAATGGGATCAAAGGTAAACCCATCCCTGATGTTTTCGGCAAATATGCCCACACGCCTGTGATCGATTCCCTTTCTCGGATAAATATCTTCATCAAGGATAATTGAAGAGAGGGGTATTTTTGTTGTCTGTTGAGTCATGTTTTTTTTTACACCAGCTGAATTCTTATATGACCTGCGCCTTCCAGCATCCCTTCAGCCAGTTAGGTTGCAGGATTTTAGAGCGAAAACATTCCCTTTTATGCAGTTGCCAATCTCATTGTTGATCTGAACAGTCTGGCGGGCATGGGATATTTAAGCTGCCAGACAATGGACATGGGGCGGCTTTCCGAGTGCCTGACATAGGTTGCCGGGCCTATAAAATTGTATGGACAGGCAAGATTGTTTATCTTTTTTTGTTCTCTGACAAATAAAAAGACATGGCTCTTTTTATTCAAATGATGAATATATCGCTGACCCGTGGGAGAGGTATCACTGGTTGTGCTCTGGGACTGCCAGTGAAACGTATTTTCATCCAAAGCATAGTCTTTATACATGGTTGTGGGAGAGTAATCTTTTTCTGTTTTATTTAAAGTGATAAAAAGCAGATCCGTTTTCAGGTCTGAAAGATATTTTACCATCTGCGGCAGTTATTCGAAAATTTCGAATAACTGAATCTTCTTGCAATTCACTATCGGAAAATACCTTCTTCAGGTGATAATTAATAGTATGCGTCTCGACATCATAGAGAACTCCCATCATTATTATATCGCCTCCCATCCCGGAACAGTATGGGCAAATTCCTGCTGAAAAGCCGGACGTCTGAGATTATCATTTTTGACTTTGACTGCCAGCTTTTTCCATCTGGTTTCATCATTCATCACGTCAACCAGCATATGGCGAACTTTAGCCATCACCTCAGCCTTTCTCACATATTCTTCTCGTTTTTGGCTGGAAGAAAGATTACCCAGGCCGGAAAGATACCATTTAAGAACTTTTTCGGGGTACCGTTTTTCAAGTTTTTCTGCGATGCCTACATCAGTATTGCTGCCCCAATTGTATTGTGGATAACGGCACTTTGACAAAAGACTCACAACGCTATCGTATTCCTTTCGATCCATGTGGATTTTCATCTGCTCGGTTTTTCCTGTATATTTCATTTTTTTTAGGAGTCTGGGTTCATACGCTTTCCATTCTTCTGTCTTACACGCATTTTTGAATTTTTTGTATTTATCAAGGGTTAGACAGTCTGTCGCCTGATCAAACTGAAGTTCGATCCAGGTAGTCCGGTCACCCGACTCCTGCGCCAGTTCGGCCACAAACGCCCGCAATTCATCCATCCGCCCTTTTGCCTTCTTAAGTCCTTTTTGGGCGATCTGAATCGACTTTTCCTTCTCTCCTGTTTCCCAGTAAAACCCAGCCAGATCATGGTAATCAGCGCCAACTTCCAGATACTTCAACCGAAGCTCAAGATATTTATCATGGTCCCCGATCTGCCGATAAATATTGCGGGCATTGCGGGTTTGCCAGTCATCATGCATAGCCTCCAGGCTTCCGGCAAGGTACCGCAATTCAGAAGCGGAATAGCAGGCAGCATAAGCAAGCTCATCCAGCGCATCCCCCGCCCCTGAATTGCTACTTTTAATAAACGGTAGAACAGAGTCGAGAATTTCACGTCGATACGTTTCATCGACCTTTTTTGAAGTCAGACGTTTTGTAATTTCATACAGCAATTCCCACACCTGGTCTTCCACCCCATAAGGTCCGCCACCATACGCATCCAGATCCTCAAGATCCGGCAGCAGCTCAGCCCATATGGACATGATGGCTTCCCCTTCCGACCGGCGTTCAAGCATTTTGGAAACAGCTGTATTTTCCTTTAAATAATCAAAGCACTTTCGACGTATCTCAGGAGAGTTTTCAGCCAGATTAAGTATCAGCTCTGAAAGGGCCTTGGGAGGTGCAACTGCAATCAGTTCAGCCAGTGCAGTATCTTTTTTCGTTTTACTCTTTGCCATATCGGCCTTTCCTTTTCTTCAATTCCAATGCATTATTTTCAAATGTATTCATCAAAACTATATGCTGTGCCAACTTCCAACATCACCGGTGAAACCCGGTGTATGTTGATTGTTGAAATCTGTATTGATTCTTAGGATAATGTTTTTAGATGAAAACATCTGAGTATTTTTGTTCAATTGCTTGGATTTCATGATCAGTCAGCTTTTTGAATTCTTTTTCTCGTGCTCGTTTTGATAGTTTTCCACCATTTTGGACAAGAAAACGTATGAGCAAATCAACAAGCTTATCTGGCATATCAATATAGTTTTTGATAAATTCGTTGAGAAGATCATATTTTTTCAAGTATTCAACCTCATCAGGAAGCGTTTTATTTACAGTTTCCTCAACGCATTCAAAGAAGAACTCAGCTTGTTTTGTTGCATCAAAATAACGATACAAATTTATGGTCTCGTTTAAAACCTCAACATTATTTTTTTCTGTAGGCCTCCATTCGATCAAATTTAGCCGCGGTTTTGAATAATGGACCAATATTTTTCTATATTCTTCTATCCTCTCTAGAATAATCGCCGATACTGGAAAAATTAATCCTTTTGGGACAAAACCTTTTTCAGCCAGTACATGATGAAATAAATAACGATGAATCCTACCATTACCATCTTCAAATGGGTGAATAACAACAAAACCAAAGGCAAGGATAGTCGCTAACAAAATTGCATCGAAATCGTCCTCACGAAGCAGATTGTATGTTTCTATAAGGCCCGACATTAGAATATCCAGATCCTCCGGGCGAGCGGAAATATGCTCCGGTAGCGGCATTCCTGTGCTACGGTCATGTTCCCCAACAAAACCGCCTTCTCTACGCAATCCTAATTTTATAAATCGATTATCTGGAATAACTATTTTTTGTAAATATTCCAGTTCTGAAATACTGAGTTTGCGTTGTCCTGCTTCACCTATTGCCCTTCCCCATCGTTCTATACGATTGTGCACAGGCTTTTCCCCCTCAATAGTGTAAGAGGCTTTAGAGTCTTTAAGCAACAGGAAAGCAGCTGCCCGGCTTAAAAGATCGGGGTGAGTGCGACCGATATGTTTTGTAGATACTTCTGAAAGATTCTTAGCAATATATTGTTCAAGCTTTTCTGTTTTTCTGATTAGAGGGCAGAAATTGTGTGTCCCCGGTAAATTATTGCGAACCCGATGACGCTTGGACGGAAATGATTTTCCTCCGTATTGTAGCTTGCTATTAACGAGAAAAATAAAATTTCCAGTCCGAGCATCTTCAATATCAAGTTGTTCTTCACGCAACCATTCCCACAAAAACCACAACCGACGGCTATAGCTTCCGGTCGGTTCCGAGCGGATAATTTCTTGAATTTCTTTGGCCACAATAGTTTGAAACAAGGCATTGAGGATAGCCAGATCAATGCCCTCATATTTAAGCGCAAATGTCAAATGTCCAAAAAGCGTACCTTCCGGTTTATGACGCGGTGTAAAAATGTGCCAGCGCCCATGATTGTATTTTTTATGTTTCGGACCTATAGCGCAGAGATAATCAGGAACAGGTACTTTCAAATCATATGCTGAAATAAGGGTTGAATATCCAGCCAAATAGCTTTCTTCTTCCAAGGCAGGAAAGCCGTGAAAAACAGTTAAACCTATTGAATTTTGATTAAAATTTGCCATTCTTATGAATTCTCATTTTATTTGTTGAATTTACAATGGCATGAAAAACGATTATTGTCCATGAATTTTGATTAAAAAATCATAGTTACATGAAAAATAATTCAATCAATAACTCCAAAAACTTCAATTCCAGGACTCTTGATTTAGGAAATCACCCTTTTTTAACTTCCAGAATCTACGGTGGAATCCGTAGCATTCTGTTGTTGAAATATCTGTTT
>JACNHV010000098.1 GCA_014383445.1 Candidatus Desulfobacula maris | reverse complement strand
ATTAAAAACCAGATCCCATTTTTTATTTTCCAGAAGCATTTTCATCAGGCTTTGCACATGGCCAATGCGCTCCGTTTGAAATCCTGCGTTGGCAATGGCCTGCTCAATTCCTTCAATAGTGCTTTCCTTGTCAAATTCAGCAGTTTCTTCCAAAGAATACCCCTGGTTTAAATAATCTGATCTAAGGTCATAGGTAAGCCCGATTTTCATAGTTTTTTTAATACTCCTGTTGATAAATATCCTTGAAAAAAATGTCTTGCATTTACACCAAGGGTTCTGTTTTTATAGCCCCCTTCCTGGACAAATAAAACGGGATACAAAAGCTTGCCCAGCTGTGCCCCATTATTTGCAAAATCGGCTGAACTAAGAGACCATGTGCCGGTTGGATCACCCTTTGCAGGATCAAATCCAAGGCTTACGATCAAATAGTCAGGATTAAATGCTATTATGGCCTTTATGGCCTTTTTCAAACACGCAAGGTATTCTTTGCCGGAAATTGCTTTTTTTAAAGGAATGTTCAAATTAAAGCCTTGTCCCTCACCCTCTCCTCGTTCATCGGCAAAGCCTGTAAAATAGGGATATGCAAAAGAAGGATTCCCATGGATTGAAACTGTAAAAACATCTTTTCGATCATAAAAAATTTGCTGGTGTCCGTTGCCGTGATGGTAATCAATATCTAAAATTGCAATTTTTCCATATTTTGAAAGAAAATTTGCTGCAATGGAAGAATTATTAAAATAACAAAATCCGCCAAACACATCTTTTTCAGCATGGTGGCCAGGCGGTCTTACCAGGGCATAGGCTGTATGGTATCCTTCCAGCAGCAGCTCAGCTCCTGTCAAGGCGCAGTTTGCTCCTGACCGGGCTGCCAGAAACGCGTTTTTGTTTAATGGCGTAAAGGTATCAATGCAATAATATCCGGCAAGCACTGAATACTCCCTGGCAGGTGGCCGCGTCTGGTTCCGGACGGGAAAAACATAGGGGTAAATGGATTTACCCGCAGGCAGTTTATCACAAACGGTTTTGAAATAATTAAAATATTTAATATTATGGACCTGGGTTATATATTTGTCAGGGTATCCCCTGGAAGGCCTGATTTTAAACGCATTCAGTTTCTCAATTTCCTTTAGAATGCTTTTTATACGTATTGGCGACTCAATATATCCTATTTCCTTAATATGATGGACATCGTGTCTGTCATTGATTATCAGCGGAATTACATCTTTGACAGGAACATTTTTTTCAATGGGCCGTTCCTTGGTAATGTATTTAAAATCTCTTATTTTTACAGGGTTGTCACGGATTGAAGACAAAACCATTTTAATATAGGCTTCAGGACAATATTCTGGATATTTTCTTTCCAGAATGGTTCTGACAATTTTTTTTGCCTGTAATGCGGAAAGCCTGATGTCATTTCCAAGATCATCAAAAATAAGATAAGGAGGGCAGTCGTCCTCCGGGTCGACGCAGGTTTCATATTTTGTTCCAGTGATGGGCCTGGCACCATATCTTTCATAAAAAGCAAGCCTTGCCTTGTTTTGTTTCAGAACTGCTTTATCACGGCAAAGCATTTCATCATCAGGAAGGCATTCCATGAATATGCCGATGGACTTGAGCAGTTGTGCCTCTTCTCTCAACCGCTGGTATATGGCGCCTCCCACTCCTGAAGAGGTTCTGCCGGGTTTTACGGCCAGATAATCCAGATAGCAGAAATTTTTATCCGGCATGTAAAACAGGATGGCAAATCCCCTGACATTGGATCTGCCGTCTTCAGCAATAAATAAACTGACGGAAAATTTGCATTTCAAAGGGTCTTTCATCTGCTCAAGAATTTCATTTATCTTTTCCTGCTTAACAGAAGGAAAATGAAGTCTTAATATGTTAAAGACCTGGGCAATCGCCTGTGAATTTGATGGAAGATAGGTATCAGTGATCTTCCTTATCTTGAATAAAGCCATTAAATTGGATCGTAATATTTAAAAGATTTGCCTTCAAAGTTCTTTAACACAATATTATTGCCGTCCCGTCCCTGAAAATATTCAGGAAGCAATGGAATTTTTCCGCCGCCGCCCGGGGTATCAATCACATAGTGTGGTATTGCGTAGCCGCTGGTAAAGCCCCTTAATCCCTGTATGATCTCAAGCCCTTTTGTTACCGGGGTCCTGAAATGAGAAGAACCGGGTATGGGATCGCATTGATACAGGTAGTAAGGCCTTACCCTTATTTTTAAGAGTTTATGCACAAGCGCTTTCATGGTATCAACCGTATCATTTACACCTTTGAGTAAAACGGTCTGGCTTCCCATGGGTATTCCGGCATCTGCAATGCGTTGACAGGCTTCAGTGACTTCTGGTGTTATTTCATCGGGATGGGTCACGTGGATACTCATGTAAAACGGATGATATTTTTTTAACATTTTTACCAGTTTATTTGTGATCCGCTGGGGAAGAACCATGGGGATTTTTGTTCCCAGTCTGATTATTTCAACATGGGGAATGGCCCGTAATGATGACAATAAAAATTCAATATGCTTATCCGGCATGGTCAGCGGATCTCCTCCGGATACGATCACGTCTCTTATGCTGGTATTGTTCCGGATATAGTCGATTGATTTTTCCCATGCCTTGATCCCATAGTGCTTTTTGTCTTTTAACACCATGTGCGACCGTGTGCAATACCGGCAGTAAACAGAACAAAATCCCGTGGACAACAATAAAGTCCTGTCTGGATAGCGGTGAACCAGATTCCCGACGGGACACATTGAGTCTTCGTGCAGGGGATCGTTTTCTTCTCCTGGAGATATCACCAATTCCAGCCGGTTTGGAATAACTGATTTTGTCAAAGCGTAGTCTGCAGGCTTCCCATATAAAAGGCTGGCATAATAGGGTGTGATTCGAAGGGGTAATTTTCTTGATTTTATCAGGAAATCAAAATTGTCAATGTGGGTGATATCCAGGATTTCTGAAAGTTTTTTAAAATTTGTATAGCTGTTTTGAATTTGCCATCTCCAGTTATTCCATTGCCTTTCCGTGGCCTGGGGGAAAAATTTTTCTCGAAATTCATCGGCTTTTGGATTTATAATGTTAAAATCTGAATGGAGTATGTCATGTTTTTTAAATAATTGGATTTTTGTTTCTGTTTCTAGGGGTATATCAATGGATGATAAATCCATACTCAAGGGAGGTTCGGATTCTTCTTGCGAAAGTTCATTCATATCAGTCACCTTTTTATTGTAAAAAATAAAAATAAATTAGAAGTGATTTTATTTTTTTTCAGCCTATTATACAAGAATAATTTGCAAATAAACATATCGTTTTTCTATAATAATAATAAGTGATTTTTTGTCAAGCCAATCCTAAATTTAAGTCTATTAAATCTTAACCCCGCCGTATCGTATCCACAATAAAGGGGGTGCACTTTATGGCAATGCTCTGGTTTTTTACCCATATCCGGACCATTGGAGTGGATTCATCTTCTTACTTTGATTTTTGATGGCAATTAATGGTAAACAGTGTTTGAATTAAAACAGGCTATTTTTAAAAAATAGTTGACGCTATTGGGATGGGATTAAGGAAATGGAGAAAAAAAAGAGATATTCAGACTATAATACCTATTTAAGACAATTGTTTGGTCAAAGGGTTCAAAAAATTTCAATTGATGCAGGATTGTCGTGCCCAAACAGGGATGGGTCGCTTTCCAGGAAGGGGTGCATTTATTGTAATTCAAAGGGCTCTGGTTCCGGCATGTTCAGCAGAGGATTTTCCATAAAGGAACAGATTGAAAAAGGCAGGATTGCAATGATAAAAAAATATAAGGCTGAAAAATTTCTAGCCTATTTTCAATCCTATACCAATACCTACACAACCTGCGACCATATGAAGCAGATGTTTGATGAAGCCTTTTCCTGTGAAGGCATGGTGGGGATGGCCATTGGAACACGGCCGGACTGTATTGATGATCAAAAAATAGACCTGATCGCCTCCTATGCCAGAAAATATCTTGTCTGGCTTGAATATGGCCTTCAGTCCGCCCATGATGCAACTTTAAAAATAATTAACCGGGGTCACAGTGTTAAGGATTTTTTCAAAGCCGTGGATCTGACCTCCGGCAGGGGGATTAATATTTGCGCCCATGTTATCCTGGGGCTTCCCGGAGAAGACAGAAATATGATGCTCCAAACGGCAAAAATACTGGCAGACAGCCAGATTAACGGGGTGAAAATTCATCTGCTCTATGTGATCAAGGGAACCATTCTTGACAGGATGTGGGAAACCGGCGGCTATTTTCCCATGGAGCAGGAGGCTTATGTGAATTTGGTTTGTGATTTTTTAGAGCTTTTGCCCGAAAGAATTATTATCCAGCGGATTACAGGTGATCCGCATTCGGATGAACTGCGGACTCCCATGTGGGCAGGGCAATACAGGGAAACATTTAACATGATTCAAGCCACTCTTGAAAACAGAGACGCTTTTCAAGGCAAAAGATATAAAAAAAGAGGAGAATGATTTGGCAAACAGGATTTTTTAACCATTTTTACAGGATTCCAGGGCTCTAAAAGGATCGGCCCAAACATTATAAAAAATAATCATTGCATTTTGTGTGGTTTATAGTAGATTTCGTTAGAATAAGTGCGCCGTTTTTCTTGTCAGTCACATGTAACTGACAGTACGGAGTTATGTTCCCTCCACCACTTTTATTTTTTTACCCGGCCCTGGCTGTTTAAAAAAAAACATTCCAAGAGATAAATCAAATGAAAAAAACAAAATTTATTATCCTGTT
>JACNHV010000239.1 GCA_014383445.1 Candidatus Desulfobacula maris | reverse complement strand
TAGGCAATATTAAAATCATGAAACTGGATTTTGCCCAGGCCTTTTGTAAGTCCCTGGTTAAATAAAAATTCATCACATACTGCATCGTCTCTTTTACGGATCTCAGGGAAATCACCAGGGTTGAAAAAATAATTGGCCATGAATTTAATAATGAGCGCCATGTTTACATGGACGGTTCCTTCCAGTTTGGGAAGAGCCCTGATATCTGTAGCTGCCATTTCAAAATAGGTGTCTTTTTCAAAACCCCTTGCAGCTATCACATCCCATATCAGGTTTATGACAGTCTCTCCCTGGCTGGGAACCTTCATTTTAACCATGGGATTATATAAAAGGTATCTTCGATCATCCTTGGAAGCGCTTCTAAAGTAGTCTGAAGCACGCTGGGAAAACAACTTCATTGCGACAAGCCTTGTATATGCATCAACAAACATCTGTTTGATGTGGGGAAAATCCGTGACCCATTTACCATAAAGATTCCTGTTTGCTGCATGGTTCAGGCCTTCATAAAATGCATGGGTACAGATTCCAATGGATGCCCAGCCAAGGTTGAATTTTCCCACATTAATGGTGTTCAATGCTGAATCCCAGGCATCCTGTCCTGTTGAAAGAATGTCTTCTTCTGTAACAGGATAGCCGTTTAAAGCGTATTCAGCCACATATCCTTCCCAGTCCACCACATTCTGGACAAGATCATAGTTTTCATGTTCGGGATTCACTGCAAAAAAGACATACTCATCCGTTTCACTATTTTTTCCAAAAGTTGAAACAATACCGGCTATATTGGCATTGCCAATATAATATTTTCCGCCATCAGCCACATATTGTCCTTTGGCCAGAGGGGTTAAAGACATATCAGAGGAATAAAGGTCTGCTCCATGGGTTTTTTCTGACAGACCAAAGGCAAAGATATGGCCGTCTTTTAATAATTGGGCGGTTTTATTTTTAATTGCTTCATTGGGACTCATCCAGATGGGCCCAAGCCCTAAAATAGAGACCTGCCATGTATACCAGTGGGACAGGTTGTAAAACCCCAGAATTTCGTTAAAATCACAGATTCTCCTGGTATCCCACCTGGCATCTGGATTTTTTATGGCATACTTTGAGGGCGTAAGCAAAGTTGCAAAGATCTGATTTTCTTTTAAAAATTTAATAAAATCTTCATACCAGACCTTTTCATGATAATCAGATTTCAGCCTTTTTTTCCCCCGGCCCTCAAAGAAATTAATGGTTTTTTTCATTATTTCTTTTGATTTCAAATCAAGATGGTCAAAGTTTTCTGTTTTTGGGTTAAATAACGTCATAGGTTTTTCCTTTAGTAAAGATAAGATTAAGATTTTGCTGCTATGGCAACACCAGCAACAATCATGACTCCACCCGCAGTCCTGTACAACCGTTTAACAGAACCTGTGCTGGAAAAAAACACTCTTGCCTGATTGGCAAGATAGGCATAAAAAATCAAAACACTTGATAAAACAATAGAAATAGTGATGGCAACAATACAGATATCAATCGGGCCAAGGGAAGATAGATCCATGAAAGTTGGGAGAAAACCGCAATAAAACAGGATAACTTTTGGGTTTGACAAGGTAATAAAAAGGCCACTTAAAAAGTTCCCATAGTTTTTGTTTTTGCCCCCCTTTATTTCTTGAACCTGAACCGGTTTGGATCTCCATATTTTAATCCCTATAAAAATCAGGTAAGCCGCACCAACGATTTTGATTACTACAAAAAAATTACCCATGGCCTGGGCAATGACGGACATCCCCATGATGGCAAACAAAAGAAAAATAATATCACCCGTCACAATTCCGGCAATCACAGCCAGGGACGGGACAAACCCTGAAGCAAGGGATCGTGAAATTGTGGCAAATACTCCGGGACCCGGAGTTGCTGCAAGGATAAACATGGCAATGGCCAGACTGAAAATAGAAAGCAGACTCATATAAACACCCTATAGTAAAATTAAATTTTAAAAGTTGATTTTACTATATTACTGTTTATTTTCAAGTAATAATTTTTGGAAATGCCCATATTGACTTTAACCCCATATTGACTTTAACAGGGACAAACCTTATAACGCCGGACAATGATGACATATCATAAAAAATACTCTGCATTTCTCACCCCCTCCTTTGTCATGAATGCAATTATTTATACCAATGTTATAATGTTTTTAATCAGCCTGATCTATAGCGGCAGAAACATGATCCTGTCCTTTAATCCGTTTTATGCCTTTACCCCATCCATGGATGTATTAAATTTTCTTGGCGCATCCGGCAGGCTTCCCATTGTCAAATATGAAGCATGGTGGTCTCTGATTACGGCCAACTGGCTTCATGGAGGACTTCTCCATATTCTGTTCAATATGATGGCCTTAAAAACTCTTGCTCCTTTAGTGATGAAAGAATTTGGCCCGTCTCGAATGTTTTCCATTTATACGCTGTCAGGGATTGCAGGATTCTTGTTATCCTATTTTGGAAATGTATATCTTACCATAGGTGCTTCATCAGGCCTTTGCGGACTGATCGGGGCAGCTCTTTTTTTCGGTAAATCAAGGGGCGGACAATGGGGTCAGCTTGTGTACAAACAGACATTCGGATGGGTTGTCACTCTTGCCATTATTGGTTTTCTCATGCCAAATATTAATAATTGGGGTCATGGGGGCGGATTGCTTGGCGGTATCTTTTTTGGCTGGATATTGGGATATAATGAAAAAAGAATGGAAAATATGTTTGATAAAGCATTAGCCATTTTCTTTGCTGTAATAACTTCCTGGCTTTTGCTTAAATCTGTTGTACAGGGTTTTTTTCTTATTTACTCTTGAAACAGACATTTTACACAAATTTTACACAGCCTGCTTGAAATTGTCCGGGTTGTACCTTATTACAACCCTATGAAAACTCGTGCAATAAAGAAGCTATGTAAAATAGCTGTTGTCGGTATGGCCGGAGTATTTCCCCAGGCCCAGGATACCAGGCAATTTCTCGACAATATTATCCATAAAAGAGAATCAATTATTACTGTTCCGGATCATCGATGGATAGGGCCTGTCAATGATTTTATCTCCCATCAGACCCTTCCTGATAAAGCTGTCTCAAATAAAGCCGGCCTTATTGAAAATTTTCATTTTGATCCAACGGGTTTTCTTGTGGATAAAGACCTTTTATCAAGTCTTGATCCATTGCATCAACTTGTTCTCCATGCTGGAAGGGATGCTCTTTTACAATGTTCCCATACAAATGAAGATAAAAAACGAACCGGTGTGATAATAGCAGCCATTGCCCTTCCCACTGAAACGTCTTCTCAAATTTCCTGGCAGATTATTTGCAATGGTAATAAAGATTATAATAGCAATAAAGATTATAAAGGACTTGTTCCAAAAGATTTTTCAAGTAGCGGGGTAGTGTCTTTTCCTGCTGCAATTTTTGCAAGGGCCATGGGTTTGCAGGGAGGATGCTTTACCCTTGATGCAGCCTGTGCCTCATCTTTATATTCCATCAAGCTTGCCTGTGAACATCTTCATTTAAAAAAGGCAGATATCATGGTGGCCGGCGGGGTTTCACGACCGGATTCACTTTATACCCAGATCGGATTTACACAGCTTCAGGCCTTGTCTCCCACGGGCAGATGTTCTCCCTTTGATAAAAATGCCGATGGACTTGTTGTGGGAGAAGGAACCGGTATTGTCGTGTTGAAAAGACTTGAAGATGCCATTGCCTGCCATGATAAAATCCATGCTGTCATTACCGGGACCGGGGTTTCCAATGATATTGAAGGAACCCTTGTGGGACCGGCCTCCGAAGGCCAGGTTCGAGCCATGATCCAGGCCTATGAACAGGCATCCTGGTCTCCTTTGGACATCCAGTACATGGAATGCCATGGTTCAGGGACCCCTGTGGGGGATCAGGTGGAACTATCCAGCATACAGGCTTTGCTTGAAGAATTTAACTGCCCGGATAAAAGCCTTTCCATCGGATCTGTCAAATCAATGATTGGGCATCTTTTAACTGCAGCAGGTGCAGCAGGATTTATAAAAACTATTCTTTCAATGAATGAGGGCTTTTTGCCGCCGTCATTGAATTATTCAGCACCTTCCTCCAAAAGCATTCTAAATGAAACTCATATCAAGGTTCAAACCAAAGTTGAGGACTGGGACCCTGAATCTATTAATTCAACAAGAAAGGCAGGTATCAGTGCTTTTGGTTTTGGTGGAATCAATGCCCATCTTCTGGTTGAGGAATTTAAATCAAGCTCAAGTCGCGTAATCGTACAAAATCCAGAACAAGGGTTTATAGATACAAAAGAGATGTTAAAAAAAGTTCCCTGTGCCATCGTGGGTATGGAAACCATTGCAAAGGATTGTTCCTCCTTGTCCCGGTTTAAGGAGCTTGTATTTGATAAAGCATGCTTAAAACCGGAACACCCGGGATTAAGATGGAGAAGAAAAAAATCCCTGGGTTGTATCGAAAAACCCGGATTTTATCTGGATGATATGTCCTTTGCCTTTGGTGAATTCCATATTCCTCCCAATCAAATGGAAGATATTTTACCCCAGCATATTCTTCTTCTTAAAGCTGTTAAAGGGGCACTGGAAGACGCAAAGATCAATCCAAGGCCTTTAGCGGATGAACCTTTGAGGCATCATATCGGTTGTGCAATCGGGATTGAATTTGATTATGGAGCAACAGATTTTCATCTGCGATGGAAAATCAATCATCTGGATGAGAAACTGAAAGATGCGCTGTCTTTGCCATTAACCTTTAACCGGACTCTGGGTGCCCTTGGCGGGATTGTGGCATCCCGTGTGGCAAGGGAATTTAAACTGGGGGGTCCATGTTTTACCCTGTCTGCAGGAGCTGCTTCCGGTATCAAGGCCATTGAAACCGCTGTCCATTCTTTAAGTCGTGGCGAAACAGATGTTTTTATCTGTGGCAGTGTTGACCTTGCAGGGGATATCCGGCAGTTTGCCCTCAATGATATAGCTAAACCCCATAGTGAAGAGATCCTGCCATCTGAAGGGGCTTGCGCCATTGTTTTAAAACGGCTGGATCAGGCCTTTAAAGACAATGACCAGATTTATGGTGTCATTACTGGAATGGCAGGTGCCAGCAGTGGTGCTATCCCTGGTGAAACAGGGTATGATTCAAATATTTTACAAACCCTGTACGGCCAGTCTCTTACAAATGCCCTTAAAGATTCAAAAACACAGTTAAGTGAAATCGGTCTTTATGAAGGAAGTTTTACAGGGATAATGGAAGAAGATGCAAGCGAGATCAATGTGTTAAATACGTTTTTTTTAAAAGATCCAGGTATTTCCCCCTGCCATGTCACAGCAACATCTTGTGTCATAGGAAATACCAGAGGTGCATCTGCCTTATTTTCTATTATCAAAACAGCGCTTTGCCTCAATTATAAACTGATGCCCTCAAATAAAATAAAAGCTTTGGGGTTTGAAAAACTGGATAAAGAACGGTTTTGCTTCACTGATACACCTGTCCATTGGAATAAAAAGGACTCACAATCTGTCAGAAAAGCCTGTGTTGCATCCATCACAATGGATGGTGCTTGTTCCCATGTGATCCTTGAGGAAAACAAAGAGGATGGCAAAAGCAATTTGGACGTCTCTTTTTTTGAAAAGAAAGATAAATCATTAGTTCTTAAAGCCCAGTCAAAAAAAGATTTTATTTTAAAAACAAATTCACGACAGATTTCAGAAGAAACACTCCTGAAAATCCATGAACATCTTGCTTTTAATGAAATTACATCCCCTATCTTTGATCCGGGTCTGATTGCCAAAGGCAGCCTTGCCACATCCAATGCCCATGAAAAATTTCTTGAGTTTTCAAAACAAAATATGCAAATTCTTGAAAACCAGTTTGAAATTCTTACCCGGCTTGCAGGCAACGTGGTACAAAACTTTGATGGGCAGACAACATCAGATAGGGAAGGGGCAGACCCTGAAATGGTTCCGGAAGTAAAACCTCTATCACCTGTAAAGCCTTGCTTTCTGGACAGGGAGCAATGCCTTGAGTATGCAAGGGGGAAGGCCTCCCATGTGCTTGGAAAAGAATTTGAGATTATTGACACTTATCCTGTCAGGGTTAGACTTCCGGATGAACCCTTGATGCTTGTGGACAGGATCATGGATATCCAGGGCGAGATGCTGTCCCTGACATCGGGTAAAATCATTACCCAGCATGATGTCAAAGAGGATGCCTGGTATCTTGACGGCGGCAAGGCACCTGTTTCCATTTCCATTGAAGCAGGGCAGGCAGATCTTTTTTTATGCGCCTGGCTGGGCATCGACCACTGGATCAAAGGTAAAAGAAAGTACAGGCTTCTGGATGCAAGGGTTACTTTTCACAGGACATTGCCTGAACCCGGGGAAACCATTGAATACCACATTGAAATTGATCGGTTTTTAAAGCAGGGCGATGTATATCTGTTTTTTTTCCATTATAAGGGGTATATTAACGACCAGTTACTGATTTCCATGCGGGACGGGTGTGCAGGTTTTTTTACAGAACAAGAGGTTAAGGATTCAGGCGGTATTATTTTAAAGACTGAAGAATTAAAACAAATAAAATCCCCAATAAAATCCCCAATAAAATCCAATGATAAATTTTCTCCCCTGGTTCCCGTTAAAAAGGAAAGCTTTTCCGATGAAAAGATTGAGGCCTTACGACGGGGGGATCTTGGTTTTGCCTTTGGGAAAAATTTTAAACATATACAGCTTGGAAAACATTTGAAACTTCCCGGCAAAAGGATGCATCTAATTGACAGGGTTCTTGAGTTTGATCCCAAAGGCGGTCGCTTTGGTCTTGGCTCCATTATGGCCCAGGCAGACATCCACCCGGATGACTGGTTTTTAACCTGTCATTTTATTGATGACAGGGTTATGCCAGGCACTCTTATGTATGAATGCTGTGCCCATGCCTTACGGATTTTTACCCAGAGAATGGGTTGGGTAAGCGATCAAGATGATGTGTTTTATGATGTTGTTCCAGACAATGAAAGTGATTTAAAATGCCGGGGACCTGTGACCCCTGAAACAAAAAAAGCCAGGTATGCAATAGAAATAAAAGAGATGGGATATAACCCTGAACCATATGTAATAGCAGATGCCCACATGTTTTCAGATGATTTAAGAATTGTTCTGTACAAAAACATGGGCATGAAACTTGTGGGTTTGACAAAAAACGAGTTGGATTCTTTCTGGAGAAAAAAATGAGATATTCCAAGGTATTTATAGAATCATTTGGCTATGAACTTGCCCCTAATGTTGTAACTACAATAGAGCTGGAAGAAAAACTGGCACCTTTTTATGCATCTGTGGGGTTTGGGCCGGGACAGCTTGAAATTTTGACAGGCATAAAAGAAAGACGGTATTGGGATGAAGACCATATCCTTGCAGACCATGCAGCTATTGCAGGACAAAGAGCCCTTGATGAAGCCAATATCACCGGTGACCAGATCGGGGCCCTGGTATATTGCGGGGTAGGTCAGGATGGATTTGAACCAGCCACTTCCTGCTCTGTAGCTGACCAGTTGAACATTGGGGAAAATGCCCATATTTACGATGTTAAAAGCGCGTGTTTAGGGATGGTAACAGGTATGGTTCAGGTGGCCAATGAAATAGAGCTGGGCAATATAAAAGCAGGACTTGTGGTCTCCTGTGAAACAGCACGACAGATTGTTGATTCAACCATTGACGAGATCAACACCCGTAAAAGTGTTGAGTTTTATAAAGAAACTATTGCCACGATGACGGGTGGTTCAGGAGCCGTGGCTGTTTTGTTAACCAATGGAACCCTTGGTAATCCAGACAATAGAAAACATGCCCTTAAAGGCGGTGTTGTAAAAAATGCCATTGAACATTACAGACTTTGCCACTGGGGATTTGAACAAAAAGGTATGCCCACAGATTCTAAAGTTATCATGCGAACCCAGGCCCAGGAGGTTCTTGAAAACGGTCTTGTCCTTGCAAAAAAAACCTTTGATGAATTTAAAAAACAATTTAATCTGCCCCCGGACAAACCAGATAAATTTATCGGGCACCAGGTAGGGGCAGCACATCATCAGAGATTTTACCAGGTCTTGAACCAGGATATACAAAAGGATTTTGCTACCTTTCCTTTTCTTGGAAATGTGGGATCAGTATCACTTCCCCTCACTGCAGCCATTGCAGATGAAAGAGGCTTTTTGCAGGAAGATGATTTTGTCGCCTTTATCGGTGTCGGATCAGGACTGAATTGTTATATTTTAGGTGTTGAATGGTAGAAAAACGCATTAATGATAAACTGACTTCCACAAAAGGCTTTGAAGATCTTTACCCCTTTGATTCCTCTTTCATGAATATTAACGGGCATGATCTTCACTATATTGATAAAGGTGAAGGAAAACCAGTTTTTATGGTACATGGTAATCCAACCTGGTCGTTTTACTTTCGTCACCTGATCCAAAGTCTTTCAAAGAATTTTCGCACCATTGCCCTGGATCATATCGGATGCGGATTTTCAGACAAGCCTGATGCAAAAACATATAAATATACCCTGGAATCCCGGGTGAAAGATCTTGACACCCTGATAAGACGTCTGAATATCAGTGAACGAATAAATCTGGTAGTCCATGACTGGGGAGGGATGATAGGCCTTGCCTGGGCCGTGGATCACCCCGATAAAATCGATAAGATTATTATTACCAACACCTCAGGGTTTTTCCTGCCAAAGGGAAAGCAATTTCCCTTTGCCTTATGGCTGATTAAATATATTAAGGTTTTTGCAATCCCTGCTGTACTTGGGTTGAACGTGTTTGCAAAAGGGGCTCTTTATCTTTGCAGTAAGACAAGATTAGGCCCAAAGGTCAAAAAAGGGCTTGTGGAACCTTATAATTCCTGGAAAAACAGGATTGCGACCTTAAAATTTGTTCAGGATATACCCTTAAGTCCACAGGATCAAAGCTATGACATTGTCAATCATGTGGACCAAAATCTGAACCGGCTTGACCAAGCCTCATTATTATTTTTATGGGGGGCAAAAGATTTTGTTTTTGACCTGGCATTCTTAAATGAATTTAAAGCAAGGTTCCCACAAGCCGCCACCCATGTTTTTCATGATGCAGGCCATTACCTGTTTGAAGATAAGCCAGAAGAAACAAGCCAACTGATTGAAGCCTTTTTAAATAAATGAAGCAAACAAATAAAGTATTCTTTGTTTTGACATTTAGTGACAGCTTAGGGTAAAAAGCAAATAAAGAAGTTGTTCAGGTGTTGATTAAAGCAAGCATTTAAAAATAACAAAGAAATTTTTATGACAACTTATACAAATATTTCAGCGGGCCTTAAAAAAACACAGGAAAAATACCCTTATAAAAGAGCAGTCGTTTATCCGGCCGGCAGAGACAAAAAAGGCCGGGTTCTATACAGTCAAATGACATTTACCCAGCTGGAAACCGAATCAGACAGGCTTGCCTTTGGTCTTGAAAGAATCGGCATCATCAGGGGAACCCGAACCATTTTAATGGTACCCCCTGGCATGGAATTTTTTATCACCATATTTGCCATGTTCAAGGTTGGTGCCGTGCCTGTTGTTGTGGATCCTGGTATGGGAATTGACAGGATGCTTCAATGTCTGGAACAGGGTAAGCCCAAAGCCTTTATCGGTATTGAAAAGGCCCATCTTTTAAGGAAACTGAAACCTGGTTTTTTTAAAACGGTAAAACACTGGGTTACTGTGGGAAAAAGATGGTTCTGGGGGGGATATACCCTTGATCAACTCATGATACACACAAATGACCCTTATACAAAAGCCCTTACCACAAGGGATGAAACAGCTGCCATTGTTTTTACTACAGGGTCAACCGGTCCTGCCAAGGGGGTAATATATACCCATGGTAATTTTGAAGCCCAGATAAAACAGATCCAGGAACATTTTCAGATTGATCCTGATGAGATTGATCTGCCCACATTTCCTTTATTTGCACTTTTTGATCCCATCCTTGGCATGACAGCTGTCATACCGGATATGGACCCGACCAAGCCAGCCCTGGCAAATCCTGTAAAAATTATTGAAGCCATTGAAAATCATGGAGTCACCAATATGTTCGCTTCTCCGGCCCTGTTAAACCGGATGGGTTTATTTGGTAAAAAGAACAATATCAAACTGCCGTCTTTAAGGCGTGTCGTATCTGCAGGCGCACCTGTGACCCCTGCCAACATAGAACAATTTTCAAGCATGCTGTCTGATCATGCCCAGATCCATACCCCCTATGGTGCAACGGAGGCTGTTCCTGTGATCTCCATCGGGTCCAATGAAATCCTTGCTGAAACCAAAATACTTTCTGAACAAGGGTATGGCATGTGTATTGGCAGACCCATCTGCGATACCCAGGTCAAACTGATTAAAATCAGTGATGATCCCATTACCCAGCTCCATGATAAACTCAAGGTTCCTGAAAACCAGGTGGGTGAAATAATCGTAAAAGCAGATCTTGTGACCCAACACTATTTTGATAATCGCGAAGCAGACCTTTTGAGCAAGATTCCTGATTCAGACGGCAAAATATGGCATAGGATGGGCGACCTTGCATGGATGGATTCAAAGGGAAGAATATGGTTCTGCGGAAGAAAAAGCCACAGGGTTATCACTCTGGATGAAACACTTTTTACAATCCCTGTTGAAGCCATTTTCAACAATCACGAAAATGTTTTCAGAAGTGCCCTTGCCGGTGCAGGCCCGCGAAATATGCAGACTCCCGTCATATTTATCGAACCTTATTCAAAAATAAAGGATAAAAAAGCTTTTATTAATGAGCTTCTTGTCCTTGCAGAATCAAACCCGCTAACAGCCAATATCCATCATGTTTTTATTGAAAAAGATTTCCCTGTGGATATCCGGCACAACTCAAAAATATTCAGGGAAAAACTTGCTGTTAAAGCAAAAAAAAGACTTAATTTATGAAAACCACACCTTAGGACTCGCTCAATCCGGCAAAAGATCATAAAAATACGTCATTGTGTCAGACCGGGTAATTATTCCCACAATTTTATCTTCTTGAATGACCGGGATTCGTCCGACATCATGTTTTATCATAAGCCTTACAACTTCTATTATACTTTTGTCATGGGAGATGGTGACAACATTCCGGCTCATGAATGCCTTTACAGGCGATTGCATGTGCTTTGATTTTCTGAGTTTCTTAAAATCACGCCGGGAAATTACACCCGTGATATGCCCATTTTTATCCACAACGGGCATACCGCTGCAGCCCAGGTCTCTTAACATCATGGCTGCCTCTTCAATTGTTGCATCCTCATTAACTATAACCACCGGATGGGACATGATATCCGACAATGAGACCGAAGACTGCTGATTTCCGGAAATGAGTTCAACCAGCATCTCTTCAATTGTATCCGGGTTGACTTGTTTCAAAAGAGCTGAGCCGGCTCCCGGATGTCCACCGCCCCCTATAGTTTTCATTAATAAACCAATATTAATTTCATCTATATTACTTCTGCCGATGACAATGCATTTATTTTTTTCAAGATCCTTGAAAATTCCAAAGGCAGCATCAACATTGACAATTTTCCGGTACATTTCAAGGACCATGGCAAGGTTATCGATTCGTCCCTGGATTTTCATCTTGGCAATACTGATGGAGAATCCGCTGATCTCTTTTCTTTGTGCTTCCTGTATCATTTGAAAGAGGATATCTTTTTGTTTTTTCCCATAGGCTTGTCGTAAAAAGGTGGAAAGAATCTGGAGATCCGCCTTTCTGTCAAGAAGGAACCCGGCTGCATAAGCATCCTCGGCCAGGGTAGAGGCAAATGTCAGATTGCCCGTATCTTCATATAAGCCCATTAAAAAAAGCGTGGCCTGAATCGGGGTGATCAGTTTTTTTTGTTTTGCAAGCTCTTTCACCAGCAGGGTGACAGCAGCCCCTGTTTCTTTGATATTTTTTTGACAGGTTTCAATGTTCCCTTCAGAATGATGATCCCACACAATGATTTCAAGATCCTGCCTTTCTTTTAACTGCTCCATTCCTTCCAGGCGATCCCAGGAGTGAGTATCAACAACCACAAGGGTTTTTACATGATCAAGAATAATATCGCTGGGAGAGCAGAGTTTAAACAAATCTTTGTGAATGGCTAAAAAGGCCCTCAGGTTTGCATTAATAGACATTGGTAAAACAGGTATGGCATCTGGATATAGCAGGCTTGCTGCAACCAGGGATGCCAATGCATCAAAATCCGATTCTTTATGGGTAGTAATTATAATCATATGTTTCTTTTAAATAATATTGAAAAGCGGTCCGCCCCTTTTTCCCAATGCATCAACTTTTTCTACTATTTTTTTATCAGACATCAATGGATCAGAATGAAAGGGTTTTATTCTGGCATCTATAATTAAAGGTGGTTTGCATTCCCAGTGTTTAAACAAGGTTTTTTCATTTATCCCATAAATATCATGGGAAGGGTTTGACCTTAAAAAAGTCACCCATAAAAAATTTGAAAATGATTTTGTTGAAAAATCCGTATCATCTACCACCACAAACAAGGGGAGTGAGTCCAGGCCTGTTTGTGTCTGCAAATGTTTTTTCAGCCGATTGATCTGTATTTTTCCATTTGCATATGTTTTAAAATGGGGACCTTCAACCACTATTATGCCAGGCAGAACAATTTTGGGATGCTTGAATTCTTCCGGTAAAGAAAAATGTTGAGGAAATTCATTTTTTAAATGACGTCTTTTTTCACCTGCCGCCGCTATCATCAGTTTTGAGCCTGAGGTTATGTTTTGGGTGGAATAATCAAGGGTATCCATGGTGGTTTTTGTAAAAAAATGAAGATCAGTGCTGAAATCTATCCGTTCAAGCATATGGATGAAAAAAGCTTTCTCATCATTTACATTCAATTCAGGGTTGTCTTCGTGGGCGCAGATCATCAGATATTTTGCCAGAGACAATTGACCAGTGCCCAGGATTCTGCTTGCATGGGTTAACAATTCCCTTGGCATTCTATTTTCTTTTTCATAGGGCACATACCGTTCATGGGCTTTTACAAGAAGCAAAGGGTGAACCCCTGCATGATCCACAGCATTTACGGCAGTAACCCCGGGGATGCTGTCGGGAATCGCTGATCTTGTGATTTCATGGATCAATTTTCCAAAACTGGAATCTTCCTGGGGCGGACGACCCACCACTGTAAACGGAAAAATGGCATCTTTTCTGTGATAAACAGATTCTACCTTTAAATAGGGATACTCGTGTTCCAGGGAATAGTAACCTAAATGATCTCCAAAGGGCCCCTCTTTTTTTGTTCTTCCCGGGACAATCAGGCCTGTGATGCAAAAATCTGCATCTGCAGAAATCAAATAGCCATGTTTTTTTGCATATTTAAAGTTTTTGCCTGCCAAAGCTCCTGCAAAGGCAATTTCCGGCAACCCTTCCGGAAGAGGCATAACTGCGGCCAGCGCATGGGCAGGCGGTCCACCAATAAAAATGCTGACCCGCAGGGCCTGATTTTTTTCCAAAGCCTTTTTATGGTGATTGCCAATCCCTCTGTGCAATTGATAATGAAGGCCGATCTCTTTGCCAGGTTTGTAATCATTTCCTGAAATCTGAATACGGTACATACCCAGATTTGAACTGAAAAGAGACGTTTTTTCAGGATCCTGGGAAAAAACCTGGGGAAGCAGTATAAATGCACCCCCATCCTTGGGCCAGCATTTAATCATGGGAAGATCCTGAATATGGCATGTCTTTTCAAGAACCTTTGGGTTGGATGTTTTTAAAGGTAAGGAATGAATTAATGCAGGTAAGGCTTTTAATATTTTGCCGGGAGATTTTAAAACCGACCCAAAATCTGATTTGATATCCACAAGAACTTTTACAGATGCAAGCTGGGGTTCAAAAATTTTAAGTGTTCGCTCAAAGGTGCCGAACAGGTTTGATACAGCAGAAAATTTAGTATTCTTGATATTTGTAAATAATATTGCAGGGCCCTTGGCATTAAACACTCTTCTTGTGATTTCAGCCATTTCAAGTTTGGGGTCAACGGGTTGGTGGAGCTGTACGAGCTCGCCCTGTTGTTTTAAAACGTCTAAGCATTGCTTTAGGCTTGAAAATTTCATAATTAATTATTTATTGGTTGACCGAAAACCACCAGGTTTTTGATCAACAACTATTTGGCATAACCCCATTTTTTAAGGCGATTATAGGCATAGTTAGAATATTCACTGGATTGATAATTTGTCATTTTAAGATAGGTCATGTAATTATCTGCCGCAGGCTTAATCTCCCCATTTTTGTCAAGACAATACCCCTTGTAAAAACTCATTTGCGGGTTGCCGGGCAAAAGTTTATCACAGGTATCAAAATTTTTATAGGCAATGGTGTATTTTTTAAGCTCTTTGCTGGCCAACCCTGCAATATAATATCCCTGAATTTCAGCAGGATACAATTTTTTTGCTGTATCAGCATAAGCCAGAGCCTGGACAGGGTTTTTTCCGAGAAGTTGGCATTTAGCCATCAATACATGGGCTGTATAATCATTTTTTAATTTATTCAGGGATTTTTTAAATATTGTTTGGGCCTGGTCATATTCTTTTTTAGCCATATGCTTCTCGCCTTGCTGCAGCAATTCTATGCCTTGTTTTTTTGCCCGCAAAGAAGAAATGCTGTCCATATATCTTTCGCCGTACAAAGAAGAATCTTTTGAATACTGGTAAATCCCTTTTTCCCTTTGAACAGCAGAAGTCAAGCGTTCTGTACTCATGGGATGGGTTGAAAAAAGGATCTGGGCAGAACTTGGTTGTTCTTTGTTTAAAGAATCAAGCATTTCCATGAGCCCGACAAAGCCCTTGGAAGGATAGCCAGCCTTAACCATATACTCATTTCCTAGAGAATCAGCTTCTCTTTCATTGTCCCGGCTGTACTTGGATAAAAATAATCCCTGCCCCAGCATGCCAAGCTGCTGGGTCAGGTCACCAAGTCCTGAACCCTGTGTGCTTGCGACAATGGACAGCCCTGCCACAAGCAGGGATGAAAGCTGTCCTTTGGAGACCTGTTCGGCTGTATGCCTCGCATTGACATGTCCCAGCTCATGTCCAAGTAATGCTGCAAGCTGGGCTTCATTATCCAGCTTTAATAAAATTCCCCGGGTAACGGCAATGGTGCCTCCGGGAAATGCATAGGCATTAATATAGGTGGCATTCACACATTGGAAAGTATAGGGCATGTCTGGCCTGTGAACGCCGGGGAATAATCCTTTGCCTACACCAGAAATATATTGATTGATGCCAGCGTCTTTTGTAATGCCATAATCAGAAGAAAACTGAAAAGGTGACTGCTGCTTATCAATCCCGATCTCCTGCTGCTGGGAAACCATCATTAATTGCTTTTTTCCTGTGACAGGATCAATTGCACACCCGGTAAAAAATATCGGGCCTGCAAATGTGGCAGACATGATAGCTGAGTTTTTTAAAAATTGTCTTCTGGAAATTCGGATAATTGTCATGGCTTGATTCCTTTGCCTGTTGAAGTCCTATCCTTTGATCCCCGTATGTTTATAGAGACGGGACTAATGGTTTTTTACAATCAGGCTGATCAATAAAAGAATAACACCCAGCCCGAGTAAAAAAATAAAAAATGGTGCTGAAAAAATCAAGTAATCCAGTGAATTTTTTATAATGGGGGCATTTATGAATCCTATGATAGCCTCAGAAGTATCTTTTCCAATTATTTTTGAAATCGTTAAATCTACCCAGAAATTTTTACTGCCCGTAAATAGAGAAATACCATTGAAAATACCCACAAATACACCTGCCAACAGGGAATAAATCCCAAGCCTTGTCATCATAATGCTTTTCCTTATTTAGTGCCAGACCAAAACCGCAAAATTTTTCACAACTTATCATTCACCCTGAATATTTTCCATAGAGCATTTTACATAACCCGTTCCAGGCAGCCGGCCTTACGTCCGCTGGATGGACATTGCAACAATATTTACCATTCACAATTATTAATATATTCTGCAAATTTTATCCATGTCAAACTATTTTACCCTATAAGCCTTTTATTTGCCAATCCTTTATGATAACCCTATCCATATTACGATTATGGCAAATAAAAATATATTAAAAAAAGTTGGAATTGCATCCTTTATCATGATGGCATCTGTATTTGCCAGTCGAATAATCGGTGTTTTCCGGGAAATGACCATTGCCGGCATGGGCGGTATTAAAGCCTCTGTGGATGCCTACCAGATAGCCTTTATTATTCCGGAAATCCTTAACCATGTTGTTGCAAGCGGTTTTCTCTCCATTACTTTTATTCCCATATTTGCCCATTATCTTTCTTCAGACAGAGAAAATGAAGGATACAGGGTTTTTTCCATTATCATGAATGGTTTTGGGCTGCTTCTCTTGTGTTTTATTCTGATCACATGGATATGGGCACCAGAGCTTGTTCATATGTTTGCCCCGGGCATTCAAGATCCTGATACCTTTGCCCTTGCCGTAAAAATGACCAGGATTATCATTCCAGCTCAGTTTTTCTTTTTCACAGGCGGGCTTCTCATGGCAATTCAATTTGCAAATGAAAAATTTTTAATTCCTGCTCTGGCACCGTTGATATACAATGTAGCCATTATTCTGGGCGGACTTATTCTGGCCCCCTTCATGGGTATGGAAGGGTTTGCATGGGGGGTGCTGGCAGGAGCCTTTCTGGGCAATTTTGTGCTGCAGCTTATTGCTGCAAAAAAAATGGGTGTCCGATATTATCCCATCTTAAGTTTTAATCACCCTGATTTAATAAAATATATTTTGCTCACCCTTCCTTTAATGATCGGCCTTACCATGACATTTTCAACAGAGATTCTCCTGAAATTTTTCGGATCCTATTTAAATGAAGGCAGTATTGCTGCCATGAATTATGCCCTAAGGGTGATGTTTATCCTTGTGGGACTTTTTGGTCAGGCCATCGGGGTTGCATCCTATCCTTTTATGGCACAACTTGCCCAGAAAGGAGATCTTTTTGAGTTAAATAATTTGCTGAACAAAACATTGAAATTTATCTTTCTTGTTATACCTTTTTCCGTTCTTTTTATAGTTTTAAGCCATGAAATCGTAACAATCCTTTTTCAAAGGGGGCAATTTGATGCAAAAGCCAGTCTGGTGACTGCAGGAATTCTGCCATTTTTCATGGTGGGTGCCTTTGCCTTTGCAGCCCAGAATATTGTTTCAAGGGGATATTATGCAATTCAGAACACGGTTTTTCCAGCCATCTTTACAAGCCTTTGCGTTATCATCAGCTTTCCTTTTATTTTTTTGTTGATGAAAACTTTTGGTCCAAGGGGCGTGGCCTTTGGATTATCAATATCTGTAATCATTCAGGCTTTTGTTTTGTTTGAATGCTGGAGCAAAAAAAGTTTAAATTCTGAGAAAAAGCAGGTGTATCTTTTTTTTCTCAAAGTGATCCCCATCAGCCTGATGATAGGCGCTATCCTTTTTATCAGTGCTTTTATCCTGAGAAATTTTATTGATCAAGCCACATTTTCTGGTTCTTTAATCATTGCTGGTATTGTGGGGATTGAATTTTTATTTTTATTTTATTTAACCGGAATTGTATTTAAAGTATCTGAAATTCTGATTGTATATGAAAATATTTTTAACCTGAAGGTCACACGTAACCTGAAGGTCACACGTAAAAGGATTTTCCCATGGATGAAAAAATAAAAGTAGTTGCACAAAAGATTAAAGAATCAAAACAATTGGTTTTCTTTACCAGTGCAGGTATTACCACTTAACCGGGATCCTGACCTTATGCCCGGCCTTGTTTTTAAACACCAGGAATTGATTTTCTTTTCCGTATACATATAAATCCCGGGTAACCTTTACATCCTGTTTGCAATATTCAATTATTTTATCCATCCTGCCTTCCTGCCACCACTTAAGAGCCATGAGTCCATCTGCACTTTTTTGGCAGCCAAGGGTCTGTCCGGCAAGGTGGTCAAGGGAAAGTCGATACCCCAAAGTTTCATGAATCTTTAACAAAATGTCCAGGGTGGGCAGGGATAAAAAATCAAAATCACAAAGTCCTGACAATACTTTATAATCAAACTTGATAATATTAAACCCGATTACAAGGTCATATTTTCCAAGGTCATGGCTAAGAGTATCAATATCTTTCTGGAAATATTCCAGATAAGCATCAATTTTTGAATCATAGAGAATGGCACAGCTCACCCCCATTCGATCAGCTCTGTTCCATCCACCTACCTCCTGGGCAGATCTTCTGGTTTCTATATCAAGAACCCCATATCGCAAATGTTTTTTAAGGATTGGTGTTGAATCAAAAGTTAAAGGTTCTTCAGAAATTGATTGTTTATGACCATAAACCTGCTGAGAGTAGTCACGTTTTAAGGGTTCAACAACAAAGGCGTTCATATCATTGAATGTATCTTCTTGATTACAGGACAAAATCATTTTAAGAATTTTTAAAGCAGACAATTTGTCAATGGGGCGATTCCCAGACCCGCATTTGGGAGAATGCACACATGCAGGGCAGCCAGTCTCACATTTACATGATTGGATAGCATCAAGGGTTTTTTCCAGGAGTTCCAGGGCTTGCTCAAATGCCTGGAGGGTCAATCCAAGACCCCCGGCAGCGCCATCGTAAATAAAAACAGCTGCTGTCCCGGTCTGGGAATTAAAAGGAATGGAGATTCCCCCAAGGTCATTTCTGTCAGTCATTACAAGAAGGGGCATAATCCCTATGGCAGCATGCTCCAATGCATGAATTCCCCCCATGAAATGCATTTGGGCGGATTCAATTTTATCCCTCACATAATCAGGAATTTCTATCCATAGACCCTGGGTCTCAAATTCAAGTTTTGGTAAATCCAAAGGCATGATTCCTATAGATCTTTGGTTGGACACAAGCCTTCTGTCATAACCAGTCACCTGTTCGGTAATTTTTAATTCTCCAAATCCGACTCTGGTGCCCTTAACCCGGCAGGAATCAAGTTGTCTTATGATTTGTGTAGATTTTGTTGAATGAGCCTTTGTAAAATATGGAACATCTTTTCTCTTTGCCTCAACAATGCCTTTTTCATGGTCAAACCGGGTTATGATATAAGATTCTCCCCTGTGCAGGTAAACGGCACCTTCATGGGTCTCAAAATAGGACCTGTGTTTATCAATATCTCCAAGGCTTTGTTTTGTATTTTCAAGAAAAATGGGAAGGCTTTTTCCAGTTCCTCTCAGATTGACTTCCCTGTGAGGGGATTTTCTGGCTGCATACAAATAGTCACCCCTATGGCTTCTTAAAAGTTTTCCGCTATACTCAAGTTCTGTGACAGCTTTTTTTACTGCCTTGTCACTTAAGAAAGCGTCAGAGTTATCAAGTCTCAGCTCTGCTGCAGCACATTCCAGGTGCTGTTTTAATATAACTTTGTTCCAGGGATTGATAATGGCTTTTTCAGGCGGCATATTAAAAAAAATATCTGGATGATTGATAAAATATTGGTCCAGGGCATCTTCATGGGCAATGAGTATCAGGGCTGAATCCTTGCCCTTCCGGCCAACGCGGCCGGCTCTCTGCCAGGTGGCCATGATGGTCCCGGGATATCCAACCAAAATGCATAGATCCAGATTACCGATATCGATACCAAGTTCCAGGGCACTGGTGGATACCACGGCTAATAGTTCTCCTGTGCCCAGTTTTTTTTCTATGGATCGTCTTTCCTCGGGTAAAAACCCTGCCCGGTAGGCAGTTATCTTGTCTGAAAAAGAGGGGGCCCGCTGGGATGCCCAGATGGCAATCAGTTCTGTGATTTTCCTGGATTGCGTATAACAGATCGTTCTTAAGCCCCGGTGAACAGCAGAATGAATAAGAGCAGTTGCTGTTTTTGCAGCCCCTTCAAGCCCTCTCATTAAAACAACATCCTTTTTGCCCGTGGGAGCTCCGGATTCATCCACTACACTGACATCAAGACCTGTTAGTTTTTTAGCCAGGGATGCTGGATTTGCAATGGTGGCAGAACAAAAAATAAAAATCGGTTTTGAGCCATAAAGACGACAAATCCTTTGAAGTCTTCTGAACACCCAGGCCATGTTTGATCCCATGATACCCCGATAGGTATGAACCTCATCAATGACAATGTATTTTAAATGTTTAAAAAAATCTTCCCATAAATGGTGGTGGGCAAGCATTGCCAAATGAAGCATTTCAGGGTTTGACAGCAAAATATGGGGCAGGGCGTTTCTAATTTTAGATTTTTGATAAGCTGAAATGTCTCCATCATATACAGCAGCCTTTAACTGCAGGGCTGCCTTATTTTCTGCTCCAGCAATGGCGAGTAATCCTTGAACCGTTTCCAGCTGATCCCGTGCCAGGGCTTTTAAAGGGAAAAGGTAAAGGGCATGGGACTTAGGATCGCAACAAAGTTGATCAATGACAGGCAGATTATAGATAAGGCTTTTGCCACTGGCTGTCGGGGTTGCAATAACTGTGTGAATACCCTTTTGAATCATTTCCATGGCTTTTTTCTGGTGTTTGTAAACCTTTTTAATGCCAAGAGATTCCAATAGAAGGGAACTGTTTTTCAATAATAGTTCAGCAGAAGCAAAAACAGCTTTTTCAGGTAAAAGGGTTTTGTGGCAGACAATATCCCCTGCAAAGCCTTTATAGGTTTTAAGGGATTGAATATATTCATCCAGGCTCACAAAATACTCTTTCCCAATGCAGATAAAATCAATTCAACGGCAAGTTCTGCTGTTTTATTGGCAACATCTAAAATTGGATTAATTTCCACCATATCCATTGAATTGATTTTGCCGGAATCTGATAATATTTCCATTAAGAGGTGTGCTTCCCGATAGGAAATTCCACCAGGAACAGGGGTTCCCACACCAGGTGCTTCAACAGGATCAAGGGCATCCATATCCACGGTCAGATGGATTTTTTTTAAATGAACAAGTTTCATCAAAGCCTTGTTGGCCACGGAACTGATTCCCTGTTCATCAATATCCCGCATGGTAAATACAGTTATCCCGGTTTTTTTCAATCTTTTTTTCTCATTTATATCCAGGTCTCTTTGTCCTATCAGCACAATATTATCAGGATGAATTTTGGCACCTGGTCTTCCCACATTGACAAGAGATGGGTGACCTTCTCCAATAAGGGCCGCCAAAGGCATCCCATGGATATTTCCGCTGGGAGAGGTTTGGGGGGTGTTGAAATCACCATGGGCATCAATCCATATAAGACCTGTGGGTTCCTTGTTTGTAACGGCAGCAACAGTTCCCACAGCAATGGAGTGGTCTCCGCCGATGAACAAGGGAAAATCTCCTTTTTGCACTACTGCTCTGCCAGCCCTATATATAGACTCACAGATCTGGGTGATTTCCTTTAAATATTTGTCTTTATCCTTGCTCTCATTATACCTGGCAATAGTGATATCGCAATCCCGAATGGGAATAGGAATATCTCCTGTATCAACAACCTGATGTCCCAAAGCCCTGAGTCTTGAAATCAATCCTGTGTATCTCACGGCAGCAGGCCCCATGTCAACTCCGCGAAGCTGCTGTCCAAAATCCATGGGAACGCCGATAATGCTGATATTTTTTACCATTGGGTCTGGCTCCTTAAAGATTATTTCTCACCTTGACAGCTCATATAGCATAGAGTATGAAAACTATTCAAGATAAACCCACACACCGCTTCAGGAGCATATTATAAATGAAGTTAAAATATGAAGTAAGAACAAAACAGACCATTGATACAATTAAGCATTTAATGGATAATGGGGTAAAAAAAATCAGCGTTCTTATACGTCATTCAGACAGATTTTTTTCAAAAGACGCAAGACTGGAACCCTTTATGGGATTAACTGATGAAGGTAAAGAGTTAGCCTTTGATTTTGGTGCCAGTATGCCGTCAACCCAAATGCCAAAATTATATTCCAGTTTTCTGGGTAGATGTGTTGAAACGGCTTTTCTGATTGATAAGGGATTTACAAAAAAAAATAATCATACCATTGATCATAATTGTATGGATGCCATGCTTTCACCATTTTATGTTAAGGATATCACAAAAGCACTTCCCCTTATTGAAGATCAGGGAAATGAACTTTTTCTGCGGAACTGGTTTGATAAGCGTATTGATGAAAGTATAATGGAAAATCCAGAAAAAACTTCAGATATTTTAAGTGAATTTATGACAGAGCAGATAAAAAACCTAAACAAGAACCAGATTGCCATCTGTGTTTCCCATGACTGGAATATCTATCCTTTAAAAGAGTTTAAACTGGGTTTTAAACATGAAACAGCAGGGCAGGTGGGTTATCTTGACGGGCTTGTGTTTTTTGAAAAAGACAGTCAATACTATATTACAAACTACCAGACAAATCCTGTATTATTGTAATATTTAAAATTTCAGGACATCATTTTTCCTGAAAAAATCAAATACAATTACTTTGTTACCGGCTTAACATAATATATATTTAAGCTGGTGGCAAAAAGCCATCGGGTTAAAGTAAAATCAGGCAGGTAGTGTCCATGTGCCTGTTATAGATGGTGTCAATAAGGGATAAAATGAATCAGAAAACTGCAATCATAATTGGTGCTGGCCCGGCAGGGCTCACTGCCGCCTATGAACTTCTTGATAAAACAGACATTAAACCGATAATTTTTGAAAAATCATCAGATATCGGTGGAATTTCAAAAACTGTTAATTATAAAGGTAATCGTATAGATATTGGTGGACACCGGTTTTTCTCCAAATCAGAAATGGTTATGAATTGGTGGGAAAACATACTTCCAATACAGGGAAAGCCTTCTATCGATGATATTATTTTAAATAGAACAGTGATTTTATCAAAAAAAGAAAATGCTCCTGATCCTGAAAAAACAAACTTTGTTATGTTGGTTCGCAATCGACTCTCTAGAATATTTTTTCTTCAGTCATTTTTTGATTATCCGATCTCGTTTGGATGGGGTACGTTTAAAAATCTTGGGATCAAAAAAATTATAAAAATCGGATTGAGTTATATCAAAGCTCAGATATTTCCGATTAAAGATCAACTATCTCTGGAGGATTTTTTTATCAATCGGTTTGGCAGGGAACTTTATCTGCTTTTTTTTAAAGATTATACGGAAAAACTCTGGGGAGTTCCATGCAGTGAAATAAAATCGGAATGGGGAAATCAAAGGATTAAAGGATTATCTATGAGCAGGGCCATAGCTCATACTGTAAAAAATTTTTTTCATAAAGATATATCAATAGATCAAAAGAAAACAGAGACATCTCTTATCGAGCAGTTTCTCTATCCAAAGTTAGGACCAGGTCAATTATGGGAGAAAGTTGCCAGAATGATAGAAGCAAAGGGTGGGGAGATTCATTTTGAAAGCACTGTTATTGGAATTAGTGTATTCAAAGGAATGGTTTTAGGAAGTAATGTAAAAAATAATATTACGAACATTATCAGTGAATATAAATGTGACTATATAATCTCGACGATGCCTGTTAAAGAACTTATCCAGTCCATTGTTCCTGCACCTCCAGGGATAGTTCAAAAAGTTGCAAAAGGGCTTTTATATCGTGATTTCATAACGGTAGGTGTTCTTTTAAAAAAAATGAAAATTTCCAATGAAACAGCCATTCCTACTATTAATCAGATAGTGCCGGATAACTGGATCTATATTCAGGATAAAGATGTAACGCTCGGCAGGTTACAAATATTCAACAACTGGAGTCCTTATATGGTAAAAGATCCCAACACGATATGGATTGGTTTAGAATATTTTTGTAATGAAGGGGACGATATCTGGAGTAAGTCTGATGATGAATTCATAGAATTTGCCATTAATGAATTATCCCAGATGAATATCATTAATAAAGAGGATGTCTTGGATTCAACAATAATAAGGATATTAAAAGCCTATCCTGCCTATTTTGGGACATATAATGACTTTCATATCATTAGAAATTTTACAGATAAAATTGAAAATCTTTTTTTAATTGGAAGAAATGGCATGCACAAATATAATAATACTGACCATTCAATGCTAACTGCAATAACTGCGGTAGAAAATATTGTTAGCGGTAAGACACGAAAAGAAAACATTTGGTCGGTTAATACGGATAATGAATATCACGAAGAGGGGTCATAAAATGTTATCATATAATCCACCAAATGCTGAAAAAACTGCCTTCTTGATTAATCAGATGTC
Organism: Candidatus Desulfobacula maris; assembly: GCA_014383445.1. GTDB lineage: Bacteria > Desulfobacterota > Desulfobacteria > Desulfobacterales > Desulfobacteraceae > Desulfobacula > Desulfobacula maris. The sequence goes on along the minus strand of JACNHV010000239.1, from coordinate 781 downwards.
CCTGAAATGGAAAACAGTCAGCAATGATTTTCTTTTAAAAATTTTTCTTTTCATGTTTTTTTTCTTTTTTCTTTTTATATTTTTATATTGGCCGCCTGTAAGTGACTATTCAGATTCAGATTTGTTTTACCATTTATCTGGAGGAAAATTTCTATTTGAAAACCACAGAATCCCTTGTACTTCTTTTTTTTCATTTATAGAACCCATGAAATCATGGAATAATTATTATTGGCTTTTCCAGGCAGTTGTTTATTCTGTTTATAAATTTTCCGGATATTTCGGACTCGTTTTGCTCAGAGCCATAGTATTTTTTACAACTGTATTCTTTATCTGGAAATTTTTACAGGCAGGGTTGAATATAAAATATTTTAAAACGAAATATTATATATCAGTTATTTTCATCATGATAGTTATTTCAATTTTTCCCAGAATGTTATACTCAATTCGACCCCATATTTTTTCATATATGCTGATAATTATTTTTTTGTATATTTTAGAGTATAAAAAAAACCTAGTCTGGTTGCTGCCATTTCTTACAATTTTTTGGGTCAATGTCCATGGAATTGAATATCCTATTTTGATTCTGATCGTTTTAGCATTTTTAATCGAGCAGTTTATTTACAAACTGGTTAAATATAAGAATCAAATAGATGTATCCAGAAAAGAAAAATTATTTCTGATAAGTCTCTTCTATTGTCTTTTAATTTCCCCCAATGGGATTAATCTTTTAGTTATGCCTTTTGAGATTTCCCCTTTCTTCAGTCAGATCATTTCAGAGATG
>JACNHV010000174.1 GCA_014383445.1 Candidatus Desulfobacula maris | reverse complement strand
ATTATGGACCAGGACAAACACATACTTACCATGCTGGTAGAAAACGAACCCGGTGTAACCGCAAGGATTGCAGGACTTTTTGCCGGACGGGGCTATAATATTGAAACCATCTGCGGGGCGCCCACAGCCAATCCCAAAATGTCCAGAATCACCATTACAACAAGGGCCCATCCTTTGCAGCTGGAACAATGCAAAAAACAGATTAAGCGCCTCGTAAATGTAATCAAGCTGCGGGATATGACCGGGGAAAAGGCTGTAAAGCGTGAGATGGCACTAATCTGTGTTAAAGTGTCGCTGGAGAAAAAACAAGACCTAAACCAGATTATCACCGCCTTTCAGGGCAGGATAATAGATACAGGCCCTGAATATTATATTGTTGAAGTAAACGGCGACGAAGATACCATTGATGACCTGCTTGGCCTGCTTGAACCCTTTGGCATTAAAAAACTTGCAAGATCAGGGGTATTGGCGCTGTATAAAGAAACTTAAGATAAAAAAATCTTAAGATAAGGGTTGAAAGCTTTGGAGAATTAATGGTATTTAGTACTATTTTTTAATAAAAAGGTAAAAATGGCCCCTTTTGACAAGCATAATAGCCTTAAACACCTGCCAGGTGTTGATCATCTTCTGGATCTTGCCAAAAAGGATGATCGATTTATCGGCATCCCCCGGAGCGTAATACTTGATGCCCTGAGAAAAACCCTTGATCATATAAGGCAGGATATCCTGGCAGATATTGAAACCAGCACAGACCATGATACCATCCTGCTTGCGGCAAACATCCTTGCCAAAGAAAAGATCAGGCCCAGACTTGTCCCTGTCATCAATGCAACCGGTGTGGTGCTCCATACAAACCTTGGCCGGTCGCTTTTATGCGAAGATGCCTTAAATAACATAAGGACTATTGCCCAATCCTATTCCAACCTTGAATTAAAAATTGAAACCGGTAAAAGAGGGATCCGGTATGAAGCAGTGGATGATCTTATCTGTGAACTGACCGGCGCTCAAAGTGCCATAGTTGTAAACAATAATGCCGGAGCTGTATTGCTGGCTTTGAACACCATTGCCAAGGATACACAGGTAGTGGTATCCAGGGGCGAGCTTGTTGAAATCGGCGGATCATTCAGGGTGCCGGATGTGATGGCAAAAAGCGGGTGCATCTTAAAGGAAGTCGGTACCACAAACCGGACCCATTTAAGGGATTACGCAGATGCCGTGTCTGATAGCACAGGCCTTTTTTTAAAAGTCCATGCCAGTAATTATAAAATTGAAGGATTTACTGCCAGTGTTGACTTAAAAGATTTGGTACTGCTGGGGAAAAATAAGAATATACCGGTCATGGAAGACCTTGGATCTGGAACCTTAATTGATTTTTCAAAATATGGCCTGCCTTTAGAACCCACTATTGCGGATTCGGTCCGCACGGGCGCAGACATTATCACCTTCAGCGGAGACAAGCTTTTAGGAGGGCCCCAGGCCGGTATAATTGTCGGACAAAAAAAGACCATTGATCTAATCAAAAAAAATCCTCTAACCCGGGCCTTGCGGATTGACAAGCTGACCCTTGCGGCCCTTGAATCCACATTAAAACTCTACAGGGATGAGGATACTGCCATCCAGAAAATACCCACCTTAAGAATGTTGACCATTCCCTTTAAAGATATTTGTAAAAAAGCAGACCAATTATTCAAAATCATTAAGGAAGCCCTGGGCGATCTGGCTGATATTGAGGTCGCCCATCTGAATTCAAGACCGGGAGGTGGATCTTTTCCAGAACTGAATCTTGCGACCCAGTGCATCACCATTAAACCGAAAAATATATCCGTATCAAAACTTGAAATGCACATGCGCCTTTCAACACCATCCATTATCGGCAGGATAGAAGATAATAAATATATTTTAGATCCAAGAACGATTCAAGACGGCCAGGAGACCGTTATTTCATCAACTTTAGCCAAACTACTGGTAAAAAAATGACCCTTAAATTCTCTTCAAAAGAAATTAATTTTCTGAAAACCGATTCTGATGATTCCAAGATCAGGCCGCCGAAAACCTTTTTTGGAGATCTTCTTCTGAAAAAAACAGACGAGCTTAACACCTTTGAAAAAAGGCTGTCAGAAACAAAAATCCCAGGGGGAAAATTCTTTATTGCCGTGATTCAAATCTCATCACCGCCTGACAGCATCCTGGAAACAACTAAAGATACATTTGAAGCCGCCTTTAACTCATTTCTGGATCATAAAAAAGGCTTCTGGGAGAACTTAGGTAAAGATTTATTTGCTCTGGCATTCTGGGGCTATAAAAATGAAAAAAAAGCCTGTCAACTGATTGTATCTTTAAAAGACAACCTATCAAAAGAGCTTAAAACAGATATTCTTATTGGGGTTGCAAACTTCCCTTTTCATGATTTTTCAAAATCACAAACCCTTGCCAATGCCATCAAAGCCGCCGACCATGCTGCTTTTTTCGGACCTTACAGCATGGTTCCTTTTGATGCCACATCGCTGAATATCAGTGGCGATCGGCTTTATCAGCTGGATAAATGCGAAATGGCGACAAAAGAATATCAAAAAGGGCTTGAAATCGAACCAGATAACATTAACCTGATAAACAGCCTCGGAGTGTGTTTCGGTGTCATGGGAAAGCTTACCATGGCAAAACTTGAATTTGAAAAGGCCATGAAGATAAATCCGGATGAACTAATCGTGATTTACAATATTGGACTTCTTTATCAAATTGAAGGAGATATAGACAAGGCCATCCTTTATTTGCAAAAAACCCAGGATAGTGATTTGTCTGTTTTTGAAGTCGAGCTTTTACTCGGGAATTTGCTGATTAAAAAAAAGCATCATAACCAGGCCTTAACCCACCTTGAAAAGGCGAGCCTGATAAACCCGAACTCAGGACTGACTTTCCGAATGAAAGGTGAAATTTATCTGGAGGAAAATCTGCCTGAAAAAGCTGGCCTGGAATTTAATACTGCTATCAAGCTGAATCCCAGTGATGCCGTCTCTTTGTCTGGATATGCAAAATCCCTTGAACTTCTGGGAAGAAACCTGACCATTGCCCTTACCCTTGCACAAAAAAGTATTGCTATTGAACCTGACAATAAACAATACAAAAAAAGGTTGAAAACCATCCAGAAAAAAATAAAAGATGCCTGTCTTCCACCTCAAGAAAAATCAAAACAGCATCGTTAAACAGATTGAAAGAAACAATAAATTATGAAAAACCTTATTCAACAATCGGTTGAAGACAGCATCACTGCAAAAAAAATATTTTTTGCAAACCATATTGAAAAAATAGAATCTTGTGCTGCCATAATGGCCCTGGCCTTTAAAAAAGGCAGGAAAATACTTTTATTTGGAAATGGCGGCAGTGCTGCAGATTGCCAGCATATTGCCGCTGAATTTGTCAACCGGTTCCAGATAGAAAGAAAACCGCTGCCAGCAATTGCACTTACTACTGACACATCCATTATCACAAGTATCGGCAATGATTATGCCTTTGAAGATATATTTTTCAAACAAATCCAGGCGCTGGGGAACAAAGGAGATATTGCCCTTGGCATCTCAACTTCCGGCAATTCTCCCAATGTGATAAAAGCTATAGAAGAAGCAAAGGGCATAGGCCTTTCCATTATTGGTTTCTCAGGGAATAAGGGCAAATTAAAAGCCTTAAGCGATATCTCCTTTTGCGTTGATTCTGACACAACAGCAAGGATACAGGAAGTTCATATCCTGCTGGCTCACATCTTATGTGACCTGACAGAAAGGATTCTTTTCAATGAAAGATTCATTTAAACACCTGGATTACAGAAGTCTTAAAACCTATTCCATAAAGGACAGAATAAGCAAAGTTGATTGTAAAGACTTTTCAACGCCATGTTGGGAAGGACCAATGTGTTAAACCGCCCTATCCTTGGTAAAGGCAAAGGTTTCAGCATTGTAGGACACCATGAAATCCTGATCCCTCTTATTGCCGCAGGTGTGATTGAATCTCTCTGAAAAAATACAGCCTTGAAAATCTTCAATTAAATCCTTATATTAACAAGTTCAAATAAATAAATATAAAAATAAAGATGAGGTCATTAAATGCCAATCTATGAATATAAATGCAAGGCTTGTGATAAAAAATTTGAAACCCTGGTTATGGGTGGTTCAACACCTGAATGTCCTTCTTGCAACAGCCGGGATCTGTCACGGCTGATGTCTGCCTGCGGGTTTATATCAAAATCATCCGGCCCTGGCAATGAAACAATAGTTAAATCATCTGGTTCATCTGCCTGCGGCAGCTGTTCATCTTCCAAGTGTTCTTCCTGCGGGGTTTGATAAAATTTCATGAAAAAAAAAATATGCATTGGTACCAGAGGAAGCCAGCTGGCTTTGTGGCAGGCTAATTTTATCAAATCTGAGATTGAGCATCTTTTCCCTGATCTTATTGTTGAATTAAAGATCATCAAAACAACCGGAGATATGATCACGGACCGGCCACTTGCCATGGTTGGGGGAAAAGGGCTGTTTGTCAAGGAAATCGAAACAGCACTTTTAAACAATGATATTGATATTGCTGTCCACAGCATGAAGGACATGCCAGGAAAGTTGCCTTGTGGCCTTATCATTGGTGCCATACCAGAAAGAGAAAACCCCTTTGACGTTCTCATTTCAAAAGACAATAGCCTGTTAACCGATTATAAAAAGGGTGCTAAAATAGGCACTTCAAGCTTAAGGCGCGCCTCCCAGATCAAACATATCAGGCCGGATGTCATTATTGAATCCATCCGGGGCAACCTGGACACCCGGATTAAAAAACTCAAAGCAGGTGACTATGATGCCATTGTGCTTGCGGCAGCAGGCCTTCGTCGTCTGGGACAGGACAGCGCAATCACAGAATACCTGGATGAAACTATTATGATTCCAGCAGTAGGACAGGGAGCCCTTTGCATCGAAACAAGAGACAATGATGATGATATTGCAGCGATCATGAAAAAGCTGGATCATCGTGACACCCGGATCTGTGTAACAGGCGAGCGGGCATTTTTAAAGCAGATAGAAGGCTCCTGCCATATTCCAGTGGCCTGTTTTGGAAAAATCAAAGGCCATGATGTGTTGCTGACAGCCGTTGTTGCCTCGGAAGACGGCAAAGAATTAATCAAAGAACACATTCTTTCCCCAATCAATAAGGTTGAACCTTCCGGGCAGGCCCTTGCCGTCAAGGTCCTTGAAAAAGGCGGGAAAAAAATATTGGAGCAATTGAATGCAAATGACAGATAAAACAGGCACTGTATATCTCATTGGTGCAGGCCCGGGTGATCCAGGCCTTTTAACAATCAAGGCAAAAGAATGCATAGAAACAGCAGATGTTGTGGTTTATGATTATCTTGCATCTCCTTTTTTACTGAATTATGCCAGAAGCGATGCCCAGATTATTTATGTGGGTAAAAAAGGCGGAGACCATACCCTTTCCCAGGATAAAATCAACCTATTGCTGGTGAACAAGGCTAAGCAGGGGTTTGACGTTGCCAGGCTGAAAGGTGGTGATCCATTTGTATTCGGCCGGGGGGGTGAGGAGGCCCAGATGCTTTTAAGCCACAAAGTGCCCTATGAAGTGGTGCCAGGTGTTACCTCGGCAATTGCCGCACCTGCCTATGCAGGAATTCCTATAACCCACAGGGACCATACATCTTTTGTATCATTTATTACCGGTCATGAAGATCCCACCAAAAAAGATACCTCCATGCAATGGGATGTATATGCCAAATCCAATGCAACCCTTGTATTTTTAATGGGAGTTAAAAATCTTGAAAATATTGTAAAAAATCTGGTTAAATACGGCAAACCATCAGACACCCCCATTGCTCTTGTCAGATGGGGTACTACAGCCCGGCAGGAAACCGTCACAGGAACCCTTGAAACAATTGTTGAACGAGTTAAACAGGCTAAACTCAAATCTCCGGCCATTATTGTTATTGGTCATGTGGTATCTTTAAGGGATGAACTGGCATGGTTTGATAAAAGACCCTTGTTTGGAAAACGTATTGTGGTTACAAGAGCCCGGGCTCAGGCAAGTGGTCTTGTGTCAACACTTTCCAAACTTGGGGCACTTTGCATTGAAATTCCCACCATTCAAATCGTTCCGCCTGAAGATACAGCCCCTTTAAAAAAATCCATTGAAAATATAAAGGATTATGACTGGCTTGTTTTTACCAGTGTCAATGGTGTGAAGTTCTTTTTTGACACCTTATTTGATATGGGCCTTGACGTGAGAGTCTTGGGACACCTTAATTTTGCATGCATCGGTCCTGTAACAAAGGAACGGCTGAAAAATTACGGTATTTTAAGTGATATCCTGCCAAAGACCTATAGGGCGGAAAGTGTGATTGAGGCATTTTCAAGGGTTGACATAAAGGATAAACGGGTATTACTGCCAAGGGCAAAACAAGCCAGAACCATTCTGCCTGAAGAATTGACAAAAATGGGGGCTCAGGTTGATGATGTTGTTGCCTATGAAACCCGGCTCAATTCTGATGGGAAAAAGGAGCTTATTTCGCTTTTGGAAGACAATGAAATTGATGCCATAACCTTTACCAGCTCTTCCACTGTGTCTAATTTCATGTCCCTGCTTGAATCAAAAAATGCTAAAAAATTGTTAAAAAATGTAGTGACCGCCAGTATCGGGCCGATCACCTCAGATACAGCAAGATCTCTTGATATTGAACCTGACGTTGAAGCAAAAGACTTTACCATTCAAGGACTTGTGAATTCATTGCTGGCATACTATGAAGGAAAATAAAAAATGATCGCTGGCAACCGTCCCATTAATTATCTTCGCATCTCTGTTACAGACCGGTGTAATTTCAAATGCCTGTACTGTGTTCCATCCACACCATTCTCTGTGATTGAGCATGACAAAATTGCCAGGTACGAAGAAATCCTCAGGATTACCAGACTTGCCTGTGAGCTTGGTATAACAAAGGTAAGAATTACCGGGGGAGAACCTTTTGTCAGAAAGGATATCTTTTCATTCCTGGAACGTTTGTGTGCCATTGAAAGTCTTAAAGACATTTCCATTACCACAAATGGGTCATTGTTGACCCGGGAAAAAATAAAAAAACTCATCGCCCTTGGAATCAAACGCTTGAATTTCAGCCTTGATACCCTGGACCCGGTTAAATTTGCCAGGATAACTGGCCGGGATAGATTCCAGCAGGTCAGGGACGCTATTTTTTCCGCCCATGATCTGGGAATATCACCTGTAAAAATCAATACTGTCATTTTAAGGGGAATTAATGATGACGAAATTGAAGATCTGACAGCCTTGACAATAAACCATCCCTTTCATATCCGATTTATTGAATACATGCCCATGGGAGATTCAGCCGTTGAAAAACAACAACAGATATTAACCCGGGAAGTTCAAGACAAAATAGAATCCAGGTTTGGAAAGCTTGTGCCTTTCAAACGCAATGCCAATGATGGCCCTGCAAAAAAATACCAGATTGAAAATGCCAGAGGAATTGTTGGATTTATCACGCCGATCAGTTCTCATTTCTGCAGTGAGTGTAATCGTTTGAGGCTGACATCAAGGGGGACATTACGCCCCTGTCTGTTAAATAACTATGAAGAAGATATCTTAAATCCGCTTCGGAATGGTGCCTCTGATGACGAATTAAAACAAATTATTATTAACACACTAACAAAAAAACCCTCTTTTCACGGGTTAACAGATCAGGTCAAAAAAGGCATACCGATAAGCCATATGACTTCCATTGGCGGATAATAATCACCCCTCTGTTTTGTTTTGAAGCAGCCTGAAAGCTTCCTTATTTGACCCCAATAAAATAGACAGCCATTTTGTGGATTCCCCACCGCTCAAGGCAATTTTTACTCCCATGGTTAAGGGAACAGAGAGCAGCATACCCACCGGACCCAATACCCACCCCCAAAAAGCCAGAGATAAAAATACCACCAGGGCGGAAAGTCCGATCCCCTGGCCCATGACCTTGGGCTCAATCACACTTCCCACAAGTATATTTACAATTAAAAAGCCCAGGGCAGCAATACCTGCAGCCAATGGTCCCAGCTGGATAAGGGTAAGCAGGACAGCCGGAACTGCAGCAAGGATAGAACCGATATTGGGAATATAATTTAATAAAAAGGCAAACACACCCCACATGACTGGAAAATCCACACCCTGAACTGCAAGCCAGATGCAAACCGCGATTCCTGTTCCAAGGCTGGTAAGTGTTTTTATTCCCAGATATTGGTTCACACCAGCAGTGATTTGCGCATATTTTTCAAGATCAGTGTTTTTGTCATTTAAAATCGCACGCAATTTATTGGGGAACCCGGCAGCTTCTGAAAGAATAAAAATAAAGGTTAAAAATACAAAAAATGTATTGGTCAGAACACCTCCCACCCCATTCAATGTGTTTGCCACAAGTTTAAGAATACGGCTTGGATTCAATATTTCTGCAAGTTTGTCTATTTCAAGTTCAACACCATGCTTTGACAAAAGCTGTAAACTTTCAAAGGTTAAAATTTTTAACCTTTCCTGGTAAAAGGGAATATTGCCTGAAAAATCTGCTATTGATGAAGAGACAAGTGTCACCAAAAGCATTTGTATGGAGATCACACCAAACATCAGGATTAGGATTCCAAGTATGCCTGGGATGCCTTTTTTCTGCATCCAAAATAGCGGCGGCACACAAATAATGGATAAAAATACAGCCAGTAAAAAGGGAACCACCAACACTGCAGCGGCTTTCATTCCTGCAACAATAATGACAAATGCGGCAAATTTAACCAGGGCACCGGGGCGATAAGATATTACTTCCATAGTGATCATACCTTTTATTATCTTTAATTCTAATCCCTTGTATTCAAACTCAATTACAAAGTCAAGAAAATGGAAACAGGCTGACCAATAATTAATAGTCAAAACCATGATTCATATTGACTTTTTCTGTCATGCAACTTAAAAAAAGGGATTATTAAAACAATGAACATGCAACGGAAGCTATGACAATTCCAAGTACAATTTTAGAACGTCTAAAACAAAACGAAATCATTGCCAGAAAATTTCATGAAATTGAAATCAGTATTTTAAGCATTTTAAATTTTCAGGATTTTATTGAAAAATTATTATTTGAAATCAGTTCTAAATTTTCTGTTCCCTATACATGGCTCTCTATTATTGAGGAAAGCAATATTACAGAGTACCTTCATAATATCAGGAACTCAAAACTTTTAAAGGCATCCACGGCATTTATATCTGAAAAACAATTTTCAGATATAACCCAAAACAGCTTGAAACCGCTACTATCCAATAAAAATCTAAACAGATTCAATGCATTAATCCCCGAAGCTGCAGAATATGAATTCGGCTCAATTGCTATTGCGCCCATCACTATGGATGGTACCATCGTGGGGAGTATTAACCAGGCGGATAAAAACGCTAACCGGTTTGAGCCGGATATTGACACATCTTTATTGGAACAACTTGCGATTAAGGCATCCCTGTGTCTTTCCAATGTGACCGCTCATGAGCAATTAAAATTTCTTGCCTTCCATGATCCTTTGACCAGGCTTTTAAACCGGAGGGTCATGGAACGAATTCTTGAAAGAGAATTTCAACGGTCTAAACGGTATCACATCGACCTGGTCCTTCTTTTTCTGGACCTGGATGACTTTAAATCCATCAATGATACCTATGGCCATGACAATGGTGATAAGGCCTTATGTCATACCGCCGACTGCCTGAACAGCCTGAAAAGAGATTCTGATATTGTGGCTCGATTTGCCGGGGATGAATTTGTGGTTATTTTGCCTTCCACAAATAGACATCAAGCGGAAATCTATATCAGCAGGGTGAAACAAAAAATGGCAAATAATCCTATTACTGATGACAACACAAGCTTTTGCGTTAAACTAAGTCATGGACTTTCTTCAGTGTTTGAAAAAGGCATGGATTCATCTGCAATTCTTTTAAAGGCTGCAGACAAACGGCTTTATAAGGCAAAAAAAAATAAGTGATTATTAAAAGCCGGTTTCCAAATCCCCAATAAAACTGTCAATGGCCTTCTCTTTTGTGGCCCAAGAAGTGACAAGCCTTATGGCTGCATGTTGATCATCCATATTTTCCCACACATAAAATCCATATTTTTTGCTCAAACGATTTATCACATCCTGTTTGAAAATGGGAAAAATCTGATTTGTAGCTGACTTGTTTAAGAATTGAAATCCCATTTTTTCAATACTTCTGGATAATTTCAACGCCATTGCATTGGCATGTTCTGCCAGCCTGAAAAAAAGATCATCCTTAAACAATTCCACAAATTGAAGTCCAAATATCCTTGATTTTGCAAGTAAGGCTCCTTTTTGTTTTAAATGGAACCTGAAGTCTTTCTTTAAGCTGTCATTGATAATAATAACGGCTTCTCCCAGCATTGCCCCGTTTTTAGTACCGCCAATATAAAACACATCCACCAATTGAGATAATTGTGCCAGTGTCAGGTCATTGTCTTGTGAGCACAACGCACTGCCGATGCGGGCACCATCCAGGTACAAAAGCAATCCTTTTGACCTGCAAAACCTGGAAAGGGTTTCTAATTCATTTTTTCTGTAAAGGGTTCCGGTTTCAGTGGCATTTGAAATATACACAAGTTTTGGTTTTACCATGTGCTCATCTGTGTGGGCATCCAGCACTGATTGAATACTTTTGCAGGACAATTTTCCGTCTGAACTTTCAACCACGTTGATCTTATGTCCAGCATGTTCAATCGCGCCGGCTTCATGGGTATTAATATGACCTGTAAAGGTTGATATAACAGATTCATATGGTTTTAAAACCGATGGAATTACAATGGCATTGGTATGGGTTCCGCCGGAAACAAAATGGATATCCGCACTTGGATTTTTAATTTTGTGGCGTAATAAACTGATTGCTTCCCTGCTATACCTGTCTTCACCATACCCCTCATGCTGCTCCAGGTTGGTTTGTTTTAATGCATCCAGGATACGGGGATGTACCCCTTCAGTATAATCATTTTTAAAATTATAGATCATGGACCACCCTTGTATTAAAATCAGGTTACAAATACTTTTGACCGGTTTTAAAGGCTGAAAAATAAATGCAAAAATCCCTGGCCTACTTTACCTGCCAGGGATTTTAATGTTTTTATAATGGTTTAAGTTTAGAATATCAATCGAAAATCAATTCAATCTGGACCATGGGAGCAACATCCCCTTTTCTTGGGCCAAGTTTAATAATTCTTGTATAACCACCCTGTCTTGAATCAAACTTCTCTGATACTTCATTAAACAATGTATGGGCAACATCTTTCTCCCGAATAAACGCAAGGACTTGTCTTCTGGCGTGCAAATCTCCTCTTTTTGCAAGGGTCACCATTTTATCGGCTATCCCTCTTAACCCTTTTGCTTTTGCTTCGGTAGTTTTAATTTTATCATGTTTGAACAGAGAAGTTACCATGTTTCTGAACATAGCCTTTCTATGGCTTGAGGTTCTGTTTAATTTTAATACGGATTTTCTATGTTTCATGGACGAATTCTCCTTCCTGATTGTTCTCATCTTCTGGTGGTTCAAAACCTTCAAGGTCCATGCCAAGTGTAAGGTCCATGGAAGTAAGGACTTCCTTTATCTCATTTAAGGATTTTCGACCAAAATTTTTCGTTTTAAGCATTTCACTGTCTGTTTTTTGAACCAATTGATAAATGGTGTGGATCCTGGCGTTTTTCAAACAATTGGAACTTCTGACAGATAATTCCAGCTCATCCACAGATCTGTAAATATTCTCGTTAAATCCTTTATCCGCTTCATTTGAATTTGAATCAGCATGATCGGGTTCCATATCTTCATCAAAATTAATAAATGGATTCATTTGCTCTTTGAGAATTTTTGCAGCATATGCAATCGAATTATCCGGTGTAACAGAACCATCGGTCCATACTTCAAGGGTGAGTTTGTCATAATCAGTTTTATGTCCAATTCTAGACGTTCCTACAACATATTTTACGCGTTTAATAGGAGAAAACACACTATCAATGGGGATAGTTCCGATTGGAGAATCATCATCCTTGTTTGCAGAAGCAAGGGCGTAACCTTTCCCGGTTTTAACAACCATGGTCATATTTAATACACCATTTTTGGAAAGTGTGGCAATATGCTGTTCAGTGTTAAGGACTTCAACTTTTCCGTCTGGGCTCTTGATATCTGCACCCGTGATTTCGCATTCACCCTTGACACTCAATGTTAATATTTTGTCCTCAATGTCATCAACCCTGAGTTTTAATTCTTTCAGGTTTAAGATAATTTCATAAACATCTTCTCTAACATCAGATATAACACTATATTCATGAAGCGCATCATCGAATTTAACGGAGACTATAGCTGCGCCATAAATGGATGAAAGAATAATACGTCGCAAAGAATTTCCAATAGTGATACCATATCCCCTTTCAAGGGGTTCACATACAAATTTACCATATGTTGAAGTTGTTGTAACATCAAGCTTTTCAGGCTTGATCATCTCTCGCCAGTTCACATATGCAAGTTTTTCAGATGACATTTATATCTCCTGAATAAATATTGGGATAAACCATATACTGGATTACCTATTTTGAATAAAGCTCTACAATTAATTGTTCCTGGATGGGAAGCGTGATATCTTCACGAACCGGAACGCCAACAACTTCGCCTTTATAATCTTCTTTTTTTATTTCAAGCCATTGTGGAATGCCGCGTCTTACAATGGCATCCAAAGAATCTGAAATAGTTTGAATTTTTTTACTTTTCTCGCGAAGTTCTATCACATCACCTTTACTAACCTGGTAAGACGGTATATTTACTTTTTTTCCATTTATAATGAAATGATTATGTCTTACAAAGTGTCTGCCCTGATTTCTGGAATTAACAAATCCCATTCTAAAAACAGTATTATCAAGGCGTGTTTCCAAAAGGCTTAAAAGGTTTGTACCTGTAATTCCCTTTTGCCTATCGGCCTTTTTAAAAGAAATCCTGAACTGTTTTTCTGAAATTCCATAAAGTCTTCTGACTTTCTGTTTTTCTCTGAGCTGAATTCCGTAATCTGATAATTTACTTCTTCTCTGCCCATGCTGTCCAGGGGGATAGCCTCTTCTATCATAACTGCATTTATCTGAAAAGCATCTATCGCCTTTCAAAAAAAGCTTCATATTTTCGCGTCTGCATTGTCGGCAAACAGAACCTCTATAACGTGACAATGTTTTTCTCCTTTATCAAACCGGTAAACTTATACTCTTCTTCTTTTTGGCGGACGGCATCCATTATGGGGAACCGGGGTAACATCTTTGATCATGGATATATTGAATCCAAGCGCATGCAATGCCCTTAAAGCGGATTCTCGACCAGGTCCGGGGCCTTTAACAAATACACCAACATTTTTCATGCCGTGTTCCATTGCTTTTGCACCTGCATCTTCTGCTACCAGCTTGGCAGCAAAAGGTGTGCTTTTCCTGGAGCCTTTAAATCCCTGGACTCCTGCGCTGGACCATGAAATAGTATTTCCATTTTCATCGGCAATCGTGACGATTGTATTATTAAAAGTAGATTGAATGTGCACAATGCCGGTAGAAATATTCTTTCGTACCCGTTTTTTGGATACAACTTTTTTAGACTTTTTTGCCATAATTATTATACCTTTTGTATTATCCTACTTTTTCTTTTTAACCGCAGTCCTTTTTGGACCTTTTCTTGTTCTAGCATTTGTGCTGGTTCTCTGACCACGACAGGGAAGACCTTTACGATGACGTAATCCTCTGTAACAACCTAGGTCCATGAGCCGCTTAATATTCATGGAAACTTCACTTCTAAGTTCACCTTCGACCTTATACTCTGCATCAATGACTTTTCTGATCTCGTTAACCTGTGTTTCGGTCAGGTCATTTGCTTTTGTAGTAGGATCAATGCTGGTTTTTTCAAGTATTAACTTTGATCTATTTCTACCTATTCCGTAAATATAGGTCAAAGCTATCCATGCATGCTTATCTCTTGGTAAATCAACTCCTGCGATACGTGCCAAATTTCTTTCCCCCTATCCCTGCCTCTGTTTATGGCGTTTGTTAATACAAATAACTCTTATGACACCACGTCTTTTTATTACTTTACAATCTCTACAAATTTTTTTTACAGATGCTCTGACTTTCATCCACTAACTCCTAACCTAATATTTTAATATCGAATAAACTCAAATATTTATTTATATCTATATGTAATTCTACCCCGGCTTAAATCATAGGGTGAAATTTCTATAGTTACCCTGTCTCCGGGCAGGATCTTGATAAAATGCATTCTCATTTTACCTGAGATATGGGCCAACAATACATGCTTGTTTTCAAGCTCCACTTTAAACATGGCATTAGGCAATGTCTCAAGTACTTTCCCGTCAACTTTAATAGGTTCTTCTTTTGCCATAGTTTAAAAATCTCCAATCAGTTTAGACCGTTTCAGGATCTGCCTTTTATTCTCTTGCTACCGGATCTTCCCAAAAAGCCTTCATAATTACCGGTAATCAGGTGAGACTCTATTTGGGAGATGGTATCAATGGACACACCCACAACGATCAAAAGGGCTGTACCCCCAAAATAAAACGGAATATTAAACTTACTCATCAATAAGGTTGGCAGAACACATACAGCAGACACATACAATGCGCCACCAAGGGTAATTCTTGTCAGCACTTTATCAATGTATTCAGATGTACTTTTACCAGGCCTGATACCTGGAATGTACCCGCCATTCTTTTTCATATTTTCGGCAACATCTTCAGGGTTAAACTGTACTGCTGTGTAGAAAAAACAAAAGAAAATAATAAATCCTACATAAAGAAAATAATACCAGATTGTTCCAGGACTGAACATGGCTGCCACAGTTGTCATAATCGGCAAATTGGTGAATTGTGCCAGAGTAGTCGGGAACATAATGATAGAAGATGCAAAAATTGGCGGTATAACACCGGCGGTATTTATTTTTAATGGAAGATGAGAGGTTTGCCCCCCATACATTTTTCGACCAACAACACGTTTTGCATAATGCACCGGTATCCTTCGCTGTGCCTGCTCCATATAGATAATTGCAGCGATCACAGCAACCATGAGAACAATGAGGATAAGAATTGCAAAAATTCCCAATTCTCCAGTCGTCATCAGCCGTACGGTGTTACCCATTGCAGATGGCATCTGTGCAACAATACCGCCAAAAATAATCAGGGAGATACCGTTTCCGATTCCTCTTTCCGTAATTTGCTCCCCAAGCCACATAATAAAGGACGTACCAGCGGTAAGAGTAATTATGGTGACCAATCTGAATCCCCACCCTGGATATGGAACAATCGCCACGCCAGCAGGAGATGTCATGGATTCAAGCCCGACACTTATGCCCAAACCCTGGATAATACTCAGGAGAACCGTTCCATATCGGGTATACTGTGTTTTTCTTTTACGACCTGCGTCACCCTCTTTCTTAAGCTGTGCAAGGTGCGGTACAACTACCGTCATCAGTTCTAAAATAATGGAAGAACTGATATAAGGCATGATTCCTAATGCGAATATGGAAAATCTTTCCAATGCCCCACCTGAGAACATATTGAACATGGAAAATAAGGTTCCTTCAGCTGCAGCAAAAAAAGAGGAAAGTGCTGCGCCGTCAACCCCTGGTGTTGGGACGTGAATCCCGACACGGTAAACAAACAGCAATGCTATTGTAATGAAAATCTTTCTTTTAAGCTCAGGAAGTTTAAATAAATTCTGGTAGCTGTTCTGGATCATCTATAGGTCCCTTACATCACTTCTATTATTATATAGTTATTCAATACTTCCGCCGGTAGATTCGATTTTTTCTTTGGCAGTCTTGGAAACAAGAATGTTTTTTAATATAAACTTTTTGGTTATTTCTCCCATGCCAAGAATTTTAACGCCATCACGACGGCCTTTTACCATGCCGACTTCTCTTAAAGCATCAATATCAATCGTTGCGCCATCTTCAAAGCTATCTAGATCTATTACATTTAAAACAGCATTGTTTGTTTTAAATATATTAAAGAAACCCCTTTTAGGAAGTCTTCTATAAATCGGCATCTGACCGCCTTCAAATCCTGGTCGTACGCTGCCGCCTGATCTTGCTTTCAAACCTTTGTGACCGCGGGTACTGGTTTTGCCCATGCCCGACCCTGGCCCTCGACCTACTTTTTTTCTTTTTTTTCTAGAACCGGGTGCAGGTGCTAAATCATGAAGTCGCATATTACACCTCCTCTACTTTAACGAGATGAGACACTTTTTTAACCTGTCCCAGGATAACTGGGTCAGCATTATGCTCAACCATATGATTCATTTTTCTCAATCCGAGAGACCGAATAATCCGACCATGTTTAGCAGGTCTTCCTATTGTGCTTTTAATTTGTGTAATTCTTATTCTACCAGTCATTTATACAACCTCTTATATATCTTCAGGTCTAAGACCACGACGTTTTGCTACTTCTTCTTTTGTACAAAGTGATTGAAGGCCTGCCATCGTTGCTCGGACAATATTTTGGGTGTTATGTGTTCCAATACATTTTGTCAGGATATCTGTTACTCCCACTGCCTCAAGGACTGCACGGATTCCGCCACCTGCAATAAGGCCGGTACCAGGAGAAGCAGGTTTCAGCAATACTCGTCCAGCGCCAGCTTTTCCAACTACTTCAAAAGGAACCGTTCCATCGAGTAAAGAAATTTTAACCATATTCCTTTTTGCCTTTTCCAGGCCTTTTTTAATTGCTTCAGGTACTTCTGTTGCCTTTCCCAGGCCGTAACCAACACTGCCTTCACCGTCACCAACAACTACAAGTGCACTAAATCTGAAATTTCTACCGCCTTTTACAACTTTTGCAACACGGTTGATCCTGACAACCTTATCAATTAATCCACTATCTTCCATCTGCTGTCTTGCCAATGGTTTTTCCTCCAAAATTTAAAAATTCAATCCGGCTTCACGGGCTCCGTCTGAAAGCGCTTTTATGCGCCCATGATATAAAAATCCGTTCCTGTCCAGGACTACTTTTTTAATTCCTTTATCAAGAGCTCTCTTGCCGACGAGGTTTCCAACTGCCTTTGCAATTTCCACCTTTTTGCCCTCTACCCTATGTTCCTTATACTCATTATCAAGGGTGGATGCAGATACAAGTGTGCTGCCGCTGATATCATCAACAATCTGGGCGTATATATGCTTTGAACTTCTGAACACACTTAATCGTGGACGATCCTGATTACCAAAAATATTTTTTCTAACTCTTTTCTTTCTTTTAAGCCTTGCTTTAAGCCTTGGTGCTGTATTTCCCATAATCTTTATATTCCCGCCTTTTACGTGTGACCTCTAGGTTAGTCCTTACCTGCAGTCTTACCAGCTTTTCTCATAATTCTCTCATCTGCATACATAATGCCTTTGCCTTTATAAGGCTCAGGCGGTCTGATATCTCTTATGTTTGCCGCAGCCTGGCCGAGCGTTTCCTTATTAATTCCTGATAAAATAATCTGGGTATTATTTTCAACATTGGCAGAAATTCCCTCGGGAAGTATAAATTCAACCGGATTGGAATATCCAACATTGAGTATAAGACTGTTACCTTTTATTTCTGCACGATAACCAATACCGGAAAGTTGAAGTTTTTTCTCATATCCTGCAGTAACGCCGGTCACCATATTGAAAATCAGGGATCTGAATAACCCTTGCAAAGCCACCTTTTTCTTGTCGCTTGCATCTGTTTTAATAGTTACTATATCATCCTTTATACTTATTTCGACAGCCGGATGCAGTTGTCGTTCAAGATGCCCTTTAGGTCCTTTGACTGAAATCATATCACCATTTAGAGAAACTTGGACCTTATCTGGAAGCTGTACCGGCTTTTTTCCTATTCTAGACATATATTACTCCTGTACTACCATACGTTACAAAGAATTTCACCACCGACATTTGCTTCTTTAGCCTGTTTATCTGTCATCAATCCTTTGGATGTTGAGACAATAGATATGCCCAGGCCATTTAAAACCGGCTTTAGTTGTTTTGATTTATAGTAAACCCTGCAAGATGGTTTGCTCACTCTCTCAATACCAAAAATTGTGGGTTTTCCCTCAGATACATATTTTATGTAGACACGAATACTTCCTTGTGTCTCATTCTCAAGAAATTTAAAGTCCCTGATATATCCTTGTTCTTTAAGCACCCGCACCATTGCCAACTTAATTGTTGATCCGGGGATATCCACCTTAACAAACCCTGCTCTACCACCATTTCTTATGATTGTCAGCATGTCTGCAATTGGATCACTACTTGCCATTTGAAATCTCCTTAAAATCCGCTGATATAATTCTGTTTAAAAAGTTTTTTGCCTTACCAACTTGATTTAGTAACGCCTGGCAGCTTGCCTTCAGATGCAAGTTTCCTAAAACAAATTCTGCAAATACCAGCTTTTCTAATAAATCCCCTTGGTCTACCGCATAAGGGACATCTGTTATATGCACGTACTGAAAACTTTGGTTTTCTCTGTGCCTTGTTGATTAAAGCTTTTTTAGCCAAGCTTTCCTCCTTAAGATCCTTAATTTTTGAAAGGCATTCCCAATAACTTCAAGAATACTTTGCCTTCCTCATCAGTTTTAGCTGTCGTTACAATAGTAATATTAAGACCTTTAATACTTTCAGTCTTATCATAATCTATTTCCGGGAATATGATATGTTCAGTAATACCCAGGCTGTAATTGCCCCTGCCATCAAACGCTTTTGGCGATATTCCTCGAAAATCCCTGACACGTGGTAAAGCAATATTCACAAGTCTGTCAAAAAAATCATACATTTTTTTACGGCGCAATGTGACCTTACACCCGATGGGAAGGTCAGCACGAAGTTTAAAATTTGCGATCGGTTTTTTTGCTCTTGTAACGACTACTTTCTGGCCGGCGATCAATGCCAGTTCAGATGCAGCTGATTCAATGATCTTGGGATTTCTTACCGCTTCTCCAAGCCCCATGTTTAACACAATTTTCTCAAGCTTTGGCACCTGTAATTCATTTATATAATTAAAGGTTTTCTTAAGCTGAGGAACAACCTCGTTATTATACTTTTCCTTAAGGGTTGACATGTATTCTCTCCGCCTTTGGTCTTAAGAATCTATCTGCTGATTGCATTTTTTGCAGATTCTTACCCGTTTTCCATTTTCCAATAATTTCATTCCAATTCTTGTTGGTTTAACACATGCATTGCACATAACCATCAGGTTGGAAATTTGAATCGGCATGGTTTTATCCACGATACCGCCTTGTGGATTCGCCTGTGTTGGTCTCTGATGAACTTTAACCACATTCATATTTTCAACAACAACCCGGTTTGTCTTTTTAACGACTTTCAGCACTTTACCGATTTTGCCCTTATCTTTGCCGGTCAGCACTTTAACCTTGTCTTCTTTTTTTATTCTAATTTTCATTGTTTCCATACGATTTTTCTCCAATAACCTGATAATTAAAGCACATCAGGAGCCAGAGAGACAATTTTCATAAATCGTTTTGCCCTTAACTCTCTTGCTACCGGACCAAAGATACGTGTACCAACCGGTTCATTTGATTTTGTTAAAATAACAGCTGAATTATCATCAAACCTTATCATTGAGCCATCGACCCTGGATATTTCCTTCTTGGTTCTGACAATCACAGCCTGAACAATGTCTCCCTTGCTAACTTTTGCATTGGGAATAGCTTCTTTAACAGAGCAGGTAATGATATCGCCAATGCTGGCATATCGTCTTTTGGATCCGCCTAGTACCTTTATGCAATACAATTCCTTTGCACCGGAGTTGTCTGCCACAGTCAATCTAGTTTCACTCTGAATCATTTCTCAACTCCTTTAATCAAACGGTTTTTTTAACGATTCCACTGACTCTGAAACGTTTTAGCTTGCTCAAAGGTCTTGTCTCGATAATTTTAACTGTATCACCGATCCTGCATTCATTGATCTCATCATGAGCATGGTATTTTTTATACCGTTTCATAAATTTTTTATAAACCTTGTGCTGAACAAATCTTTCAACCTGAACAACTACCGACTTATCCATTTTGTCTGATACAATAAGCCCTATCAGCTCTCTTTTATTTTTTTGAATATTTTCCATAGTAGTTTCTTCGCAAATTAGCTAATATTTACATTCATTTCTTTAGATATTGTGTAAAACCTTGCAATATCCTTTTTGACATTTGAAAGTGTTGCTGTGTTCTCAAGCTGTCCGACATTGTTTTGAAAGCGAAGATTAAAAAGCTCTTTCTTTAATTCAACAAGCTTTTCTTTAATCTTATCTGCTCCAATCTCTCTAATTTCACTAGCTTTCATGTTTACTTACTCCTTTCCACAAAACGGGTTTTTACGGAAAGTTTTCTGGCAGCAAGTTTCATGGCTTCTATGGCAACTTCTCTTGAGATCCCTTCCATCTCATAAAGAATTTTACCAGGTTTCACTCTGGCAACCCAAGCATCTGTTGCGCCTTTACCTTTCCCCATTCTGACTTCTGCTGGTTTTTTTGTAACAGGATGGTCAGGAAAAAATCTAATCCAACTTTTACCCGCTCTTTTTGCATGCCGGGTTAAGGCAACCCTTGCAGCTTCAATCTGTCTTGCATTTACATAACCGCATTCAGTTGCCTGGAGGCCGAAGTCACCAAAGCTAAGCGTGTTACCTCTGTCTGGTGAGCCCTTTGTTCTGCCACGAAACTGTTTACGGAATTTTACATTTTTTGGACTAAGCATTTTTTATTTCTCCTAATCGCCTCTATTTTTCCAACACTTGTTCACCAGGATTTAATACTTCACCCTTAAATATAAAGGTTTTAATTCCAATGAGTCCGTATGTGGTTTTTGCTTCGGTAAAACCGTACTCAACATCCGCCCTTAAAGTGTGAAGAGGAATACGACCTTCTTTATACCACTCGGTTCTTGCCATTTCAGCACCCCCAAGGCGACCAGCACAAATAATTTTTATTCCCTTTGCGCCAAACCGCATGGCAGAGGACACACTTCGCTTCATCGCACGGCGGAAAGCAATTCTTCTTTCCAGCTGAAGGGCTATATTCTCTGCTACCAGTTGAGCATCAATTTCAGGCCGTCTGACTTCTTTGATATCAATCAGCACCGAAGGATTTAGCATTTTTTCAAGTTCCTGTTTGAGAAGTGCAATATCTGATCCTTTTTTCCCGATAATAATACCGGGTCTTGCTGCAAACACTCTCAGTCGAATTTGTTTAGAAAATCGTTCTATTTCGATTTTTGAAATACCAGCATGAAAGAGCTTCTTTTTCAAAAATTTTCTAACTTTGAAATCTTCTTCAACAAAAGAGGCATAATCTTTGTCTGCATACCATCTGGAATCCCAGGTCCTGATGATGCCTAATCTTAAACTGGTAGGATGTACTTTCTGGCCCAAGCTTATTTCCTCCTATTGTCAATATCTTCAACAATTACTGTTAAATGGCTGCTTCTTTTCAAAATTCTGGCTGCTCTTCCCCTGGCTCTTGGTCTGAACCTTTTCATGGTAGGCCCATGATCAACAAAAATATTTTTGACAACCAGCTTGTCCACATCAAGCTCATTGTTATGCTCGGCATTAGCAACAGCTGACTGCAAGGTTTTATAAATAATTCCTGCGGCCTTAAGCGGCATAAACTTTAAAAGCGTAAGAGCTTGTCCGGCATTTTTACCTTTTACTTCAACAATGGGCAACCGAAGCTTTAATGGTGAAATTCTTGTGTATCTTGTAGTTGCTTTAACTTCCATATCAATATCCTTTAATCGAACAAGAGATTATCTCTTGGATTTTTTATCTCCTGCATGACCCCAAAATGTTCTAGTCGGTGAGAACTCACCCAGCTTATGACCGACCATATTTTCTGAAACAAAGACGGGTATAAATTTTTTACCATTATGTACAGCAAATGTCACACCAACCATTTCAGGGAATATAGTAGATCTGCGTGACCAGGTTTTGATAACTTTGTTGCGCGTGGATTTACTTGCTTCCAAAACTTTCTTTAAAAGCTGTGGTGCAATATATGGTCCTTTTTTTAACGATCTTGGCATAATTTATCACCTATTTATTTTTACCTATTTTCTCTTGGCTCTTCTTTTAACAATATATTGATCAGTTCTGGCGTTATTTCTGGTTCTCTTGCCTTTTGTCGGCACACCCCAGGGTGTACAAGGCTGTCTGCCGCCTGATGATCTTCCTTCACCGCCACCCATAGGATGGTCAACCGGGTTCATGGCCACACCGCGAACTGAGGGTCTTTGTCCCATCCACCTTGATCGACCTGCTTTACCGATCTTTACGTCACCATGTTTCTCATTACCCACCCTACCAACAGTGGCTTTGCATTTCAGGTGAATCATCCTTACCTCACCTGAAGGCAGGAGAACCTGAGCATAAGTTCCTTCTTTTGCCATAAGCCGTGCATAAGCACCAGCACTTCTGACAATCTGCCCGCCTTTATTCTCTTTTAATTCAATATTATGAACTCTTGTACCCAAAGGAATATTTTCAAGGGGCATGCAGTTACCCGGTTTAATATCAGCTTCTGATCCTGTTTCCAGGATATCACCGACTTTTACCTCCAAAGGTGCCAAAATATATCTTTTTTCACCATCTGCATAAACCAGAAGAGCAATTCTCGCACTTCTGTTCGGATCATACTCAATGGCTGATACCTTTGCCGGGATACCATCTTTATCCCTTTTGAAATCAATTATACGATACTTCTTTTTTGCTCCGCCACCCCTGTGCCTAGATGTAATTCTTCCATAACTGTTACGACCGGCACGTTTATTTAGCTTTTTAGTTAGCTGTCTTTCAGGCTTGGTTTTGGTAATTTCTTCAAAAGAAAGGTATTCCTGAGAGCGTCGTCCGGGAGATGTCGGCTTTGTCTTAATTATTGTTGACATATATATTCCTCTTTAAACACCTTCAAAAAAATCAATTCTTTGTCCTGGCATAAGTGTAACTATTGCTTTTTTCCAGTCTTTTCTTTTGCCAATAATTCTGCCGCGCTGTTTGATTTTTCCTTTTACTTGTAAGGTTCTGACCTGCTTTACCTTAGTATTGAAGCTTTTCTCAACAGCGTTTTTGATTTCAACCCGGTTCGCTCTTTTATCAACTTTGAGTGTCACCTGGTTGTTCAATTCTTTTTGAAGGGTAGTTTTTTCTGTAACTACTGGCCCTCTAATAATGTCATATTGTTCCATCTTAGCTCAACCTCCCTTCGATATTTTTAATGGTCGATTCTACTAAAAGAAGGTTTTTGAACTTTAAAATATCATATACATTGAGACCTTCGGTTTTTATCACTTTGACATCTGGAATATTTCTGGAAGAAAGCAAAAGAGTTGCTTCCTCTGCATCAGAAACAATCAACAGATCAGAAAGGTCTAATGCGTTAAGTACATTGACAAATTCCCTGGTCTTGATGGTTTCAAGGTTGAAATCATCAATTATATAAATGGTATTATCCTCCACCTTTGAGCTTAGCGCCATTTTCAGGGCAAGTTTTTTTACTTTTTTGGGTACCTTGATCGCATAGGATCTCTGGGTTGGCCCAAAAATAACTCCACCACCCTTTCTTAAAGGAGATTTTACACTGCCGGCACGTGCATTACCGGTCCCTTTTTGTCTAAAAAGCTTTTTTGTACTCCCTCTCACCATACCCCGTGTCTTACACGCAGCCGTCCCTTCTCGTTTTGCAACAAGCTGGGACCGAACAACCTCGTGAAGAACACTTTTTTTAATGGGTGTGTTGAAAATTTCATCAGAAAGCTGAGTTTCAGACACTTTTTTACCTGCACTGTTTAATACATCTACAGTAGCCATATTCTTCCTCATAAATTTTGATCAGCTATGCATCACTGCGATAAAATTGCAATACCCATAGCCGCATTTTAGTCCTACATTAAGTTGTGAGCTTTGACCTCTTGAGTTGTGAAGAACAAATTACAGATATATCCTCATATCTTCTCAAATCTCACTACTTTTTATCAGTCTTTTTTACTTCCAATATTCCTGTCTTAAAGCCAGGTACTGGGCCTTTTACCAACAAGAGACTACCTTCATGCCTTATATCTACAATTGTGAGATTTTTTACGGTCTTTCTGTCTGTGCCCATGTGACCCGGCATTTTCTTTCCTTTAATAACCTTTGCAGGCCAGGCACTGTTTCCGATCGATCCTGGTTTTCGATGATTTCTACAACCATGTGTTTCAGGACCGCGGCTAAACCCATGCCGTTTAATTGTTCCCTGGAAACCGCGTCCTTTTGATATTCCAGATATATTCACTTTATCACCAACAGCAAATATATCAACCCCGATGGTAGCACCAGCTTCAATACTTTCAGCACCATCGACTCTGAACTCTCTTAAAACACAAAATCCCTTATTACTAGTTTTTTTCAAATGTCCTGCCATGGGTTTATTCAATTTTTCAACCGGCTTTTCATCAAATCCAAGTTGAAGGGCATTATACCCATCGATTTCTTTGGTTTTAACCTGGGTAACAACACATGGCCCGACTTGCAAAACTGTAACAGGAACAAGCTTTCCATCTGCGGAAAAGACGTTGGTCATTCCGATTTTTTTTCCAAGTAATGCACTCATAATTGGTTCCTGTTATTGAACTATAATTTAATTTCTACGTCCACGCCCGGCGAAAGATCAAGCTTCATTAACGCATCAACTGTCTGCTGGGTTGGTTCTAGAATATCCATCATTCTTTTATGCGTTCTGATTTCAAATTGTTCCCTTGATTTTTTATTCACATGGGGGGAACGCAATACAGTAAACTTGTTTATACGTGTCGGAAGAGGTACCGGTCCAACAATTTTGGCACCTGTTTTCCTTGCGGTATCAACGATATCTACTGAAGACTGATCAAGAAGTTTATGATCATAGGCTTTGAGCCGGATCCTAATTTTGGTTTTCAACATGATAGAAGTGTTCTTCCTAACTTATTCTACAATTTCACCGATAACACCGGCACCAACAGTACGTCCACCTTCTCTG
>JACNHV010000368.1 GCA_014383445.1 Candidatus Desulfobacula maris | reverse complement strand
TGGGTGGCTGGTTTTAAACCGATGAATTTGGTTGGTTTTTAAACCCCTGTTTCCAGATTAGTGTCATCAATTCTTCGTGACCAAAAACCAGATAAATTTTCTCTTAAAGATTCAGGCTTTCCTATGCCCTCAAATGGTTGCCTCATTGTATTATTAATGAGCTTGTTGATCCTTTTGAGTGTCTTCTTGTCTTGTGTCTGCCAATAGATGTAATCCTTCCACGCTTCATCAGTCCAAGCTAATTTCCTGCTCATCTATTAGATCCCTTTCTTGGACTTTTCCATTTTTAAATTGTTCAATTGATTTTGTTAAATGGGCAGCATTGGCAGGTGACCTGAGAAGATAAAATGTTTCCATAAAACTATTAAAGGTTTCTAATGACATAACAACAGCATTTTCAGAGTCACGACGGGTAATTACTGTGTAATCAGCATCATCAATAACTTGATCCAATACTGACTTTAGATTATTTCTTGCTTCGCTGAAATTTATAATTCTCATAATGTCCTCCTGATTTGTCTAATTTATTATACAACTATAATAGATATAGTTGTACATGTCCTGTATTTTGTACAAGTCGGAGGGAGGTTTTTTTTAGATCGAACGTTCCAAAATCTGCGGCTCGCAACGTCAGCATGTTTATTGTTGTGATCTTTTTAAACAAGAGTCAACTGAAGACTTGACCCCTTTTCCTCGGTCTGCCAGAATGCCAAGGTTTTGACCGCATTGCTTTCAATCAGCACACCATCGCAGTCAAATACCACTGCCGATATTTTTTGCAAAAACAAGTACATGACCATCTATATCCAAACTATAGGCGGCTAAGTCACCCCAATCTCGTTTTTGTAGATCACTTAATTCCACTGCTCCCGCACTTAATGCTCTTTCATGATATTCTTCTGGATTATCTACAATAAGATATAATTCAGCACGTGGAATTCTTTCAGCCTTTTCTGGATCAGGCAATTTATCCCCAAGCAGTTTTTTAATACCTTGAGTAGGCATTAGACCAAAAATACTCTCTTGGGTTAGTTTGAATTCTGTCATTCCAGGGACATAAAGCGAAGGTTTCTTATTTAAAACAAGTTCATAAAACTTCGTGCTTTTTTCTTGATTTGAAACATAAAAGATGAAGTGAGATTTCAAATTGTATCTCCTTTATAGATGCAACGTTTCCAAATCACCGGTGAAACCCGGTGCATTTTTAAGTTGGGATTTTTGAAAGGGATCATTTTCCGTAGTGCTGTATCCGGCATCTCTCATTGCCCCAATGATATTGTCAGCAATACCATTTTTCCCGATATTTCGGAAAGCGCCTGCAAGCCTTCCCGCTACCGTGCTATGCCCACCTTCAAGGAGCTTGTGCAAGATCTCGGAAGCATCAGAGATAATGGACAGTGCAGCGCGGGCCTCGATAGCATTATTTGAATAATAGCCGGGAGCACATGAAATTAAAGCAGCGGGCAGGGTCATAACCCGTATTTTTTCCTTGATTTCCATATCATTCCTGTCCGGCAGGTTCAGGCGAACGTCCATTATCGATGTTTCATGAAGAAGAGATATTGGCTTGTTCCCCCCTTTTGGAGTGCGGACAAAACTTCTTTGATGAATCCGCTTTTGACAAGACGTTCCCGGTGAGTTCGTGTTATGTTCTTTGTTTGGATTGCAACAATACCTTCGTCCTGCAGTTTTTTCAGAACAGCGAGAGATTCTGCTCAGGATAATTCCGCCACAGCTTCGGCCATGAGTCGCCCAATGGGCATATTCTGCGGGCAGCTGTACTCGGCTTTGGAATAATCAAACGCCGTTAATCGATCGCGTACCGAACCCGGTATATCACGAAATTCCACCTGTGCACGGTAATGATCGCTATAGCTGCGCGAATACATCAGGCACCGCATAATTCTGCCCACTGGAACCGCTTCAGAGAGAGCACCCTGGCAGGTGGCCGTGCAGCCGGCGCAATAATTGGCGGCCGTGGCCTGGGCCTCGACTTCAAAATAGCGTTGATCAGAAGCCGTCAGGCGTTCCTGATCGACTGCAGCCTGGGTATTGGCTTTGAGGATGGTCATCGTATTCATCTGGGAACAGATAGCTGCAATCCGTTCGTCCGACCAGACGGCCAATAAACTGGCTTGCTCTTTTGTCAGTCCCTTATCGATAAACCGCTGGGTCAGTGCCATCCCCTCCGGCGTTTGTGTTCCCGTGCTGCCCCAGGATGAAGAGGCCTGTGTTTTCATTGCAGTCAGTCCGATTCCTGCTTTATGACAGAGATCAATGGCGCGTTTCATCTTGTCTGTGGTCATCACTTTATAGTTATAGGTGGTCATAATACCATCAATCCAACCTAAGGTTGCAGCGTGGGACAGGCACCGCTCCATATTGGAGTGGGTACTGAACCCGAACAGACGGATCTTTCCCTTGGATTTCATTTTTTCGGCCCAGGCTTTGATCTCCGTCGTTAATTCATTCCTGGCATTACTCACCCCATGCGCAAAAAAGAGATCAACGTAATCCGTTTTCAGATTATCCAAAGAGTCGTTGAGCTCATCGGTCAGCCCTCCTGGATCCCGCCTGGAAGACTTGGTCACCAGAAAAATCTTTTTACGGTCTTCCGGAAATTTGGCAAGGTATTTGCCGATTCCCAGCTCGCTCCCCCAACGGTTGTAATATTGGGCTGTATCCCAATAGGTCACACCCCACTTCACAGCCTGACGGAGCAGCAACTGGTTGGCACCGGTATCAAACATGGTGCCCAGCGACAATATGGGGACCTGAACGCCAGTGCTGCCAAAAGAGCGGGTATCCACCTGCATGACCGCGGCATCTGTAACCACCGGTCTATTGAGGGCACTGGCCACGCTGCCGACTCCGGCAGCTCCAAGCATCTTTATGAATGTGCGGCGTTTAATGCCTGATTTCTCTTTGTTCATAACCTTACTCCTTTATTTCTGGAAGGCCGGTTCCGGCCAACAGTGCATGGGCCCGGCTCCGTGTTTCATTTTCAGCTGTCACGCGGATTGCTGCACGGCCGCGTACCGGGCATTCGTGCTGGCAGACCCCGCAGCCGATGCAACGATGGGGAGCTACAAAAGGCTGCTGTAATTGGACATGCGCACTGGCCAATGATCCCTGATCGAGACCGGCCGCAGCCGGATCACCTGCCAGTTCCATCCGGTCTGCCTGAAGGCCTGTAATCCTCAGGGCATGATTCAATCCGGCAGGTCCGGCCAGAACATAGTCGCCACCGGCCAACGGTCTGCGGGTCGGGGGTAGCTTTAACTGTATCGAGGCGGATTTAATACCGGATTCAACCCGGTTCACCCTCAACTGCTCCAGGCCGGCCACCGGCTCGAAAACAGTCCGGGTGGTAATGGCTTTGGGACTGACCGGACAATTCTCCTGACAGACAATGCAGGGGGTTCCCATGGCCCAGGGCAGACAACGACCCCGATCCATGAAGGCCATCCCGATGCGGATCGGGCCTGTCGTTGTAAAACTGCCTGTTCCCATCCGCTCTTCCAGCGCCAGAGGGCGGATGGCAGCTGTGGGGCAGACATGCCCGCATGCGATACAATTGTGCTGACATCCGCTGGTCCCCAGCCTGAAATCAAGACGGGGGGTCCAGAGACCTTCCAGCCCTGCTTCGAGAACAGCCGGCTGAATGACATGGGTCGGGCAGACGCTTATGCATTGTCCGCATTTAATGCATCGATTTAAAAATTCAGATTCGGTCAACGCACCCGGCGGCCGAACCAGGTCAGGCCGCCATCCCACACCCAAAGGATCACTTAAACGGGCAAGTGGAAGCAGAATCGCACCCGAAGCGGCTGCAGTCATCACTGCCCTGCGGTTTAAATCCGGACCGGCGATCTCCCCACTGGTCGAAGGAGTGGCCGCGTATCCCAGAATCCGCTCAGGGCAGTCGTCAGGGCAATTATAGCAGAGTACACACTCTGACCATCGAATCTGTTCAGCCGGCGCACAGGCCCCTTCACAGTGATGATCACAGCGCCCGCAGTGGGTACAGCCCTCTCCGTCAGAGTCCCGACGGCCCATTCGCCATAAAGACCACCGGGCGGTGATTCCCAGTAAAGCGCCCAATGGACAGACATACCGGCAGTAAAACCGGGGGCGCCAGGCCGAAAGGGCCAGAACCAGAATAAACACACCACCGGTTAGCAATCCACCGGTAAGGATGATGGTTTCAGAACCAGGCGCCATCAAAGGAAGTATCACCAGCGAGATTGACCGGTAGAGCAACGGAATGGGATCCAAAAGACCAGTCTGCAGCCCGGCCGACAGCAGCCGGTGTCCCGGCAGCAGAATACCCAGCACCAGACCGATACCGCCGGCAGCCGCCATTGTCCAGCCGATTGCATGTCTGGCAGAACCGGACCACGAACGATTTCCCCATTGTGTCAGGCTCAGAACAAGCCCTGTACAAATGGCAACAACGGGTGGTATCCAACCGCCCATGGCCACCATAGCCACCAATGGCCGGGCAAGTTCGACTGCAGCCATGGTCAATAATCCGATCAGCAATAAATATTTGATCCGCTGCCCCGGATGGGTTTGGCGTCCTTGGGCCCGTGCTTTTTTCCTTCGCCTTTTATCGGCCCATACACCAACCATTTGCTGCAACGTGCCAAGAGGGCAGATCCATCCGCAGAAAAAACGGCCCAGCAAAGCAGTTAACGCCAGTGTAAGTGTTCCCCAAAGCAACCCCTTGTAAAGACTACCGGTTGTCAATACCGTAGCCAGTCCCACCAGGGGGTCCAATTCCAAAAGCCAGCTGACCGGCCAGCCCCGCAGTTCGAACCACCGGTCTCCAAGTGTTGTAACCAGGCAGCTCCATATCAATAAGAGCAGAAAAAAAGCCTGACAAATTCGCCTGACATTGACAAGTCTCATGGGACATCCACTGGGTTGAGGGTTTGGTAATCGAGAATGCCTAAACCGGCATCCGCTGCCTGCTGAAGGTGGGGTAGCTGATTTAGTTTCCGGCCTAAAATCTGCGCCCCAAAAGCATCGACCGCCACCGGGTCGATCCCGGCCACCAGGGTGTTTGTACCGGCCAGGTCCGATATTGACCCGCCTGTGGGACCATTGTGCATCATGGTGGTCACGGCATCGAGAATCACCAACGTCGGGCGCACCAGGGCAGCCAGTTCAGCGATAATCGTATGAATGTCCTGATGAAAGACATTCCGGCGGCCGCCCAGTAAACCATACCAGTTTTTAATGGTCATGGACGCACCGCTCCGATGGTGATCCTTAAGCGGTGCAAGACCGATGAGGCAGTCTGCATTGACCAATGGTTCAACCAGCACGGGCCATTCCCGGATCAATCGGGCACCGGCCAAAGTGACATCGGCGAACTGATCGGCTGTTGGCAGCTGAACGCGTCCACCGGCTGATTCGGCAGCAGGCCCGATCCCGGTCAGCCGAAAACAACTGGCCGGATCATTGATCGGGTTGTCGGTGACCACCACATCAGCGGCGCCGGCATCAAGGCATGCTCTTACCAAGGCTTTCACCAGATCCGGGTGAGAGGTTGCTGAAATTACAGGCGGCGAGGCAAATGCGGCATTGACTTTTACCACCACACGGTCACCCGGGCTGACAAACCGCGTCATCCCCCCCAGAGCGCCCATTGTCCGCTGCAACAGATCACCCCGGTTTGTTCCTTTGGCAATGGCCATTGCCGGCCCGTCATCAAATGGTTTAGAAAAATCAGGAAGACCACTCAGTGCCTTGACAGATGGCTCCAAAGACGGCGCATTTGTATCGTGCAGCCACCATCCGGCACCCAGGGCCGAAGCCGAAACCAGGCCGGCCTTGACCGCTCGGTGAATGAATTCTCTACGATTTAGTTTTGTCATCACCTCTCTCCTGAAGCCGTTTCCGGATTTGTTCGGCAAGCATTAGTGCGGTTTCTTTATCCGGGGCCTCGTGAACCCCTATCACGTATTGCCCCTGGCTGAACACAACCTCGATGGTATCCAGAATATCAATGACAGCGACATCTTCCGGTCCCTCCAGAAGTGTGCCGCCAAATTCAAGATAAAAATCCCGTATCATCCCGGCGGTTGACCGAGCAAGGGTGTCCGATTCCCGCCGGGCAACATAGGCCGTGATGTCTGCCCCATTGAGTTGATAATGGGCCATAAACACCTGGTTGAACCCAGTGATTCCAAAGGCATCCGAAGTAACCAGTGATCGGCTGCCTGTCACTTGACCCTCAATTGGAAAAAGTGTCATCTCCGTGACGTTGGCCGCGTCTGCCCCAACCTTGTCAACAAAGGCTGATGCCATGGCCTCGGCAGCACTCATAAGCGGTTTTGACACTTCGGCGCAAACCAGTTCCAGGTAGTAGCGGCCGTGGGCCATAAACCAGCCATTGGGGGTGGCATAGGAGAACATGGTGGGGCCGCCGGCTTCTAAATCGCCGCGGCGCTGCATACTGAAAACGGAAAAAGCATTGCGGGCCGTCCCCATATCGTAAATAAAGATTTCAAACCAGAGGGTCGGATCTGTGGCCAATGAAAACCGCTGTGCCGTCAGTGAGGCAAATCCTGCACTGAAATAGAGTTCTGCCTTGCCATTGATTTTATCGGGCAATGTCTGCGGATCAAAGTATTCCGGTGAAGACAAGGTTTGAACCTGATCAGGCGCCAGCGCCTCCAGTGAAAACGAGTTATCGGCTTTTTTCGATTCTGGCATCATCTGGCGGGCGGTCACGGCTGGATTGAGCTGATTTTGAGCCGTGTAAATACCGAATGCAATTGCGGCCAACACTATCAGTATGCCGAACCCCACCCATCGTTCCATGCGCGTTATGGTATATGTTTCAGACGCTGTGGCCATATATACTCCTATCGGTTTTAAGGCTCCGGGTTGGTTTGAAACTAAACTATTCTCGTAACATTCATAGACAATACGTTAACCGCTCGATTCATAAGCCTGGCAATGGGCAATTTCTGTGGACAACTTTGTTCAGCACTTGAGTAGTTGATGAGTGCCAGATTCTTTCGCATCATTGGATGCAGGTCATGAAACAGCCTGACCGCTCGTTGTGGGCTGTCGTACTCGTCATGATACATCAAGTACCGCATAATATCACTGACTGGAACCGTATGATTCAGCGCTGATTCACATAACTTTGCGCAACCCGCGCAATATCCAAATGCTGATTCATGGGCGTAACCCTCCAGCAAGTGTCGGTCCTGATATGAAAGTTCATTCTTATCCAGTGCAGCAGCAACGTTGGCCCTTAATATCGTCATGTTGGGCATTTCTGAACAGATGCTGGCAATCCGGGGATTTTCCCAAACCGCTTTGAGTTTTGTCTGCTCGGGCGTAAATCCTCTCTTCAAAAATCGGTCACTAAGCGCTTCTTCAGCGCCACTTAAACTTCCAACATCTGCGTAGAACCGGGCGAAAAATTTAGCCTGGGTCTTCATGGCGGTTAATCCAATCCCGGCTTTTGTACAGGCCTCTATTGCCCTTTTCATGTCATCGGTGTTCATCAACCGGTAGTTGTACGTGGTCATAATTCCGTCGATCCACCCGAGCTTGGCGCCTTCCATTAGTCCGATTTCCATGTTTTTATGGGTACTGAATCCAAAGAAGCGGATTTTTCCTTCGGACTTGGCTTTTTCTGCCCAGGCTTTAACCTCAGGGGTCAGCTGTTTTTTTACGTCTCCAACCATGTGGAGAAAATACAGATCCAGATAATCGGTCTTCAGTCTTTCCAGCGACTGATGAAGGCTCTGGCTCAATTCTGCAGGAGTGGAATTACGGGCTTTGCTTACCAGAAATATTTTTTTTCGATCAGTCGGGAATTTTTGAAAATATTTTCCCATGGCCTGTTCGCTTTTACCGCCTGAATACGACTCAGCCGTATCCCAGTAAGTTACACCCATCTTGAAAGCCTGTCTTAAAAGAAGCTGTTTTGACATTAAATTCTGACTTCCCCCAAAGGACAGCATCGAGACATGCTCACCGGTTTTACCAAAAGGCCGGGTTGGAACCAATTGCGGACCGGCATCTGAAGAATCCCCGAGTGCCGAAGCCCCGGCAACGTTTCCAAAGGATGCTATAGCCGATCCGATTCCTGCAGCACCTGTAAGTTTAAAAAATTCCCTACGAGAGTATGTTTGATTTTTTTTGGACATTTTCACCTCTTCTTCGTTTTATGGATATCTGAAATTGAAAAAGATATGCGATCGATAACCTGATATAACACCCCAAATAACCGGCTCACCAGGTTCATTTGGACCGTTTGAATTTCTTAATACTGAATTATTCGATCATATTCCCTTAAAAGTCTCATTTCTCATTTCTCACCGGTTTGATCTATTTTTCAGAATAGAACCCAGCATTTTCCCGATAAGTTTAGAATAAGCATTTTTTCTTCCGCTACTGCTGATACCGATTGCTCTCATTTTATCCTCCGTTCAGATTTGGCAATATGTCCAAGATTATTTATTCTGATATTTTAATTGATGACTGGCGTGACTGGTTTAGTTTTAGCGCCAGCACATCGGGTCTTGAATAATGACCAACCGGATCAAAATTTTGTCTTTCCGCCCTGACACGCTGGTGGTCTATAACTGCTGTGATTAATTTTTCTTCTTCAATGCATGGTTCAATAATCCATTCACCATCAGGGCCTGCAATGCAGGAACCCCCGTTGGCCAGAAAACCGGTGCTGTGTGCAAGAATCTTATCCAAATGTGGTGTGATTTTGGGAAAATCTTTGGGTTGCATCAGTGCAGATGCAGAAATCACGAACGACCTGGATTCCTTAGCAACAAACAGTGTAATATCAAATGTGTTGTGGATTCCCCCCGGCCAGATCGCCACATGGAGATCTTCACCTTGTGCATAAAGGGATGTCCTTGCCAGGGGCATCCAGTTCTCCCAGCAATTTAACCCACCAACTGTGAACCTGCCAAGTTTGTGAACCCTTAACCCGTGTCCATCCCCTGGTGCCCAGGTTAATCGCTCTTCATATGTTGGCGTGAGTTTCCGATGCACAGACTGGATACCATTTTTCGGATCAATGTAAACCATGGTACAGTACAAGCTGTGCCTGCCACGATCTGCTGCCTTGTCAATACAGCCAAGATAAACAGCTGTTTTACTTTTAAAAGCTGTTTTGCACAGTGGTTCTAAATCTCCAGCTTCAATATCAATGGATTGATCCATATAATGAGCATGAAGGTCCTTTTGGATTTCTGAATTGAATATAGCACCGTTGGTTCTTTCTATCCAGAAAGGATAGCCCGGGAGTAATGCTTCTCCAAATGTGACCAAATGGCATTGTTTTTCACCTGCCATTTCAACAAAACTAATTATCTTATCAAGTGTTTGTTTTTTATCCAGCCAGATCGGTGAAATTTGAGCAATACCTACTTTAAGCATACCATTTGTCATAAGTTTTCCTTTTTATCTTTTGATCATCGAGGACCATTCTACAAATTTCAGATAATTCTTTGATCTATACACTGCCTCAAAAGCATCACGTACGGCACGAATCCATACCTTCTTCGATCTGTTTGTCAAAACGATACTTGAAAAACAATTTAAAGTATCCAGTTCGTTCACATAGTGCTACATCGGAATCTTAAGTTTTATTACATAGCTCATAACACTACAAATAACCGGCTCGACCGGTTGATTTGGATTGTTGAACATTTTTTCATTATAAAAGCTACTTATTTTTCAGGTAATTAACTATTTGATAAGGTTCGGGAGGACATCCGGGAACAAATGAAGAGCACCCGGAAAGGCAGTCACCCACTCCCGGCCCATCTAAAGTTTTTTTCTTAAATCCTTGCCCGATACATACTGTTTCAGGCAAGGGTAACCTTTCTTCCTGCATCTGTTTCAACGCCTGTGTCAGGGAGGAAAAACAGGCACTGCATGCCCCTTTCTCATTTATATGGCCTGAAATTGCCGCAGCAAGAGACGATTGCTGAAGATTGTCCAAACCCTCTCCCTTATTCAAGGCATGGAGGGTATCAGCAGACAATGCTGAAGATCCTACCCCCAAGGCGACTGCTTTTTTAATATAAGGAACGTCTGATGTTTTCAGCCCCAGCAGGGAACAGGCATAAGTATCCAGAAGAACCGGGTCCAGAGCAGCCATAAAAAGATTAAGTGTAAAGGGATTCCCTCCCTCTTCAAAATCCGGATCTCCCTCCAGGGCATCCACCAGTATCAAATCAGATTGAAGGATTTCATTCAGATCCGCAATTGCCTGAAAAAGACCTTCCCGATGATATCGCTTTTTTTCACTGTCAGGAATACACCCTTTCAGATTTTTCAGAGCACAGGTCATGCCTGTCTGGCAATGGCCTTTGAGTACAGGGATGTTAATGAGTCGGTCCAATTCCAGGATCGATTGGCAGATTCGATATTCTCCTTTAGATCCTTCACATAAAACAGAAGTATCCTGCTGAAGGTCCACCAGGGGAACAGAGTATTTTTTAGAAATATCTGAATAGCCACAAACTTTAAAAGCCCTTTCTGTTCGGTCACCCACCCAGGAACCTTCCAGAATGCTGATATTATGAAATCCTTTTTTTTGAAGGAAGGTGATTATCCCTGCACAGAATTCAGGGTGAGTCGTTGCCCCGGAGGATGCCTTTTTGGAGACTACCAGATTTGGCTTCAGCCCGATATGATCTGAAAAGGACCAGTTTTCCCATATCCCGGAAGACTCCATCAGGATTTGCCCTGCTTCAAAGGGATCTTTACCATACCAGCAAAGGATCTTATTTTTTAACATGGTCAATTTATTCCTCTGACGTTTCGGTGAGCAGCAGCCGAAATAAATTTCATATTCAGCACATGCCTCCAAGGGCTACGGTTATGGCCTCCCCGTTGACGCCACTTGATTCCTCAGATGCAAGGAAGGCGATCACCTCGGCCACTTCTCCGGGTGTCACCACCCGGCCCGCCGGGTAAAGCGCAGCTCTTTCTGCCCACACCTCATCCGGGGTGATACCATGCTGCGCGGCTTCGGCTTCGGCCGAAATCTCAGCCATTGGTGTTCGCACCCAGCCGGGCAGCACCGCGTTGGAAGTCACGTTATACGGCCCGGCATCCTGGGCAACCGAGCGCATCAGGCCCAGAAGACCGTGTTTTGAGCTGTTGTAAGCGCTGCCGGCGTATTCCGCAACCTGTCCAGCCGTAGAACTCGTGAACACAAGTCGGCCGTAACCCTGTTCAATCATATCTTTGACAACTAAACGTGACAGGAAATAAGGACCATCCAGGTTGATGCGCATCGTTTCACGCCAGAGCTCCGGCTCCTGCTCCCAGATCACCCGCTCATGGGCCGAACCAATACCGTGATTGCACACCAGGATTGAAACCAGCCCCAGGCGATCCTGTGTTTCCTTCACCGCAAGCCTACAGCCTTCAGGTGTACCCAGATCCGCCACAACGTAGTCCAGGCCCAGCGTCTGCAATTCATTTTCACTGCGCGCAGCGGCCATTACACGTGCACCGCGTGACGCCAGCAGCTCAGCCGTCACCCGCCCGATTCCACGCCCCGCACCAGTTACCAGCGTCACCCGTCCTTCTACTCCCGGCATGCTACACCCCCATTTCGATGACTAATCGACTAATCCACGTTCCTAATTGTGTATCCTCCTGCTGTTCTGAAATTAAACTGAAGATCATTTTTTTGTTAAACTCTCTTATATTTTCATTCGTGTAACATGAAAATCTGCGGCTTGCCCGTCAGCATTTTCATTGTTGAGAATGTAGGTTGTTTATTGATCTGGGAATTCTGAGTTGATATAAAAAATTAGGATTTCAATTCGTGGATAATTCTCTGGATAGTATCCAGAAGTGCAGGAATTTTTCTTTTGCATGTGAAAAATACTGTTTCGGCATTAATATTGGCATAGTGATGTGTAATAATATCCCTCATCCCTTTTGCTTTTTTCCAGTCAACATCTGGATAGCGCGATAACAGTTTCCCTTCCGTAACTTTATCAAGATTTTTTAAAGACTCCCCGATAACGATGAGCATCATGCAGATGGCATCCATTTTTTCCATCCCAGCCGCAGTATCAGTAAAATCGTTTGGATTATCGATTACCTGAAATCGCAGAACAACCTTTTTGGCAGCATCTTCGATTTGTTGAATAATTTCCAATATCAGTTCATTGTCAGGCATACACGGCCTCATGGTCTATCCTATTTTTTAAAAAAGGGTTCATTGAGTCTGTGTAAGTTACAATATCAATAGATTTATTAAGTCTTTTTTCTAAATCTTCTTTTATTCCTGCAAGCATGAAAAAATCGGGTTCAGAAATACGGATCACTATGTCGACATCACTCTCATCTCCTGATTCCCCACGAGCAACGGAACCAAAAACGCCAATGGTCAAGATATTATATTGATTAGCAACTTCATTTTTATAGTTACGTAAAATTTCTATGATATCTTTTTTGTCCATAATTTCCTCTCACAAACTATAGTCTATAAAAACTCTTAATGCATTTTATAACCTAACCATATCATGGTTAGAATATGATCTCAATTGTATCATTTTAAATAATATCATACAATCGCGGCGCAGCCGCCGGGAACTACCAAAATCACCGGTTGTTATCCGGTGCATTTGAGTTTTTGAACATTTCTCTCTCACTTCAATTGAAACCAGTGTACCCCTTTATGCTTTTTGAAGTTTAAATTTAAGACTAAATTAATAGATTTCATATTTTCTTTTTCAATATAGACAAAAGGTATTTTGCCTTTTTGTCTTATTTCTTCGATTAATAACAATGTGATATTATAACCATATTTTTTTCTTCTACATTCTGGAAGAACATGCAAAAACCCCATACCTCCGTCATCGTGTGTCATTCCCCAAGCAACTAATTGATCCTTTTCATATAATCCAATGCTACTGCCATTAGTAATTCTATCATGTATATAGTCTATTGAAAGTGCTTCTTTATATTCAGAATTATCATAAATAGTCTCTGCATCAGCTAAGGAGAGAGGAATCGATTTAAATTCAGATTTTGGTATCACAATATTATCCGGCAGATAATATTGACTCATTGATAAATCCCAGATTATTTCATTATCTTCGCGTAAAACTGGCAGCATCCAATCTTCTATTGCAGCGAAATTCTTATCCTTTTCATGTAATCTACTTTTCAAGGATCTTAGTTCCTCTTCGTTAGAGCTACTAATATAAATCCATATTTGGTCACTTCTCCCCCGTAGAAATATTGATTTTCCTATGGCTTCGATATCTAAAACATAATTATTTTCAAGGAAATTAAGTAGATTGATATTTCTTAACTCATCTTCTCTCAGTTGTTCGATTATTTTGTTACGCTTTTTCATATTCCATTTCTTTTATTAGGTGTTTATCTTTAACATTACAAATAACCGCTGCAAATGGAGCTTAGCGGAATTTGTATCCGAGTTAATTTGCCTTGTTAGGTTTTTTCCAAAATTACGACTATTTTCCCTTTAAAAAGTCCTTCTCCAAAATATCGAAATGCTTCAGCCGTCTTTTCTAAAGGAAAACATTTATCTATAACCGGTTTTAATTTATCGGCCTCAAAAAGTTCAACTATATAATTCAAATCTTTATTTGCTTTATAACCGACAATGTGCATTTTGTACTTTTTTAATAGTTTCCCAAAAAATGCAACTTGAAGGATTCGAGAAGTTTTTCCTCCTACTGTTACATAAATGCCATTTGGGCTTAATGCACGCTGATAATCAAAAACAGAACGAGTCGTTTTTACATCAAAAATCAGGTCATATTTTTGTTCGTTTTGAGTAAAATCTTTTTTTGTATAATCAATCACATGGTCTGCGCCAAGTTTAAGCATTGTGTCTAATTTCACAGGGTGGTCTACTGCTGTTACTTCGACATCGAATAATTTAGCTATCTGAACAGCTAATGTACCAGTGCTACCGCCCCCGCCATTAATTAAAATCTTTTGTCCAGATTTAATCTGTCCATAATCAATAAGTCCCTGTACAGCAAGATTGCCCCCATGAGAGAGACATGCAGCTTCCTCAAATGTCATGGTCGAAGGTTTAAAAATTAATTCATTTTCGCAAGCACAAACATATTCAGCGAAAGCTCCCCATCCTCCTTCTGACAGGTCGCCAAACACTTCATCTCCAACTTGAAATTGTTTTATATTTTCCCCGATTTCTTCGACTTTTCCGGCGATGTCACATCCATGCATTTTAGTACTTTTCGGTTTTAAAAGACCGTTCAAAAATCGATACTCAAATGGTTTTCCCGTTAGCGCATCCCAGTCCCATGAATTAATTGATACTGCATAAATTTTTATTAAAACTTCATCATCACCTGGAACCGGTTTTGGGATATCTTCCATCCTTAAAACATCAGGTGAGCCATATTTATGATAAACAATTGCTTTCATAATGATTTTATTCACGCCAATGCTGCGGTTTATTAAGCATGTCTGCACATCTGATTTTTCCGGACACACTACCTATCACTCCTGAACGCAATTCCTGAACCATCCATGCATTAGCATGCTCTTCCGGGATTGGATAAGGAGCTTCAAACCCTTGTATACCAGCAGGTTTAAAACCATATTGAGGATAATATTCTGGATGTCCAAGCACAAAGACCAAATCGACGTCAAAGGTTGTTAAATGTTGCAAACCGTACTCTATGAGTTTTCCTCCCACCCCCTGTTTTTGAAATTCAGGTATTACGGCTAAGGGTGCCAAGAGCGATATGGATACGTCATTTTGTGTAACTTTCAATTGTGCCGAGGTAAACAAAATATGTCCCACAGCTCTATCGTTGCTAAAAGCAAGGAAAGAAAAATAGGGTTTTGCACTTGAGTCATTTAGTAAATCCTTTACAAGGTTTGCTTCTTTGTCATATCCAAATGCATCTTTTTCTACTCGCAATACATCATTTAATTCTGTATCTGAAGCTTTTCTAATTTCCATCGTATTTCCGATACCTTTCAGCTTGTCGCTAACATGAACATCTGCGGCTTGCCCGTCAGGATGTTCGTTGTTGAGTTTCATCCAACAAGACTCAACTAAAGATTTTAACCCTTTATTTCATTTGTTGGAATTCAGTAAGGTGCTCCCAGATCACAAATCTATGAGAATCTATCTTCCTGTCTTCAGATAATGCTTCACATTTGTGTCCGTTGAATATTATTTAATCGCAGGCAAAATGTATTTTTCAAGTATTTTGAAAAGGCGGGTCGTGCGTGCATAATTACCGCCGGTAAACACAACAACCATTTCAAGTTCCGGAAAAACCATTATTTCCTGACCGCCCCAGCCACCTGCACGAAACATCTTTATTTTATCACCTGAATGGGAGAATTCACTTATCCACCAGGTATATCCGTAATTGTTTTTTCCGGAATCTTCACCTGGTATTTTGATATCAATATTATTTTTATAGGGAGTTGAACTCTTTTCAACCCAATTAGAAGGAATAATTCTTTCACCATTCCAAAGGCCATTATTTAAGTAGACAGCACCAACCTTTATCATATCTCTGGGAGTCATAAAAAATGAGCCTGAACCATCCCATACCCCTCCCGGAAATTGCGACCATTGAGTATTTTCAATGCCGAGGGGTTCCAGCAAATATTTCGTTGCAAATTCGTAAGTAGACATATTGCTCGCATTTTTAATAATCTCACCCAAAATGATCGTGCCACCTCCATTATATGTAAACAATTGGCCAGGTTCTTTCCACCATGGCCTATTCAAAACACAGCTTATTGTTTCTTTACAATCAAACCATAAACTATCAATGTCATTGGCTGATGTACCATGAGAACTACTCCACTCGTCCCACGCTAATCCTGAAGTCATTGTTACCAGATGTTCAATAGTTATATATTCTCTGTTGTTAACTTTAAGGTGCTGATGATAAGGCAAATAATCGAAAATGGATTGATGAACACTTTGAATAAAACCTTTATCTATGGCAATGCCGATGCAGGCTGAAGTAATACTTTTAGTACAGGACATCAATTCATGAGGCAGGTTTCGATTCCAGCTCACCAATTTTCCATGGTAAGCTTTTGCATCCCATTTATATTTATGTCCCTCAAAATATTCCTCCAGCACCAGCCTGTTTTGTTTGTAAATGAGTATGGAATGTACTTCGCCAAATTTACCATCGCGTATTTTTTTTACTCCCTTTGCGATTGTCGCAGCATCCAGGTTCACACTTTCCAATGTGCCTGTTTTCAATCCATCATTAATATTTTCAGGTGGATTATAAATGAAGTTATTACTATTGTTCATACAGCTAATAAATATGCATGATAGAAATGACAGAATTAAAGTTGCATTTCTCAGTGTACTGATTTTAGGATTTTTCATTGTTTCCTCTTTTTCTATATAACGCAGTGCTGAGCGGTGCCGTAGTCTGTACAAGCAAACGAAGTTTGATTAGGCAGATTGCGGTGACCGATCAGGCTCCTGATTCTGGCGCACGGCGCCGGGACCAGGTGATGGACGAAGTCAGTCGCCGAGAACACCAAAATCACCGGTGAAATCCGGTGCATTTTCGATGTTGAAATCAAAGTATAATTCTTAAAATGCTGTTTTTGGGGTCGAAAATGTTAACCTAAGACGTTTTTGAGACCGGTTTTTCATACTTTTTTTAATATTTATACGCAGCTTCCTCGGTCCGACCCCATCTGCCATCTGCGTATCTGGTCTGGCCCATCTGGATCTGGTATCTGGTCCAGTTTAATGATATTTTGATGTATTTTCCCCTTCCCCTTAAAAGGTACATTTCGGTGTCAAAATGAAGCTGCTAAGAGTTTTTTTGAGGGTTTTCAAAAAATATTTCTTTTGTTAACAATGGTTTGCAATAATTTGTTTGGTCCAACCCCTACGCTACGCTACGTTACTAAATCAGTTCCAGAATTGTTTTTGAACAGTATTCCCCCACATCGGCAAGGCCATCTATCGGCAGGAATAAATTTGCATTATTTGAATAAAGGCATGTTACTGAAGCGGGGAAATCCTCATCCGCTTCATAAAAAATATAGCACAGAGCGATTTTTGGCAAAGGATAAACAATAAAGGAAAAATCTCCTCCTGTCCCGGCAGGAGAGTCTTCACCCTTAAGCCTTTTAGTGATTATTTGGACGGACTCCTTGATTTTGCCTACATAAGGGACAAGCAGCTGTTCGGTGTGTGTCGTAAATGCTCCTGCATAGGGCATACTGTCTGGAAATTCCTTGAATGCTTTAAAAGGTTCGGGAATGCATATATCAGGACGGGCATTCAAGGCATAAAGAGAGATTAAAATATCAAAGACAGAAGAGTGCTCTTTATCACCAAGATTAATCCCTTTGGGTTCAATCATACATATTTCTCCAAATGCATCAAAAATAAATCGTTCTCCTTCCTGCCTGCCAGGAAGATTTTTTGATAGGTCGTGAGGCAGATTACAGTATAGTTTATCAAGGTTGTATTCAACAATTTTTGTATAATTATCTGTCATTCCGCACCTCTGCTTTTTAACGACAAGTTCACTGGTTGCAGGGGTTTCCAGAAAACTTGTTCGTGATAATAAAGCTTGTTAAACCAAAACATTCAAAGCGGTTGAGACCCCTGCAATCCAGTGAAACGCCAGGTTATAAGCTCGTTAATTGGACTGTAAAAAACCGAAAACCCTTGTCTTTCATTTCACTAAAATTGCCTTCTTTAACGGGCAACCCTTCTTTCCGTGCGAGCGGGTAAAATTTTTTATATGAATCCTCGTCAAACCCATATGCCGCACCAAGGTTAAGACCCCTCAATATTTCCCCAAATCTCGTCTTTTTAACGGTATGTCCTTTTTGCTCATCAGGATCGATTTCTTTAAGGTAGGCTTTCATAGCTCGAACAGATCCAGATATTACACATGAATCGCCTTGATCTCCAGTACACACGATTTCAGTAGGAGATGAAAAAGCAAAATAGCCTATTACCTTTCGACTATAATCAGCCATAGTATTTCCCTCTTTGTTACTGTAACGGCTTATAATCGCCATGCTCTCCGGCGCGGATGAGCCGCGTCGGGAGCAGCTATTGGTTAGCAGTTTTATTTTTTTATCAATACCCTTATATAATTGATTATATGCCATATTTCATTTTCTGACAGTTCTTCTTTAAACGATGGCATTTGGTTTCTTCCATTTAAAATCTTCCAGTGAAAATCTCCATCGGTATGTGTCTTGAGACGAGCGGGTAAATTAGGTGTATCTATATTAAGCCCTGTGATTTCTTTCTTAATACCAGTTGCCTCAGGCCCATGACAGGATGAACAGAAATTTTCAAATAATTTTTTCCCATTGTTAATTGATTTTTCGTTTATCTTAATAGGGTTTTCTTTTTTAGCGTCGCTTTCAGGAGCCATCCAGCCATGAGCATAGACTTTGTATGTATCTAACAACAATAACGAAAAAAGAATAATTATCAATTTTGCTGTTTTCATATTTTCAATTTCTCCTGCTAACTTGAACATCTGCGGCTTGCCCGTAGTATGGTTCATGTTTGAATTACGGATGCCCCCGAAATTTATAGACTGAACTGTGCTTTTTCCAGTCTGCGTTAATGCTATGGTTAGGCTTTTTTAAAACTTTTACAATGTTTTTAGTAAAGGCCTATCTATATTTTGGTAATGAGACACATTGTAATTACAAATTTCACAAGGTATTTCAGGTTTTTCATCTACAGTTGAACCGCATATTATACACACATAATAGTTTGGGTTCATTTTTTCAATTTTTTCAGCAAGAATGCCAAAAAATATACTCGAGTATTTCTTTATATCTCTAATCATTGCCACATGCTGTTTATGTGATTTCCAAGAGTACATGCAATTTATAATTGACGGATCATGGG
The DNA here is from genome assembly GCA_014383445.1 of Candidatus Desulfobacula maris. Lineage (GTDB taxonomy): Bacteria > Desulfobacterota > Desulfobacteria > Desulfobacterales > Desulfobacteraceae > Desulfobacula > Desulfobacula maris. The sequence continues at coordinate 6,230 of JACNHV010000368.1, read as the reverse complement.
ATTCAGTGGATATTTTTTTTATAATTTCCGGATAGAATTTATTAATTTTTTCTAACTCTTTGATCGCAGCTATATTTAGGTTTTTCTGGGTGTTTTTAGTAGAGACGTCAGTTTCCTTATTTTTTATTGATGAACCTAATGAAATTATTAATGATTTATAATTGTCTGCGTGTATTTTCTCAGAAATTGATAACGCTGAAAAAAGGTATGCGATATTAGCGTATCCTTCGGAAAGAGCTTTCTGGATATATTCATCATAATGCCTGAATGCTGTCATTTCTGACCAATAGGCTTCTTTTAGCAAAGTTAATGTCAATGGGTATTGTAGACCACTATCATCTGAGTTGTCACCTGATAGAGCGAAGCAACCTATGTTTGAAATAGCGTAACTACAAGAGAGTAGAGCCGAAAAATATAATAATTGTCTTCTCGAGATCATGTTCTTATCCGCCTAACGAGTCTGTAGAATAAGTACTTTTTGAAAGATAGTGATTCCATTTTTCATGTACTTTTTCCAACATTATATTTTAATTTAGTTTTAGGATCAATAAAAAGGATCAGTTTTGATGATATGATACTTTTTTTGGGCCAAGGATAGACTCCTTTAAGCGTTCAGGCATTGCAGCATGAATCTTAAGTGATGCAACCCTCTGCATGCAGCCTGTTTGATCTGATCTTAAAAAGCAAATCGTTCCGTATGAACGGCACGGCCAGGGATGTTCATTTCTTTTAATATCTGTAGCATATCATCAATCATACCTACAGGTCCGCAGATAAAAAAATCACAATCATTTTGATTGGAAAAATTTGTGTTCACCCTGTTTCTGTCCAAGATTTCGGTGATCATCTTTTTGTCAATTCTCCCCTGGTGCCCATGCCAATGAGGCTCACGAGATAGGACAGGCTGGAAATCAAAGTGCTCCATCTGCTTTTGTATCAACTGAATGTCGTTTAACCGAATCAGATCTTTTTCATACCTTGCCCCCCATATCAGGAGCACCTTCCGCTTTGGTTCTTTAATACAAAGATCCAGCAGCATGGACAGCATTGGGGTTATACCGATGCCCCCTGCAATAAACACCAGTGTGTTGTCAGACGGTACCCGTTTATATGAAAATTGTCCATACGCTCCATCAATGCTGACAGGGCTGCCGAGTTCAATCTTTTTGATGTCGGTGGTGAAATCCCCAACCGCTTTGATGGTAATGCAAATCCCTTCATCATCGGGTTTTGAAGATATGGTGAAAGGGTGGGATTGTGACGGCATGCCACTGCCTACAGGGCGAATATAACAAAACTGGCCGGCCTGGTGATTGATTTTTCTACCGGGCGGCGGTTTAAAGTGCAGGCTGAAGATGGCATCCGATTCCTGAACCACCTGATCCACTTTCCAGGGGTGTTGTTGCATCCGCCGGGGAACAATAAATTTATGAAACAGATATACCGTGAGGGTAGATCCGCTGATTATGGCCATGCAGGTTTTGAATAAAATGAGTCCTTTGCCGGGAACCAGCATGACATGGGCCATTAGCAATATCATTCCTGCGGGCATGGCATAATGCAGCAACAGGCATCGTTCATGTGTGAGTTTAACAAAGGAAACTATTTTATCTCTGTACGGGATGAGAACCGGAAGAAACCGGATCAAATAGTTGCTGAAAAAAAGCCCGCTGAAAAGAGTCGCCCAAAGGAATATGAAATCTGCTGTACCCCCGAGCCCGGCCTGGAATTCACTGGTATATTTTTCATTCCCGAAACTGGTATGAATTACCACAATCAACAGGACACCAATCGCTGTCAGCATATGCAGTATCAGCCGCCTGTCCTGGGCAATACACCATTCCAGCAGCCGGATCCGGGCCGTGACAATAAACTGGAGCGAATACCAGACAAAAGCATAAATGCCGGCAATTCTTGAAATCCGTATAAACAGGGTGGTGTTTTCGTCAACGGCCTGCAGAAACAAAGACAAAGGTATAACAGGCAGCAGCAGATAAAGAGATATTAAAAAGATGAATGTAGAAGCGCGCATCTTTGGAAACCTATTGATTCATAATGATCTAAGCGAAAAGTAAAAGGCTAAATGCCATGACAAGCATTCCCGCGATAAGGCCATAGATTGCCAAATGGTGTTCCCCGTATTTTTCAGCAGTGGGCAACAATTCATCAATAGAGATAAAGACCATAATGCCTGCCACACCGGCAAAAAGAACTCCAAAAGTAATATCATTAAAATATTTATAAAACAGACCATATCCGACCAGTGCACCGACAGGCTCGGACAAACCAGATGCAAAAGAGTAGAAAAAGGCTTTTTTCTTGCTGCCTGTGGCATAGTACAGGGGAACGGAAACGGCAATACCTTCAGGAATATTATGTATAGCTATGGCAACTGCGATGCTAATACCCAATGTCGGGTCGGCAAGTGCACTGGTAAAGGTCGCTAAACCTTCAGGAAAGTTATGAATTGCAATGGCAAGGGCAGATAACATTCCCATTCTCAGCAGCGCTTTTTTTTTACCAGCCTCTTCGTTAATATCTTCCACTCCTCTTACCTCATGGGGATTTTCGAAAGATGGAACCAGTTTGTCTATGGCAGCAATTAGAAATACACCGCCGAAGAAAGCAAGGGTTGTCCACCAGTATCCTATTGTTGATCCCAGTGCAGCTTCTAATGCTGCCCTTGCTTTCACAAAGATTTCAATAAAGGAAACATAGATCATTACGCCTGCAGAAAATCCAAGGGCGATAGACAGAAATTTTGTATTTGTTTTTTTTGCAAAAAATGCCATGGCGCTGCCGACACCAGTTGCCAGGCCTGCAAAAATAGTTAACCCAAAAGCAAACAGCACTGAATCAGATATCATCTATAGTTATTCCCTTATTAAAATTCGAATTTCGTGAGAACATCATTTTATTATCAACCAAGGTTAGAAGAATAATGCTTCGGGGTCAATAAGAAGGGGCTCTCACCGCTATCTTTTTTTCAGGCTATCGCCAGGTCGCCGGGGTGTGAAAATGTGACCAGGCCACAATATCAGTGGAATGCAAGCTTTCCATAATTTAATCAACCTTATTCCATAATGCGGTGCTTACCGGCTCCGCATTCAAGGCAGCGCAACCGCCGAGAACACGAACATCTACGGCTTGACCGTAGAATGTTTTTGTTGTTTTAGCAGCCACTCGTATGCTGTCATAACCTCAACCCATTTTGGTACCATATCTAAAGGAATCTTCATGTTTCCGGTTATCAATAAGTTTTTGCTATTTTTGATCCTCTTTCTGGCTTTTTCCAATCCGTTTATTTCCCGGCGTAAATTATATTGATCTAAGGTTTCTGTGACCTGAATAAGAACTGGATTTTTAGTTTCGGGAAAAACGACAAAATCACATTCATAGCCATTTTTTAAAAAGAAAATAGCTTCTGTAGTGTTGCGGATTCCGGTAAACACCAAATTTTCAAGTAATTTTCCCCGGTCTTCTGAAAAAGTATACCGGATACCAGAGGCAATCCCGTTATCATAGAGGTATATTTTTTTATTACTCATTTCCCTTTTCACTACTGCCGGATCATATTTTTCCACATATGTTACCATATAAATAGAAAAAATTTGGTCAATAAGCCTGTAAATTGAATCTTTACCAATTTTGATCCCTCTGGATTTCAAATCATTGTAAAGTTTGTTAACAGAAAATTCTTTTGTAAATGAACCGATGAGGCGTTTAATAAGGTATTTGAGGATTGATACGTCCCGAATCTCATATCTATCCATTAAATCGCGATAAAGCATGACATTAAAATATTCTTGTAGAATGTTTGCCTTAAAACGGTTTTCCATATCAACTAGCTCGGGGTATCCTCCCCAGGTAAGGTATTCATCAAAGTTATTCTGAATTTTTGCCCGATTTTTTGTAGAATATATATCTTTGGAATCAATGTTCTTGAAGGATAAAAATTCCGGAAATGATAAAGGCATGATTTCAAAAGAAAGGCTTCGTCCCCTCAGCGAAGTGGCAATCTCCTTTGATAACATTTTTGCATTTGAGCCAGTGAGGAAAATTTTCTTGCTTATTGTGTCATACAGTCGACGGATGTATTTTTCCCATTCCGGAATTTCCTGAATCTCATCAAAAAAGATATAAAGGTCATCCAATTTTTGATCAGGATAAAGTTCAATATAGGCATCAAGGATCTGGTCATAACCAGCATCAAAATCAAGGCGTTCATCTTCAAAATTAAGATAAAAAATTTGTTCTTTTTTTATACCAACCTTTTCCAAGCTTGATATAAGTTGAAAAAGATACCATGTTTTTCCAGCCCTGCGCGGCCCGATGATTGTAATAATCTTTCCCAAATCGAGGGGGACTTCTAAATGCCGTGGCTTAAACGATGGCAGCGGTCTCGAATGGAAATCCTTAATAATTGTTTTTAAAATATGTTTCATATCACTATTTTCCTTTTTAAAAGGAAAATGTCAACAACTATTTATCCTGAATTAAGGAAAATTTCATGTTTTTAAAATTAAGATCGGTTCATATGGGAAGACTATAGTGATCAAATTCCCCTTCAAAGGTCCATTTCGGTATCAAAATGAGGCTGCTAAGAGTTGTTATTGCGGGTTGTAAAAGTTTATCTTTTATTAACAAAAGATTGCGACAATTTGCTTGGTCCAACAAGAACTTCATATCTTGAATCAATAGGTCCAAATTTACTGCAGCATAATATGCACATCTGATGATTCCATCACCTCAAGGATCGTAAAGTATTCTGCCTGGATAATATCATCGAAAATAAGATCTGCTTCTTTTACCCCGAAATGATCCATGGAACCACCACAGATATAAAAGATAGCACCAAGTTCTTTCAACTGCTGGATTTTTTTCTCTGCAGGCAGGTGTCCGGCTTTTGCAAGGCCGCTTTTAGCAAACCCGGTAAAAGGCATGGAAAAGCTGTCAAGGCTTGCGGTATACCCTTTTTTTAGCAGACGGGTACCTGGCCCCTGGAAATATAGATGAACCTTTCTGCCACTGATTGCTGCACTTAATGCGAGACCTAATGGAGATAATAATTCTTCCAGGGAGGTAGTAGAAATAATTATGGCCAAAGATTTTTGGGTTGATTTTGGTAAGCCTTTTTTAACGTAATAGAGTTGTGACTCTTTTGTTGTTTCTATTTTTTCCAATAGATGGCCGCTCATTCTGCACCATGCATTGATGTCACTTTCTATGGCCTTGAAAATATCTGTTCTAATAATCAGGACCTCGCCGTGCTCTAACGACTGAAGATGCTTTGCCGCATGGAAAAGAATAAAAGGGGTAATAGTTTTTCCGGTCATATCCAAAGGTGTGCTAGCATTCAAATGTGTCATAACCATCTCCTTTTCCAGTGTGTTTGCACTTGCACATCCAGCAAATGTGACGATTAAAATACTAAAAATTAAATTGCAAATCATTTTTGTCTCCTTTTTGTTTATTCTTATAAGTATGTCGAACAGGGGCGAATAAAAGGATTCAAAAAATTATTTTTTATTTTTAATTCGTGGGAATTTATCGGTACAATTGATATCCAGAATATCTCCATTTTTGTTCAATTGAACATCGCAACAGGCTTTTAATTTTTTATTGAACATTGCCTTACCGCGCAGAAGTCTGGATTTAACAGCAGAAAGGGAGAGTCCTGTTTTTATGGTGATTTCCCGGGCAGTCAGTTTTTGGAGTTTGAAGAGTTTTAACACGGTCGCGTATTTATCAGGCAGCGTTTCTATGATGGTTTTGATGCCATCAAGCCCCTGGGCCGCGACTATATCCTTTTCGATATGAACCTCACTTTTAATTATATTTGGTAGTGGTTCTGTTTTTTTTGAGCGGTAAAAATCAATAACAGTGAATTTGGCAATTTTAAAAATCCATGGTTCAATATTTGCTTCATCATTCAACTTATCCAGGTTGCTCTGAATCTTAAGAAATACATCCTGGCAAATGTCTTCGGCCTGAAGCGGATCAGCGACTTTGCCATTAATATAGCGGATCAACCCTTCATGATAGGTGTTATAAATGTTTTTAAAATCAACCTCTTTCATAGTAATTTACTATACAATATGATTTTGGTTTAGTCGATAATCATTGTAGGCTTCTGCTTTATCCGAAAATAGATTTGATTTGTCCATTTTAACATCAAAATAACCGGTGAAATCCGGTTTATTTTTTGGTTGGGTCAAATTTTCCAGTCA
>JACNHV010000375.1 GCA_014383445.1 Candidatus Desulfobacula maris | reverse complement strand
GTGTTCACCATCACACCAGAACGGTGTTCACGATCAATCAGAATAGGTGTTCACGTTCGTCCAGAATATGCAATTGTTTAGCCGATAACACTTTTGCACGGGCTTTGGAAATAGTGACATCAGGATATACCCCCAGAGCCAATACCTTCTCCTTACCACTGATTCGGTATTTCCATCGCCAATAGCGGCTTCCATTTGGGTTTACCAATAAGTACAAACCCGCTCCATCACTGAGTTTGTACGGCTTTTCGCCTGGTTTGGCCTGCCGGACTGTGACATCTGCCAACTTTCCTGTAGTAGTTTGTCTTGCCATTGGGGGTATCTAACCTGTGATTTTGATTTGATACCCCCATTTGTACCCCCAATATCGCTGGCTGTCAATGGACTGCATTGATCAGTGCCGGACACTAATCCAGAGATACACAGTTAGTCGACAGCTATATAAGCCAATGATTTATATAGAATTATGGACGAGACTGGGCATTAATGGACAGTATTGGATGAGAATAAAAATGGAGTAAAAAGGAGTAAATGGTGCCCGGGGCCGGAGTCGAACCGGCACGGCCGTTAAGCCGAGGGATTTTAAGTTATTAGCGTCTTTTTTTGAAATTCTTTTAAACTCTTTTATATTCAAGTATTTATAACACATTCTTAATGTACGCAATTTGACATAATTTGCCCTTATTTGCTAGTATTTGACCTCTAGCGCCTACACTACGCCTACATGAGCCTACGAGGGATTAAAAATCCCTAGCGCTTAAATCGCTTTAAAAATGACTTTTTAGCGTGCGTAGGACTCGAATTGAAAGCCTGATTCTCTTTTAGCTTTGGCTACAACAGGATGGAATCACTTGATATTAACTAATCCATTGGATTACCATGAACCATGCAAACGATTGTAGAATTACCCGAGTTTCAAACAAGTGCCAGCACCTTACTGCCTGACCGGGAGAAACAGGGCGTCATTAATTATCTGGCTAGCCATCCACAGGCCGGTGTAGTGATGCAGGGAACCGGTGGAATCTGAAAATTTCGCTGGGCTTCCGGTCATAAAGGAAAAAGCGGCGGGGGAAGAATCATTTATTATTTTCACAATGAATCCATACCGCTTTTTCTGCTGTCGGTATTCGGCAAGAAAGACAAGGCAAACCTGAGCAATGCCGAACGAAACGAACTGGCGAAGTTAACCAGGCTGATTATCAAAAACTATGGTGAATAAAATGTCCGATTTTTTTAAAAGTATCAAGCAAGGCTTAACCGAAGCGGTGGAGCATTCCGAGGGCAAACCCTCAAAAGCCGTCATCCATAAATTTACACCGCTGGATGTGAAGAACATTCGATCCAATATGGATATGAGTCAAACCGAATTTGCATCCGCATTTGGTATCAGCGTGAGTACCTTGCGCCATTGGGAACGAGGCGATAGAGAGCCTCACGGCCCTGCCCTCGTGCTGTTGAATGTGGTGAAAAAAGAACCACAGGCCGTACTCAATGCATTAAGCAAATAGGCCACCACAACTTCATAACCTAAAAGGAATACCGGAAGAATGAGGATCACAAAAACAGTTGTTGATAAATTAAGCGCGCCTCCCTGTAAACCGGGAGGTAAAGCTAACCAGGTTATATTCAGGGATTCAACGATTACCGGCTTTGGTCTGCGAATCACCAGCGCCGGAGCAAAGTCTTTTATTGTCGAAAAACGGATCAATGGAAAATCACGACGCAAAACGCTGGGAGCCTATGGCCCGCTAACGGTTGAAATGGCACGAAAGGAAGCCATGAAATTTCTGGGAAGTGTTGCCACCGGTAAAGATCCTATCAAGGAAGAGAAAGCCAATCGAGTAAGAGCCTTTACCCTAAAAGAAACATTTGAAGACTATCTATTATCCCGCAAAGACCTGAAGCCTTACACGATCAAGGACTATACCCGCTCAATCGATGTTTCATTATCCGACTGGCAAAATAAGCCCATTGCGGAGATCACCAAAGATATGGTTGAAAACAGGCATCGGGAGCTGGGGTTTCGTAGTCATGCCAGGGCCAATAACACCATGCGGCTTTTACGCGCCCTGTTTAATCATGCAATGGTGAAGTTTGAAGATGAAAACGGCCAGCCAATAATTACAATCAATCCAGTCTCCCGGCTTAGTGAAACCCGGGCATGGTACAAAGTGGAACGTCGCCAAACCCTGATCAAGGCTTCTCAGCTCAAAGACTGGTATCAGGGCACCATGCAACTCAATCAGGAAACCACTCGGGATTATTTACATCTACTCCTTTTTACCGGGCTAAGGCGCTCAGAAGCCTCGCGTCTTGCCTGGTCTGATATCGATTTTAATGAGAGAACCCTGACTATTCCGGAAACCAAAAATAATCAGGTGCATACCCTGCCCTTGTCGGACTTTCTTTTTGATCTGCTTAAACGTCGTGCTTTCAATAAATCCAGTCCCTATGTCTTTCCGAGTGATAGCGAAAGAGGTTATCTAATTGAACCCAAAACCGCACTTAAAAGAGTCACTGAACTATCTGGAGTTGGCTTTACCCTGCACGATCTCAGAAGAACCTTTATTACCATTGCAGAAAGCCTGGATATCCCGGGCTACGCCCTGAAACAACTACTCAACCACAAAGACCCGAATGATGTGACAGCAGGATATATCGTATTCGATATCAACAGACTCAGAAAGCCCATGGAAAAAATCAGTACTTTCATCTTATCAGCTTTTGAAACAGAGGCCGCGCAAGGCGATATAGCCATCGATTAGATGGCTATATCGCCGTACGTGGGCAATCTTTTAGTAGCTCCAGGTGACTATTAGAATAAAATTGAAGTCATATTAACAGCGATGAATGGCTGCTAAACTTCTTCCTAAAAGGACAACCATTTAAGGATACGCCATGCAAAAATTTTCATCATTTTCAGACCTTGTACCTCCACCAGGATTGCTGCCCGATGTAGAAACCGAGTTTTTAAAGCTCACTCTACAAAATATCCTTCATGGTTTAGCCAGTATGTCTATTGACCAAATGAATGACTTTCTTGAATTCAATTCTAAACTTTATGATGTAGTGTTCCGCTCGCTTGATAAGCCAGATATTCATGAAATACTACTAAATGCCATTACGGAACTAGTGCAAGGTTCACCATCAGATATCGAAAGACTACCTGTATACAAACTATTTAATGAAGATCTTTTCGACAACGGAGTGATTGATGAAAAAAATACGGACTTAAGTTCTGACTTATTGATGTCAGACTTTAATCTTGCTGTACCGATTTTCTCATCATTTGCGCTGATTGAATTTACAAAAGCAATCGATAAAGCCAAGACATTACGACAGAATAAAAAACGTTTAGATGACCCATATTATCGATTGGGTAAGATATATATCGACCTTAAAGCAGTGGATAGTTTATTGAATATGATGTCGATGATGAATCAGGAAATTTCAGCCATAGATGACAAAGAAAAAAATGATGCCGAATTACACCGAAGAAAATCCAGTAAAGGAGGCGCCAATTCTTACAAAGATAAATTAACCCAAAAAAAGACATTCTTAGAGCAATATCAGTCTGACATTCAAAATCAAGCCATCAGCAATAGAAGCCAATATGTTTCAGACTACGTGAAAAATATGAATGAATCTGACAGGAAAAATTTCTCAGAGACCAATATCAACCGATATTTCCTTGATGCCATACGTGATTTTGAAAAAGGTAAATACCCTCCTGAATTCTTCGATCGTTAAATATCAATCAAAGTAAAAACAAGCCATTCTTTATAAATCCGGTATCAAAGTACATCCTTTCTCCCGCTTCTCGTATACGTACACCCGGTGTTCGTATACTTACACCAGCAGAACGTATTATTAAAAATAAGTACCGTTGAGGATCATTGAGCTTCATTCATCAAATGGAGTAAAAAATGATATCTCAACTTTTAAACACAGCAGATGCGGCCAAGTATTTGACCGTCAGTAAAGCATTTCTGGAAAGAGACCGTTGGGCAGGAGCCAGAGTCCCGTTTATAAAAATTGGCTCACGGGCTGTACGCTACCGGCTATCTGATCTTGAAACTTATGTTGATTCTCAGGTAAGACACTCAACCTCTGATACCGGAGGTTTAGCATGAATATGTTCACGTCCCTGTCATCATTTCCTGGATTTAATCAGCCTCCGATAGTTCAGGGATACCATTTTTCCCAACCGTCACTTTTTGCTTGTTCCACTACATCCCAAGTCATAACCCCGGATAGCCCCGTAACTGGAGGCATAAAAAGTGCTATTTGTGGATGTTGTACAGCATATAAGGGGCCGGGAAAGTCCCGGAACTTTCCGGAACTGGTTTCGGAACCGGGGCCGGAACTTTTATACACCAGGGCCGGAACTATCCCGGAACTAGTTTCGGAACTTCCGGAACAGGGCCGGAACTTTTGCACCGAGTTGAAAGAAATCCACCGGGGTGCGCTATGAATTTAGCCGGATGGAAAGTAAGCAATGGTGATGCTAATCATATAGCAAAAATTCTACGGGCAACCCCAGAACATTGCTGGCCCTTTATCTGTAGAAAATACAATGGAATCAAAAAAAAGAAGGGACGACGTGAAGCAAATCTTTACCTGCTTGATCTTTTTGAAAAAACGGAACTGTTTGAGTTCAAATTAGGTTCTGAAGACCAGGCGATAAAAGACAGGGCATTGAATCAATCACGATGGGCTAAACGCACCATAGCGAGAGCAAGCTCGGAACAACTAGCCCTTGAAACCTTAAAAGCTCGTAACCGTCCGGCGAACACCGTATTTCACTGATCAATAAAATCCTTCAGGCTATA
>JACNHV010000072.1 GCA_014383445.1 Candidatus Desulfobacula maris | reverse complement strand
AAATCTCTCGATTTTACCTTGGAGCGGTGTAAAAAAAATAGGCGGTGGATTTGGGGCAGGTGATCCAATTGTTGAAGTTGTCAATACATGGTATTATGGTAAGAACGAAGGCATTGAACCGGTAGATATCATATTGAAGATAAGTAAAGGAAGGAAAAATGTCTCGGCTTGAAACAGTGTTTACAAAGGATGTGGGTATTGAAATACCATTGATTTGTGGCGCTATGTATCCTTGCTCTAATCCAGAGCTTGTCGCAGCAGTGTCTAAAGCAGGGGGAATAGGTATTATTCAACCCATTGCGATGATTTTTGTTCATAAGCATGATTTACGGGAAGGTATTCGGCTCATTAAAAGGCTGACTGACAAACCTGTCGGGTTTAATGCTATCGTTGAAAAATCATCGAAAATTTATGAAGATCGCATGCGTGCCTGGATTGATATTGCTCTTGAAGAAGGTGTGCGTTTTTTTATTACAGCTTTAGGCAATCCGTCTTGGGTGGTGGAAAAGGTCCACGCAGTCGGCGGTAAAGTTTATCACGATGTGACCAATCGAAAATGGGCCGAAAAAGCCATAGAAGGCGGTGTGGACGGACTTATTTGTGTTAATTCCAGAGCAGGAGGGCATGCAGGAGAAAAAATTCAGGAACAACTTTATGAAGAGTTATCCGGATTGGATGTTCCTCTTATTTGTGCAGGTGGGATTGGATGTGAAGATGATTTTATTAAAGCTTTAGATATGGGATACTCAGGTGTGCAGATGGGTACACGCTTTATTGCCACAACAGAATGCCGGGCACACAAAGATTATAAAATGGCAATTGTTGATGCTCATGAAGATGACATTGTTCTCACCGATAAAATTTCGGGTGTACCTGTGGCTGTGATTAAAACACCTTATATTGAAAAGACAGGTACCAAGGCTAATTGGCTTGCTAAAAAGCTTTTAAGACACCCTAAAGGCAAACATTATATGCGTATGTTTTATACACTGAAATCTATATGGCAGCTTAAAGAAGCCTCGCTTAAAGGTATAAGTTATAAGGATTTTTTTCAGGCAGGTAAAAGTGTCAGCAGTATAGAGAGCGTTGAATCGGTTGAAACGGTTATTCAACGTTATGCCCGCCACTGCAGCACGTATCATAGTATCGGTAATATGCTCGGTGACGCATTTTCAATTGGTAAGAACATAAAACCTGGGAAATAATTCATGCTAAAAAATTCTTTTCAACACATACCTGGAATAGGTGAAAAAACAGAAAGACAATTGTGGAACTCTGGAATAAAGGATTGGAGTTGCTTTCCCATTTCTTGATAATTATTTTTTTATATGTTTTATTTTCATTGTCAATTAACAAAATTGAGGATTCATTCTATGAAAACATACAGAAAAGAACTATGGTTTGAAATTCCAACAAGAAGGGCTTTTATCAATATCACATCTGATATTCAAGTCTGCATTAATGAAAGCCGAGTAACTGAAGGGCTTGTATTAATAAACGCAATGCACATCACAGCCTCTGTATTTATTAATGACGATGAATCAGGATTACACCATGATTATGATCTCTGGCTTGAAAAATTAGCTCCCCATGCGCCCGTTTCTCAATACAAACACAATGTTGGTGAAGACAATGCAGATGCCCATATGAAAAGACAGATCATGGGTAGAGAAAGTGTTGTTGCAATCACAGGAGGAAAGCTTGATTTTGGCACATGGGAACAGATTTTTTATGGGGAATTTGACGGTAGAAGGAAAAAACGTGTTCTGGTAAAAATAATTGGAGAATGAATTCTTTAGAACAGATTAATACGATGGAAGTGTCGGTTAAAGGCAGACGGCATAATCAATATAACCTTAAGTTTAAAGATGAATAAGGCGTTTATTTATTTTTGGGCTAACTTTACTGATTTTAAAGAGACTTGTAAAATTGCTTTTCAAGTGCTTTTACTTTTATCTTCCTTTCCCGTGATAAAAAAACTCGGTAAAGCGGGTCATCCATCTGGATATTTTTTTGAAGAATATCTTTTTCAAGAAGCGACAAAACCTCAACAGACACATCACAGGAAGGATATCTCTTGTCGTCAATGGGAATAGAATTGTTAAGTTTAATTTCAACGATATTGTTAATGTCAACCAGTTTTAAATTTCCATCAATGGTTAATATCAGATTCCCGAAACCTGCAAGATCAGGAATATATCCCGTATCACTAATCATCTGCCGGATTTTTTTAACAAAAATGGCTATATTTTTCCGGGCTTTTTCCACCCTGGCCGCAAGCTGGGAATCCGGGCAGGTTGAGGATTTGAACAAATCCAATAAAAAATTTTTACCACCTAATCCCCAGGGATCCAAAATTTCGCCTTCTATGTATTCCTGGAGTCCGCACAGGACAATCTGGCTTTTTCCTGTCCCCGTATAATCAACAATAAACTCTTCAGATTCTGCAATAAAGTCTGGCCCTAAAAATTTTAATAACAGCTGATATTTTTTTATCTCCTGAAAAACTGCTTCTTTGTTTTTAAACCGAGTTCGTAATATTCTTAACATTTTTTTTGGTTTGGCCCTGGGAAACATTCGTATCCCTTCTGTGATTTCTCCCTGTGTCTCTTTGATGACATCTTCGGCCAATAGGATTTCAAGAATGTGAGACCTTAAGCCGGACCTATAATATTTTCGGAAGATATAGCGACTTGAATCATTTATGAAATTGAGCTTTAACACCTCGCTTTCTGTCAAATAGGCCTGATCTCTTATATCCTGTATTGTATCGTTCATTACTATTTTTTACAGACTATTAAATTTATTTACAAGTATTAGGATCGGAAATGAAATTACTTGAACGTAATTGCTTGTCTTTTGACCCAACTACTGCCTTGCATCAAAGACAGAATGCATTAACAGGAAAAGACATCCTTTTCAGCCATCTGAAGGTTTCCTTGTGGCAGACATAAAATTCCATAAGTGACAGGCTCTTTGAAACATGGTAATTAAAAATGATTATAAAACATATTCTTGTTTAAAGGAAAACCATATGGAAGAGTTAAATAGTCAATGGGGTCATGGGATCTTCAAGCGCCTGGCAGCTAATATAGAAATCGTCATCAAAGGTCAGAAAGATTGCATTCGTTATATTCTTGCCGGACTTGCCAGCAACGGGCATATTCTTTTGGAAGATAATCCTGGAACGGGGAAGACAACCCTTGCCAAGGCATTAGCTAAAAGTATAGATGCAGATTTTAAACGAATTCAGTTTACACCGGATCTTTTGCCTTCAGATATTCTGGGAGTTTCAATCTTTGACCCGGCTCAAAAGATTTTTAAACTTCACAAAGGACCGGTGTTTACCAATATTCTTCTGGCAGATGAAATCAACAGGGCATCTCCAAGAACTCAGTCTGCACTGCTGGAATCCATGGCTGAAGGCCAGGTAACTATTGATGGGAGCATTTTAAATCTGGAAGATCTGTTTTTTGTTATTGCCACCCAGAATCCCGTTGAATCCAGTGGAACCTATCCCCTGCCGGAAGCCCAGATGGACAGGTTTGCCATGCAGCTTAAACTGGGATATGTGGCAAGAAAACAGGAAGTGGCAATATTGTCTGAGCAGCAGGAAAAGCATCCGATTAACACCATCACCCCCTGTGTTACCCTGAAAGAAATTTTAAGGCTGCGACAGATGGTCAAAAAGGTATTTATTGCAGAAGAACTTAAACTCTATATGGTTGACCTTGTTAATAAGACCCGGGAAAAAACCGGGATCAGCCTTGGTGCAAGCCCGAGAGCATCCATAGCATTAATGAAGACGGCCCAGGCTTTGGCAGTTTTTGACAACCTGGCCTTTATAACGGCCGACCATATACAAGAGATTGCCGTGTATGTCATTGCCCACAGGTTGATACTGGATCCCCATTCAACCTTTTCAGGGGTGACAGCCAGGTTTGTTGTGGAAGATATTTTAAAATCCATTCCAGTTCCAGTATAAGGTTTTTATGTTGGCCCGGTTTTTATATAAATCATATAGCTTTTTTTATCTTATAAGACATTGGCGCAAGCGCCATTTTACCCCTGCCGGCACCATGATCATTGCAGTCATTATATTGTCAGGAATATTCGGGTTTAATATTTTAAAAACAAATCTGTACCAGGTTCTGGCATTTGGTGTTTCTATCATGCTGGTTTCTTTAGGATACAGCCTGTTTGGGTTCAGGCTCAAAGTAATAGTCAATCGTATCCTTCCTGAATATGCAACCGTGGGGGATAAAGGCATTTATGAAATAGAAATTAAAAATTTATCATCAAAGACACAAAAAGGGCTTGTTTTTTATGACGAGATCCAAGATCCCAGGCCTTCTTTTAAGGTTTTGTTATCAAAAAAAGAGCCTTTTGAGCACAAAAGAAATGTCTGGGACAGGAAAACCCTGTATTTTAGATGGCTGTGGCTGATAGAAAAAAACCAGAAGGCCCGGTTTTTTCCCATTGAATTGCCGAGCTTGCCTGGCAAAGAAACCATCCGGGTGAAAGCCTTGTTTGTCCCCAGGGATAGAGGATATATTAATTTTTCAGGCTGTACCTTTGCAAGGCCTGATGCCCTGGGTATTTTTAATCGACTTTACAGGGTTGAAAAAAATCAGAAAATACTGGTGCTGCCAAGACAATACCGGCTTGAACCCCCAAACCTTATATCCACAAGGCAATATCAACCCGGCGGGATTTGTCTGGCCTCATCTATTGGGGATTCTGATGAATTTATGTCCCTGCGCCACTACCGCCCGGGTGACCCTTTGCGAAATGTTCACTGGAGAACCTTTGCCAAAACCCGTAAGCTTGTAATCAAAGTATTTGAGGATGAATATTTTGTACGGCATGG
>JACNHV010000074.1 GCA_014383445.1 Candidatus Desulfobacula maris | reverse complement strand
AAGGAACGAACGGCAGACCTTAAACAATCCAATGAAAAATTGTTGAATGAAATAAATGAGCGCAGGCAGATAGCGGATTCTCTCATGGAAAGCGAGGAAAAATTTCGAAGCATCAGTGACAGCGCACAGGACGCCATTATCATGATGAATCACAAAGGAGAAATAACCTATTGGAATAAATCTGCGGAAAATATTTTCCAGTATACACGCCATGAAGTCCTTAACAAAGATCTTCATGCCCTTCTTGTCCCGGAAAAATACCATGATCGCTTTAATAAGGGTTTTGGCAAATTTCTCACAACGGGTAAAGGCAATGCCATTGGAAAAATACTTGAATTATGGGCTAAACGAAAAGATGGCCAGGATTTTCCTGTGGAGTTGTCCCTGTCTTCCGTAAAAATAAAAGGCCTGTGGAATGCCATTGGAATTATAAGAGATATCTCGGCAAAAAAAAAGGAAGAAAAGGACAAGAAAAAATTGGAATCTCAACTTGTACAGGCCCAGAAAATGCAGGCAATAGGGGTACTGGCCGGTGGGATTGCCCATGATTTCAACAATATTCTTTTCCCTGTTTTAGGTAATACTGAGATGCTGATAATGGAAGCGCCTGAGGACAGTCCATTCAAAGACAGACTAAAGGAAATCTATACGGCAGCCTTGCGAGCCAAAGACCTGGTAAAACAGATCCTGACATTTTCTCGTCAAGAGAACCATGAACTTATGCTGATGAAAATGCAGCCCATTATAAAGGAAGCATTAAAACTTATCAGAGCCACAATACCCTCAACAATTGAAATCAAACAGGATATATCTGCTGACTGCGGTGTAATCAAAGCTGATCCTACGCAGATTCATCAGATTGTTATGAATCTTACAACCAATGCCTTTCATGCCATGGAAGAAACAGGCGGGGAAATGAAAGTAAACCTGAAACAAATTGAATTGGGTGAAATGGATATCATAACTCCTGATATGAAGCCTGGAATCTATGCCTGTCTAATTGTAGCGGATACGGGCACGGGCATGGATAATGAATTAACCAAAAAAATCTTTGACCCGTTTTTTACCACCAAGGAAAAAGGCAAAAGCACGGGAATGGGTCTTTCTGTTGTACACGGCATTGTTAAAGGTCTGGGTGGAATAGTCAGGGTATATAGTGAGCCAGGCATCGGCTCTGAGTTTAAAGTCTATCTGCCAGCAGGAAAAAACTCTTCTGAAGAAGATATCCAGCAGACAAAAGAACCCATTCAGGGCGGAACTGAACAAATTCTGATTGTAGATGATGAAAAACCCATCATTACAATGGAAAAAGAGATGCTGGAACATCTGGGGTACAAAATCACTGCATACACCAGCAGTCTTGAGGCTTTTGAGGCTTTCCGCGCAAATCCGGACAAATTTGATTTGATCATTACGGATATGGCCATGCCCTTCATGCCCGGAGATAAACTGGCTGCTGAACTGATTAAAATACGTCCTGATATCCCCATACTGCTTTGTACGGGATTCAGTAAAACCATGTCTGAAGAAAAGGCGGCATCTCTGGGTATTAAAGGGTTTTTAATTAAACCCATTGTGATGAAAGATCTTGCCAAAAAGGTAAGACAGGTGCTGGATGAAAATTTGAACACGACTTAAAGGCTCGCTCAAAGATTTTTTGCCTTTTCAGGCGCTCAGATTCAGGTTGAACTTTATTTGTATTTTTTAAAAGGATATTCTTGTGATAGAAAAAGAAAAAAAGATTATGGAAAGAATCAACCCAGGTCTTCGCACCTTGTTTTTCGTATTATCAATATTGGCTCTTCTGTCCACTGCTGTTGGGGGATATCTTTACTATTCAGCTTTAAAAAGCTCCTTATTTGAAGCTGAGCACACAAAAGGTGAGGAGCAGTTGCATGATATAATAAATGAAATTGACGCATATAAGATCTGGTCCCTTAAATCCGCAAAATTTTTAAGTGACCTGAAACAGATAAAACAATCTGTGATAAATGCAGATAAAGAGGCGCTTTTAGAGGTCAATGAAATTTTAGACCATTTTCATGATGATATAAAGATCGAGGTTTGTTATTTAATGGATGAATCCGGAAAAACAATAGCTTCCAGCAATAGAAACACGCCTGCCAGCTTTGTGGGAAAAAATTATGGATTCCGCCCCTATTTTAAGCAGGCCATGCAGGGAGAACCATCTGTATACATGGCCCTGGGGGTTACTTCTAAAATACGCGGCATTTACTTTAGTCATCCTGTTTATGGAGAAAATAAAGACAAGCCTGTTGGGGTTGTGGTAATTAAGACATCCATTGACGCGATTGAAGAAAAATTCACAAGAGATATCGATGGGATTGCATTGATGACCGATCCCCACGGGGTTATCTTTGTTTCAAGTCATAATGACTGGCTTTACCAGATTTTATGGGAGCCGTCTTCACAAACAGTCCTGGATCTTATCAAATCAAAACAATTTGGAACAGGGCCCTGGAACTGGACGGGCATGAAAATGCTTGATAAAGAAAATGCCGTGGACAAGTCTGGCAATACATACCGAATTCATCAACAGGCGTTTGGAGAGTTTCCTGGCTGGAATTTGACTTATCTGCACAGTCAGAAAAAGGTTGCAAAAAAAATCACAGGCCCCTTAACCAGGACCGTGGGTTTGAGTGCTGCAATATTATTTGTGTGTTTTGGAATCATTGTCTTTTTTCTTTTTAAAAAAGCAGATACTGAAATTGTTCAAAGAAAAAAAGCTGAGCAGGAACAAAAATTATCCCTGTCCAGACTTGAGGCAACCCTTGAATCCACGGCAGATGGAATCATGGTTGTGGACAAGAATGGGAAGATCATTGCCTCAAATGAGCTTTTTGCCAGACTATGGAAAATCCCGGACAGCATAATGGAAATCCGTGACGTGGAAAAAGTCAGGGTCTATATTATGGATCAATTAAAAAATCCTGATGACTTTATTGAAAAGACAAAAAAAATATATGCTGACCCTGAGGCAAAAAGTTTAGAAATTTTACATTTCAATGATGGGCGAATTATGGAACGTCATTCCCGTCCCCAGAAACTTGATGACCAGATAATCGGAAGGGTGTGGAGCTTTCGAGATATTACCCAGAGAATACTGGCAGAAAAGAAACGGGAAAGTTTAATTGTTGATCTTAAAAAAGCACTAAATGAGGTAAAATCCCTTCAGGGGATTATACCTATCTGTTCCAGCTGCAAGCAAATCCGGGATGATAAAGGGTATTGGAATAAAATCGAGACTTATATCAGAGATCATTCAGGGGCTGAATTCAGCCACAGCATGTGTCCTGAATGCAGTGACAAATTATATGGGGATGAAGACTGGTATATTGAAATGAAAAAAGAGGAATCAAAAGAATAAAGGGTATTGCATTCGAGCGGGGTCATGCAAACCTGACCCCACTATATAATAATAGCTTCCTTGATTCTTATCCATCCAACCTTATTCTTTGAAAACAATATTTTCAAATGTTTATTTTTTATCTGCTTTACTTTTACCCTGGTTCCGGCATGAAGATCAAATAGTTTTGTAGAAGTGTCTGCTACACCTGAACGTACGGCAACCTGCTCCTGCACAATGACAGCAGTCTGTCTTGCAGATTGTTTATAATAATTCATGCATGTAATAGCTGTGACCAGAAAAAATATGGATATCAGGAGGATACCCGTACCTGAAAGAATTTTTTGTTTTTTTACACTTCTAAAGGCAGCCCAGGTGAAAAAAACAAAGGAAAAGAAAATAGCTGTAATCTGAATTGTTTTTAAGGCAATCAATCTGTCCCAGAAAAAAAGGACATCCATGATATTCATTGTATCTTCTCGTTTATCTTTCACAAGGGTGTTGGCATACTCAAGGTTGAATTTCAGGTCTGGATCATTAGGGGCTAAAATCTTTGCCCTTTCATACCATAAAATAGCATGACCGATATCATTGGCTTTTAGATAGGCATTTGCGATATTATAAAAAAGATAGGGGTTTTTAATATTGCTTTTTGCAAGAGCTTCAAACTTTATGGCTGCCTGTTTGAAATCACCTTCATTATATTTTTTTATCCCGTCCATGAATATGGCCGCAGGGTTTGCCATTGCCTTTTGCGGAACACCAGAAAAAATTCCTATAAAGACCATAGATAGACAAAGCAGTTTCATCATCTGTTTTATCTTTGACAAAAAAGCCTTAGCCGTATTTTTATCGATTTTCTCCCTGCCGAATCGAATTGATTCAATGGCTTCAAGAAGATGAGTGATCTGGTCTATCTGGGTGTCATCCACATTGGCATCTGTTAAAATCATCCGGGTTTCTGTTATTGTGACAGTCTCCCCTTTCTTTTTCCCCTTGGCAAAAATCAGCGCCACCAGGCTTGAATAAAGATGTCCTAAAAAATCTTTATCCTCAGGGTGAATTTTGCCTGCCTGTTTTAAATGATGTCTTGCCTTTTCTTCCATTATCTTTTCAATGGATAAATCCTTTTTTACAGCCAGGGTAAATAATTTAACCCCTGAAAATAAAATTGCCGGGATTGACAGAAATAAAAAAAAGAAAAAAGGATTTATTTCCCGCCTATTCTCCAATGCATCCAGCCCTTCTTTTATTTCCAGGATATCCTTATTGACCAGAGAAACCTCTTCTTTTACAATCGCTTTACTCGTTGTGTGGTTCAATGGTTTTTCTGCCAGGTGCATCTCCTCAGACAAGGTGACATCCAGAAGGATTTTTTTAGTTGAAATCCTTTGAAAATCCTTTTGATCCACATCAAAATAAACCAGTGATACGGGGTTGATGAAAAATTTGCCGGGATTGACTGGAACAATGGCTTTCTTGAATACTTTAAAGCCCTCGTATCCCGTTTCTGTTAAAT
>JACNHV010000131.1 GCA_014383445.1 Candidatus Desulfobacula maris | reverse complement strand
TCCTTTAGAAATCTTGTATAAATAATCTTGAACGGCCTGAGGTGGTTCAGGCAAGTTGTGTTGTCAGTTTAGTTATGTTGTGGATTTAATTCTCATATAATTCCATTTCCTTCCGAAGGGTTTTAAACCTCCTTTTAATTTTTTTTATTCCATATAATTTTCTCACCCCGCATTTTCATTCAGGTTGACCCGCTAAGATTCATATTATTTCAGTTTAAAGAAAAGGATCTTGCCAGCGATTATGTTTCATCGGATCAGAGGCACTAATCGAAGAAGCTATTTTTGGAAAAAACCATTGAATCCTTTGCAGATATTTTGCAATTATCCTGAAAAGACAAAATGAAAAGCCCGAAGGTGCCTCTTCGGGCTTTAAAGCAGAGCTGCCGCCAACAGCCGAAAGCTCCACCATGATACCTCTTTTCTAATACATCCTCCGGCTGTTTGCAAGGACGGAGGCATGTCCCCCCTACTATTACGTCAAATACGTTGTGGTTGGTGCGATTTCGTTTTCTATATTTGCCGGTGTTGCTGGAGAGGCCAGACTTACTGCTGTGATGAATGCCGTCTTGCCGGCAAACGCAAAAACCATCGAGAGGCCCAAAGACGATATCGCCAAACTCCAAAAGGAAAAAAAGCCCACTGCGAAGCCGAAAACCGCCGTCGGCATGGTCTGAGCAAAAAAAATCAAAAAAATATGGATGATGCATCTACAACAGGCCTGCCGGCATGGTGTATAGAGCTATTATGGCGTGTTTGGCTTCGTTTTTTTTGCTTTGAGAAAAGCCCACGCTGTCTTTTTTGCGGATGTTCGGGTGTCATTGTGGATGAATTTCCCCGTCGAGGCTACGGTTAGCCAAAAAACAAAGGCGAGTTGGCCATGATAAAGAAGAAAATTCTCACTCCCAGCCGGATCAGGCGCATCAATGGCGGCTTTAGTTTTATTCCCCACCGTTTTCTTGCCGATGGGTTTTTAGCTTCTTTGAGTCAAAAAGAGCTCCTGTTGTACCTGTTTCTCATTTTGGCTTCGGATCGATATGGTCTTTCGTTTTACAGCTATGATTCGATTTGCTCGCTGTTGCAAATCACACCAGACCAATATGTCAAATCCCGAAACGGCCTTATGGATAAAGATTTGATCGCCTTTGACGGTACGCTTTTTCAGGTGCTCGATTTGCCGGTAAAACCAATAAGAAATATAGCATCAGAACCGGAGGATGACTCGGCTATAAAGAAAGGTCCTGAAAGCATAGCGACAATCATCAGGCAATCGTTTGAAGGGGGTTAACATGGCTGACACCCAAGCCATGGAGACGATTCAATGGATCGAAAAGCAGCTTCAACAAATCCAATTGACCACGAGAGCGTTAGAGCAGGCGATCAATGATTATCTACAATGGATGACCTCCCAGGGCTATGCGAACAGTACACGTGAAAGTTACAAGCAGATGCTTAACAAATTTCTTTGCTTTACCAAGCACAGGCGATGTGAATGGGATACGATTTTTATGCTCGATACGCTAAGGTTGTTTCAAAAAGTAAGAGGAATAAAACATGTTCATGCAGTCAAAGGACTTGCACGGTATCTTTTTGAGCATAACAAAATCAGACGCCCAATAGAAAAAACATATCAGCCGCTGCCGGATATCTATGAGCAGTATCTGGTTTACCATGCAAAAAGCCGGCAGGCGCCGTATCGTAAAATTAGGCAGATTAGAAGAGTCCTTTCTGCTTTTTGCGATTATCTGCAAAGAAACACTATCAAGCTTTCCTATCTTAGAATTGAACATATCGATGCTTTTTTGGCAGAGTTTAATGTCCGCTTTACGCCACAAACATGCCGTCTGTATCGCTGTCATCTTCGTGGTTTTTTAACATATCTGTATCACCAACGCAGGATATTGCATAGAGATCTTGCACCTTTGGTAATCGGTGCGCCGTTGTTTGCGCAGGCCAAACCACCTCAGTTTTTGCGGCCTAATGAAGTAAAACGATTGTTTGACAGCCTAGAAGCTTCTTCTGTCAAAGAACTTAGAAATTATGCCATGGTTCACCTGGCATACTATTTGGGGCTGCGCCCACAGGAAATCAGCCTGATCACACTCGATGATATCTCTTTTAGCAAGGCAGAACTATGCCTTCGGTCTCGCAAGAGCAACAATCCCATAACACTGCCCTTACCGGACAATACCATCAAAGCCATCGCAGCCTATATCGTTGGCGGCAGACCTGAAAGTACCCGCCGAAGGCTTTTTCTAAATCTTACGGCCCCCCACAGACCGGTGTCCGCCGGGATGGTCGGCCGCTACATCACCGATTGTTTGCGCAAGGCAGGCCTGCAAGCCACGGCCTACTGGCTGCGACACACCTATGCCCAGAATTTGCTGGAAGCAGGTGCCTCCATCTATGAAATCAAAGAAATGCTCGGTCACGACAGCATCGAATCCAGCCGGAAATACCTTCACATTCACATTCTGCTCATGCGAAAGGTCCTGTTTGATGAAAAGCTTTGAAAGTTTTCTTGCCCCCCAGCTTAAAGCGTTTATCGCTTATCGCCAATATCTGGGATATGCCCACAAAACGGTGTTGTCCCATCTTAAAACCTTTGACCGCTATCTAAGGAAGCATAAAGTGCAAGGTGCCTCCCAGCTATTGCAGCCCGCCTTTTTTATAGAGTTCAGAAAACATCTCCAAATAGAATCCGGATCCATAAACAGCCTCTTTTATACGCTACAGGCATTCTTTCAATTTTTGGTACGAAAAGAACTCTACCCTACCAATCCTGTTCAGGATATCCCGCCATTGCCGGAAAAAGCGTTTATCCCTTTTGTCTTCTCTCCGGAACAAATCAATCAATTGGTCGATGCCGTCTGTAAAAGAATACGCAAATGCAGAAAACATTTTTTTAAAGATCTAAGTGAATATCTGGCAATCTTGTTTCTGGCCCGATGCGGAATGAGAATAAAAGAACCATTGCGACTGAGGCCTAATCACTATCGAGCCGGAGAAAAAACCATTTATATCGAAAAAACCAAATTTAAAAAAGACCGCCTGATCCCTGTTCCAAAAGCTGTGGCAGAAGAAATTGAAAACTACCTTTCCGTGCGAAATACCTTGCGAGCAGAAGATCAAAATCCATATCTGTTAGCAGGCTTTAACCATGGCAGATTAAGCGACAATAGAGTCCGGTTTGTCTTCCACCAAGCGGTTAAAAGTATCGGTATCCATCAACCCCGACGGATTATCGGCACAACAACTTTTGCCTCACCGACTCCACATAGCTTGAGGCACAGCTTTGCCGTTAATACCTTAAAAAGCGTAAAAGAACGAGGCATCTCGCCCGACAGTGCGCTGCCCGTGCTAGCCGTCTATATGGGGCATAGTGAATACAAACATACCATCAAATACCTCAAGATTGTCGATGCACAGCACCGCCGGCAATGGGCCGATTTTGCCGGCTCACACGATGAGGATTTATGAAACTATCGACGTGTATCTATCAGTTTTTCGATCAGTACCTGCCCCACATCAAAGGCAGCAGCCAACAAACCTTGAAAACGTATCGGGATACCTTTACGCTCTTTTTACCCTTCGCGGCTAAGTATTTATCGATAAAAATAGAATCTCTCAGACTTGAGCATCTGTCTGCGGATTTGATCCTGGCCTTTCTCAATTACCTTGAATCGGATCGCAACAATGCGGCCTCAACACGCAACCACCGACTGGCCGCTATAAAGTCTCTGGCTAAAATGATCCGCTTTATGTATCCGGATAAAAGAAAGATTGCCGAAACCATACTAAGCATCCCTCAAAAGCGTGCCCAAAAACAACTCATCGGATTTTTGTACCCTGATGAAATCCTTAACGTTTTTGAATCGGTCGACCTCAACAAAAAGGAAGGCTTCCGAAATTATACCATTTTGCACCTGCTCTATGACTCCGGCGCTAGAGCCAGTGAAGTCGCGGCACTTAACCTCGACTATTTTGATCCGCAAAACTCTACGCTGGCTATCCTGGGTAAAGGAAACCGATACCGATTAATAGAACTCTGGCCGAAAACCACCGCACTCATCAAACGCTATATCGCCAAATACCGCACAAAACCAAAACTGTTATATCAACACCGTTTGTTTATCAATCAGCGCGGCATAGAATTTACCAGACACGGAATTTATCGCCTCTGCAGAAAATATCTTACAAAAACGCTGAGCCCCAAACGGCTCAAACATATCAATCCAGCCCATAGCTTTCGTCACTCATGTGCAATACGAATGCTGTCTTCCGCAGAGCCAATCTCTAATATCAAAAATCGCTTGGGGCATGAAAATGTTCAATCCACTATGGTTTATTTGCAATTGGATCTGGCACGCAGACGAAAGGTGCAAAACAAATTTATCGAATATACCCAAGCCAACCTATCTTATGATCCGAAGATAGAAGAATTGATGGACTGGGAAAATAAAGAAGAAATCCTAACCTGGCTCGACAGCCTCTAAGGGATGATGACGCCGCAAGCCAGATCAAAAATGGAAGGCCGAAACTCAAATTGTTATGTTGACAGTTTTTCTACAAAACTGTAAGTTCTTTGATAACTGTCTGTTTTTAAATATAATCCGAATTTCCTTGGCAAAAAGCTAATTTATACATATTCTCGGGTGGTTAGGTGGACTCGCAACATAAGGCAAGCAATCTTAATGTTCAAACAAAACCAAAAAGCGGATATAATGCCTATATTTCGCAATTTGCTGAGATCAAAGTTTTGGCTCAGAAAGCAAAACTTCACTCAATTTGGTAATAAAGTCAGAACTTATTTTAATAAAATTTAACTTAATAGCTTGAGAGTCCAAAGTTCTCATGATCATAAACATGTTTAAATTGCTTATGTCAAT
>JACNHV010000119.1 GCA_014383445.1 Candidatus Desulfobacula maris | reverse complement strand
GTGCCCACATCCACCATGATGCAGGGATTTTGTTTTTGATCAAGGTCTGAAAAAAGAATGCCGGAAATCAGGTCACCGCCAAAATAAGACCCGATATTGGGAAAAAGGAATGCCACACCATTTTCATTGATATCAAGATTTAAGTTTCCTCCCGGCTGGGTATCAGGGATGTTCACACAGGGGATATAGGGTTCTTTTATAATCTCAATGGCTTCTATCCCTAAAAACAAATGGATCATGGCAGTATTGCCGGCACCCGTAAAAAGATAAACATCTTCTTTTTTGTATCCATGTTCTTTACAAAGAGCGGATATATTAAAATTTACAGAGTCAATAACAAGACGGGTCAGTTCTGCAAGCCCCGTATTTTTATTGGAATAATGAATCCTTGCAAGGACATCAGGCCCGATGGCTGCCTGGGGGTTATCAAACCCCTTCTGACCAATCTCAGATCCTGTTTCAAGATCAATCAAAGATACCACAATTCTTGTGGTGCCTATATCAACGGCCGTTCCAAGCACAGGATTGTCAGACAGTGGAGCCAAAAGATCCACCAATATCCATGAGTTCCGGTCTTTAAACAGAACTGCCCTTGCCCGAAACCCCCATGCTCTTAAATTTGAAGGCAGATTTTTAAGAATAGACAAAGGAATCCGGATGTAATCCGCACCCAGCTCTTCCAAAAGGCATTTTTCCAGTCTTTGTGCATCTGCTGTATTATTGGTTAAACTCGGAGTTTCAATTAAAATCCTTCGCACAAACCCTTTTTGGGGCATCATTTTCGCAGTTTCTCCAGACGCGCTTTTACTTTTGGAAAATTATTAAGTTCAGTATGTGGCAAAAATAATGAGGCCATATAATGATCCATATAAGAATGAGTTGAAGCCATTTCAAAATTTGTCATCATACTGACAACCTTTCCCACATCCCTGCGAAAGGCATTGGTTAAACAATTTATCTTGCAGCCCAAAAGCGACCCATTGCCCAGATAAGTGACTTTCTCCGGATCAATTTCAGGTAAAAGGCCAATAGTAATAGCACTTTCAAGCTCGATATAACTGCCAAATCCACCGGCAAGAATGATCTTTTCAATATCATTAATCTTCAAACCGATCTCTTCAAGCAAAGTCAGCGCTGCACTGTACATAGCGCCTTTGGCCCGGATCAGGTTATCAAGATCTGGCTCTGTGATGGTGATATCACGGTCTATCTGCGTATTTTCCTTATATACAATAACATATTCCCAGATGTCGTCTGTTTTACGGATTCTCGGGATGTCAAGGGACTGGTTAAACTTGCCCCGGGAATCAATGACACCTGTTTCAAGGAGCCTTGCCGTAATGGTAATCATACCGGAACCGCAGATCCCCTTTGCCTTTTGATTCCCAACAGTGATGACCATGGGCTCATAGGTTACAGGATTGATGGAAAAATCCTCAATTGCCCCTTTGGTGGCCCTCATACCGTATTTCACCCCCCCACCCTCAAAGGCAGGTCCGGCAGAAGCAGCCGTACAGACCATCCAGTCTTTATGGCCAATGGCGATTTCCGCATTGGTCCCGATATCCATGTACAATGTCAACTCACTTGTTCTGTACATACCGGAAGCCATAATACCGGATATGATATCACCGCCGACATAGCTTGAAACCCCGGGATAGATCAGAGCAATGGTATGGTCAGCAAGCGCTATCCCGATATCTGAAGAATGAAAAGGGGGATACATGATAGATGCCGGCACATAAGGGGCCCGACGAATATAGCTTGGATTTATTTTCAAGAGCAACTGGGTCATGGTGGAATTACCGGCAAGGGTCATGGTGGTCACCTCATGTCTGCCGATTTTTGCTTTTTTAATGATTTTCTCAATAATTTTATTGATGATTTCGATCACTTTTTGATGAAGGATCTCAAGCCCGTCAGCTTTTTCAGCAAAGATAATCCTTGAGATGACATCTTCGCCATAACTGATCTGGCTGTTGAATTCACCATGCTCGGAAAGGACCTCTCCTGTACGCAGATCAAGGGCCTGTCCAAAAACAGTGGTTGTTCCGATATCAACTGCAATGGCAAAATTCCGGTTGCTGGTATCAAATGGTTCAATATTAACGATTTCATTTTTGCCGTCTTCTCTTACTGGTCTTATAATGGTTGCTGTAACCTTAAAATCACCCTGTCTTATAATATCGGGAACTTTCCGGATAAGATTCAAATCCATGGTAAGGCGATGCTCATCATGTTTAAAGCGGAGATGATTGATAATTCTTGTCACATCTGCCTGATTATCTTCAGCCGTTGCCGGGTCCAGTTCAAGATAAATTTTTTCCACAGGAGGAAAAAACAACCCGTCCTGCCTGAGTTCATCAATATTTGCATACATGACTTTTGCCGTATGCCGGCTGCCGGCCTGTACGTTCAAACGGCTGGTATCCATATCAGACTCAATGGGAATTCTCACTACAAGATCAGATGACACTTCGGACATGCATGCTAAGCGATACCCTTTTCCCTGGTCTTCCAATGAAAGTTGTTCTGAAATCCCGCCTTCAACCTTTCCTTGTTCAATCAATACCCTGCATTTACCGCAGACACCGCTGCCACCACAGGATGCGTTAATGTGAACGCCGGCCTCCATAGCCGCCCGGATCAAACTTGTATTATCATCAACCTTAACACTGGTATTATAAGGCAAAAATTTTACTGAATATGTCATATTTATATTTAAATCCTTTTTGAATACGTTTATCCAAACTTAAAACTCGCAAAGAAGTATAAACATTCTCTCACCGGTTTGGCAAGTTAAGACGGTCTTTATTTATTAAATAATTGCACACGAACTGTGGATTAACATTGAAATTTTCAAATCTTTATGGAAGTATTAGGCGCTCGTAAGTAAAAAATAGTTTATTTGGATATAAAACAATTATATGAAACAATACCCTTTTGACCCCACACCAGCAAGCGAAATTTTTGCCAGAATTTTTGCCCTTAAACATCAAATGGATGCCCATGGCCTGGATGCGCTATTTTTGACTCACAAACCAGACATCTATTATTTTTCCGGGACTGCTCAGGATTGTTACCTCTATATTGAAAAAGATCATGATCCTACCCTTTTTGTTAAACGTTATCTTCCCCGCGTTCAACACGAGACTGCAATCAAGCATATTGAACCTATTGAGTCCATAACAGAGATTTCCAAATTGATTGAGTCATTGTTCAAAAAACATCCTTTAACCTGTGGCCTTGCCTTTGACGTGGTACCTATAAAAGATTTTTACTTCTACCAGCACCTTTTTAATTCAACTTCCTTTGTGGACGGTTCTCCTGCCATTGAAGCCTGCAGACAGATAAAGTCTGACTGGGAGCTTGATCAGATGAAAAAAGCAGCTATAGTATCAAAACTGACTTTTAAATTTATGGAAGAGTCATTAACCCCTGGAATTTCAGAAATGGCATTTTGCGGCATGTTTGAAGCCTTTTCAAGAACCCTTGGTCACTCGGGAAAACTCTTGACCCGGCATTACCGATCTGAAGTGTATCCCTTTCATCTGTTGAGCGGCAAAAGCGGCGGGCTTCCCGGAGGAATTGATTCCCCCATGTGTGGTACGGGTGTCTCAAATGCGTATCCATATGGGGCTGGCCCAAAACTGATCCGGGAAAACGAACCCATCCTGATTGATTTTGGGACCATTGTTGACGGTTATCATATTGACGAAACCAGAATGTTTGTTATGGGGAAAATGCCGGCAAAGGCTAAAATAGCATCCCTTGCATCCATAGAAATACTTCATACCCTTTTAGATAAGATGGCACCTGGCATTACCATTGCAGAAGTATTTGAGACTGCTGTAGACACTTCAAAAAAATTAGGATTTGAGGACCAGTTTTTAGGACTGCCTGATCTGAAATCCAATTTTATTGGTCATGGTATCGGGCTTGAGCTTGTTGAAAACCCTATATTTGCAAAAAACAGAAAAACCATTTTAAAACCCGGCATGGTATTTGCTATTGAACCCAAGTTTATTTTTGAACATGAGTTTGCAGCCGGTATTGAGAGTGTTGTTCATATAACGGACAAAGGCAGCAACTTTTTAAGTATCACTGAAAATAAAATTTTCACCTGCTAAAATAAATCCTCATTCATTTGATTTACTTAAACATAAATTTGCAAAAAAAAAATGAAAAAAGTTCTGAATTTTTAAGCTTGAATTCCGAAGACTGCAAGAATCTTTGATGAATAAGTCATGTTTTCTTCAATCACTTCGGGTATGATGGCCCAGTCGCGAACATTAGGCCAGACTGTTGGTGTTGCTGTCATCGGTGCTGTTTGGGCCGGTCGGACTATCTTTTATGCCGGGACCGGAACCAGTGGCGACGCCACTCTGGCACCTATTGATGCTCAGATAGCCGGGCTGCATGATGCTTTTCTTACGGCGGCTGTTTTTACCGGCATTGCTTTGCTGCTCAGCATTCAGGCATTTCTTAAGGAAACTAGACAAGCCGGCAAATAATCTATTTTGGGGAAATAAAAAAGAGCCTGATAGATTTCAGGCCCCTTTTTAAATAAAATCGATTTAAACTATTTTAAAGATCATTAATGGCTTCGGTAAGCTCAGGCATAAACTCAAGAATATCTGTGACAATACCCACATCTGCTACCTGAAAAATAGGTGCTTTGGGGTTTTTATTTACAGCCACGATAAAAGGATTGCCTTTTAAGCCGCCCAGGTGCTGGAAAGAACCTGAAATCCCCATGGCCATGTATACTTTTGGCTTAACAGTCTGGCCCGAGGTTCCAACCTGTCGTGATTTCTCAAGCCATTTGGCATCCACAATCGGTCTTGAGCAGGATACAACGGCATTCATTGCTTCAGCAAGTTCCTGGG
>JACNHV010000075.1 GCA_014383445.1 Candidatus Desulfobacula maris | reverse complement strand
CAACTCACATAATTCTTTTGCCAAAAAAACAAGAAACTGAAAATTAAGAAACTAAAGTGGCTTATGGAAACAGAAGCCCCCCAGTCATGTGAAATTTGTCTTGTGAAAAAGGGCGGGGATAAGTTTTATGCCCGATTAGAAAGCATTGTCATAAAAAACAGGGAACACGATTTAAGACAGTTCAGGGTGGCAGTCAGCGATATCACCGAGCGCAAGGCATCGGAAGATGAGCTGGCAAGTTACCGCAATCATCTGGCAGAGCTTGTTGAAAAGCGCACGGCCGAATTATCTGTCTTAAATAAAGAGTTAAAAAATAAAATGGATCAGGAAAAAAAGAATGAACTATTTCTTGAAGAGAGTGAAAAAAGATATGAAAAACTCTTTAACTCGGTAACTGATTCTATTATTATTTTTGACAGCCAGACAAGAATATTCATCGATATCAATAAAGCTGCATCAAAGTTATATGGTTATACAAAAAAAGAATTTTTACAATTAACCCAAAATAATATTTCAGCAGAACCTGAAATTTCTGAAATCTCCATCAAAAAAATCATTACAGGTGGAAAAATCAATATCCCTGTTCGGTATCATAAAAAAAAGGACGGGACTGTTTTTCCTGTGGAGATAACGCCCGGAAGTTTTAAAATCAAAAACAAGACTATGATATTTGGCATAGTAAGGGATATCACGGAACGGTTAAAAAACGAAAAAAATGTCCAAAGAGCTGAAGACCGGCTTCGTTTTCTTGCACGGCGGCTGATAGATACCAGAGAAGATGAATGCAAAAGGATTTCCCTTGAGCTGCATGATGCAATGGGGCAGGCTCTGACAGCCATAGGCTTCAATATTAGTCGTCTCCGGAATGATATTTCCGACTCTTGCCAGGAACTATTAGATGACACTGTTTCAATTGTGGATAATATGTCGACTCAGGTTCGAAACCTTTCCCTTGATCTGAGACCGAGCATGCTTGATGATCTTGGCCTTATTCCAACTTTGCGCTGGTTTTTAAATAGCTTTACCCGGAGAACAAAGATAAAAACCAATCTGGAAGCTGTTGAATTTGATGAATACAGAAATGAAGATCTGGAGATAACGATCTACAGGATTGTGCAGGAGTCATTAAATAATGTTGCAAAACATGCAGAGGCAAAAAATGTTGTAATATCCCTTAAACGTGAAATTACCAGAATCACAGGTTTTATCCAGGATGACGGCAAAGGTTTTGATATAAACAAAATTTTTAAGAGAATCGGTGAAAAACATATAGGTCTTTTAAGCATGAAAGAAAGAATCTCCATACTGGGTGGAACCTTTAAGATTCAATCCGGCAATGGCAAAGGAACCAGGATAAATATTGAAATCCCCTGTTGACTGAATTGTCTGTTTGTATTTAGCTGGGATATTACCTGGTTTTAAATTTTATGGTGCTCCATTTTTTTCATGTTAGTATTAAAAGGGCAATTTTAAATGAATATTAAACCTACGTATGAAGAATTAAAGCAAAGGGTCAGGGATTTAGAAGATAAACTCCTTGAGTTTAACCATAGCCTGGAAGAGTTTCATCGTTCTCAAGAGTACCTTGAAAAGCTGATCAGCTATACCAATGCTCCAATTATTGTATGGGACCCCACAACCAGAATAACTCTATTTAATCCTGCTTTCGAACATCTGACAGACTATACTGCCAAAGAAATCCTTGGCAAGAAACTGAAAATGCTTTTTCCGGAATCGAGCCGGGATGAATTATTAATCAAGATCGAAAATGCTTTGAGTGGTGAATACTGGGACTCTGTGGAAATTCCGGTTTTTCACAAAAACGGAAATGTTCTGACAATACTTTGGAACTCGTCTAATATATACGCTAAGGACGGCATGACTGTTTTGTTCACCATAGCCCAGGGATATGACATCACCAAGCGTAAACAAGCAGAAGAGGCGCTGAAAGAGAGTGAAGAACAATATCGATCAATGATGGAAGCTATGGATGATGCAACATATATTTGTTCATCTGACTTTCGTATTGAGTACATGAACCCGGCCATGATTAAAAGGACAGGTTATGATGCAACTGGCGAATCCTGCCACAAGGTGATGCATGGGCTTGAGGAAAAATGCCCATGGTGTACCCATGAAAAAGTCATGAAAGGTGAACATATCACTTACGAAGTAGTCAGTCCAAAAGACAACAGAACTTACCTTGTTTCTAACTCTCTCATAGTTCACACAGACGAATCCGTTTCAAAGCTAACAATTTTCCACGATATTACTGAATTCAAAAAAATGGAACTCCATATTCAGCGAACCCAGAGAATTGAATCCCTCGGCATCCTTGCGGGCGGCATTGCCCATGATTTTAATAATATTCTTTTCCCCGTCATAGGGCATACAGAGATGTTATTGGATGATGTCCCTGAAGACAGCCCCTTTCGAAATAGCCTGAATGAAATTTATACCAACGCCTTAAGAGCCAGGGATCTGGTAAAACAGATCCTCACATTCTCCAATCAAGATACTGTTGAATTAAAACTGATGAAGATGCAGCCTGTTGTCAAGGAAGCATTAAAACTTATCCGGTCGACAATTCCCACAACCATTGACATCAAACAGGATATCAATGCTGACTGTGGTTTAATCAAAGCTGATCCCATACAAATTTATCAAATTGTAATGAATCTTTTAACCAATGCCTATCATGCTATGGAGGATACGGGCGGGGAAATGAAAGTCAGCCTGAAAAAAATAGAACTTGGAAAACTTGATCTGATAGATCCTGATATGGAACCTGGGACCTATGCCTGTTTAATAGTAGCTGATAAAGGTATGGGAATGAACAAAGAGTTAATTGGGAAAATTTTTGACCCGTATTTTTCCACCAAAAAACAATATAAAGGAACTGGAATGGGATTGTCCTTTGTTCACAGTATTGTTAAAAGCATGAAAGGGGGTATTCAAGTTTTCAGCAAACCTGGTAAGGGAACCCGGTTTCATGTTTATCTGCCAGTGGTGAAGAGCTCTTCTGAACAGCAGGTGATTCAAACTAAAAAACCAGTCCAGGGTGGAACCGAGCAAATTCTGATTGTAGACGATGAAAAGGCAATAATTAAAATGGGAAAAAATCAGCTGGAGCGCCTGGGGTATCAAGTTACTTCATATACCAGCAGCCTTGAAGCCCTTGATGCTTTCCGTGCAAATCCTGATAAATTTGACCTGATTATTACTGATATGGCAATGCCGAATATGTCTGGAAATAAATTATCGGCTGAACTGATTAAAATACGCCCTAATATTCCCATACTGCTTTGTACAGGATTCAGTGAAATCATATCTGAAAAAAAAGCGGCATCTCTGGGCATTAAGGGTTTTATATTAAAGCCCATTGGGACTAAGGATCTTGCCAAAAAAATACGTGAAGTGCTGGGGAAAAATTAGATAGATATCTTGTTTTTGTGTGCTATATTTTCAATGCAGTACACTTAAAATAGAAGAACATATAGAAGAATTTATTATGAAAAAATTTAATACCAAACTTCACACATTATTCATAGTACTTTCTGTACCCAAACCCAAGGCTTTTTTGAATACTCTTAATTGTTCAAAACCAGACTTTTTGGATATTTCCAAAATACCACATCTTGTATAAACAATATTTTTCATCCCCAGATTTAAAAATAAATTATATGGAAATAAAAAGAATCAAATTGAACACTGCTTCATTAATGCATATTGGAGATTCTCTTGAGAGCCATCAAATCCTAAATCCATTATTTAACAGCATCTTTTAATGCTTTTCCTGGGACAAATTTCGGCACATTTTTTTCAGCTATGTTTATTTCTATGCCTGTTTGGGGATTCCTTCCTTTTCTGGCTTTTCTGTTAGCGGTTTTGAATGTTCCAAAGCCAACCAGTGTAACAGAGTCATTGCTGGAAAGGGCTTCTGTAATCGCTTTGATTGTGAGATCAACTGCAGCTTGGGCTTCTTTTTTACTGCCAAGCACTTCTGAAACCTTGTTAATTAAATCGCTTTTGTTCATTTTAGCATTCCTTTTTTTCTATGACGGCAAATGACGGTTGGATTTTTATAATAAAATTCAACCTGTAAAAATCGAATTCGAAAGAAAATAGTTAAGAAAAAAAAAGTGAATATTTTTTTTCCGGAGCAATACAATCAGAAACTATTTCTCCAGTTTTTTTAGATATTGCAATTATACGGGAAGCTCCAACATAAGACCGGTCATCTTCTAAATTAACAAAAAAGCAATCTTTAAGTTCATCGGGATCATTAATACTAAGAAAATCAATTGGTATCTTATCTTCTATTTCAAGTGTCTTTGCTTTTTCTTTTGCCTTTTTTACAAGATAAATCTCAAGGATTACCTGGCACTGTTCTTTTGATATTTGATAATTGGAAATGCTGTCACCTCAATATATGATTGATTATGTTTTTAACCTGGTCATAGTTTCGGCACCTTGTTCAGACCTAACAAAGTGCTCAATAAATTTTTGATCCTCCTTAAGGATATGATCGAGAATCCAGTTCTCTATTACCTTAAGAATTTCAGAATTTAAAACATTATCACCTTGATGCATTTGAAGGGCTATGTGATCCATCTTTTGAACAAAGTCTTTATGCTTTTTCTTATGATCTTTAACTTCAGCGAATCCAATCTCCTCCATAAATTTTTCTTCGAAAGGAAAATGGTATTTACCATATTCTATCATCTCTTTTAATACATCCTTCCCAAGGTCAATTATATCTGTGAGCGGCGGTGTGAAAATGTCATAAAACCCCTGGTTTAAAAATGTACTTTAAAAAAGGCTGGCAGATCATTATTTTTGAACTGCCAGCCAGGTCAAATTATAATTGTTTTTTCTCTTCTCTCATC
>JACNHV010000357.1 GCA_014383445.1 Candidatus Desulfobacula maris | reverse complement strand
CTTCCATTTGCGGAGTAAAATGATCATCCATAATTGTTTTATACATCTGTTTAAGATCTTTGGGCATGACTTATTCTCCTGATTTATAGGATGATTTAATATTGTTTACCGATTTTGCAGCAAGGTAATCAGCAATGGTCCTGTCATAAATTGCCGTGTGCTCAAAGGCTTTTTGAGCAAGTTCAAACCTGTCCTCAAGGGATAAAGTCCCTTTACCGGCCTTGAGTTTTGCAAGTATTAAAGGATAGGAGGAAGGCTCCACCACTGATGCCACCCGGATAAAATTTTTGGCAGATGCCCGGATCATGGTCGGGCCGCCAATATCAATATTTCCCCGAGCCTCTTCCAGGCTCACTCCCTCTCTGGCAATGGTTTCACTAAAGGGATAAAGGTTGACCACCACCATATCAATGGCAAGGGCATCCGTTCTTTTTAAATCTTCCTTATGGGCATCATTATAGGTTTCTGTCAAAAGTCCCAGATATATTTTAAAATCAAGGGTTTTGACAAGCCCTCCCTGGGTTTCAGGCTGGCCCGTATAGTCAGATACCTGTTTTAAACAGGCATCGGCTTTTTGGCCCAGGATCTGTTTTATTTTACCATATGTTCCACCCGTTGACAGAATCAGTATTTGAGGATTCACTTCTACCAGACCAGGAATAAAGGCCTCCAGCCCTGATTTATCAGACACACTGACCAGAACGGTTTTAATTTTTACCTGATCATCAATCTTTTCAACTACATTCTTAGCCATGCTCTTTCCTTATATTTAGTATTAACTCAAATCCGGCAACTCCAAAAGTTGAGCTATAAAAGGTTAATCTTTTTTATCCAAATTAATAGTATAATGAATGCCTTAAAGTCAAGTTTCTATAACAGGTTCTGGATATTTGCCATAAGAAATTTTGCATAACCCGGTTTGCATAACCCGTTCCAGGGTGATCGCCTTACGTCCGCTGGATGGACATTGCTACAAGCTCTATGATTAAAATTGTTGACATTGCAATTTTATTCGGTATAAATAGAAGAATATCGAATTATGCTTTATCTATTCAGGCAAAATGCCGAATTTAATTTTGGAGGCCCCTTGGACGATATTGACAGACACATCTTAAAAGCATTGCAGCAGGACGGGCGAAAAAAGAACAGTGAACTTGCCAAAGAGACGGGCCTTGCACCCTCCACAATGCTGGACCGGGTTAAAAAGCTTGAAAGCAAGGGAATTCTTAAAGGATACCAGGCCGTTGTAGATCCTGAAAAAATCGGACTCATGGCCCAGGGTTTTGCCTGTATTTCCCTTGACAGGCACCAGGTTAAGGATATTGAGGTATTGGAAAACCAAATCAAAAAGATTTCCAATGTCCGCGCCTGTTACCACATTACAGGCAGGTTTGATTATCTTCTCCATGTGGTTGCCCCGGATCTTGGTGATCTTGGCAAGCTCATAAAGGAGAAGCTGGCCACCATTCCGGGGATGGGAAAAATAGAAACCTTTATTGTCTATGCAGAAGTCAAACCTGACCAGGGATGGCCCATTGACGCAGCATTAACCTGACAAAAACCCACGAACGCTCTATAAAAAGGAGAAAGTTACCATGACAGACCTTAAAGAAATGCTTAAAATTGACATAAAAGATCTTGATATTGTTAATCAGCTCATCACAAACCCTGATAATAAACAAGTGGGGGAACTTTGCGCGCTTATTGAAAAATTCGGCGGTGCCAAGGCCATTAATAAAAAAGCCATCCAGGCCAGGAATCCTGAAACCCTTATGCGCAAGCTCAAAAAAATGAATTCCCCCTATGTTGCCGACCTTGAATGGCTGATGGAACAAAGGGACAAAAAAGCATTTATTTCAATGAAAGACTATTGCAGAAATATTCTGGGTGAGGATGCAAATATCCCCTCCATTGATTCTTCCAATGCCGTGACCCTTGAAGTCAGTGCCATGCAGTTTTTCCCCTGGCTGATTGCCCAGGCCAGACAGGCCATTGAGAAAAAACAACTCATGCCGGGCCGTATTATCCGGGTAAGAAACATGGCAGAGCAGGTTGAAGATAATGGAGATATCATGGCCACGGCCCTTGCCATGCAGATCATCGGTGCCACCTATGTCGAATCCCTTGATACCCGCGGGACGGATGGCAGCAATGTTCATCTTGGAGGTCCTGACACCATTACGGGATATTTTGCCGGGATTGGTCAGCCCAATGACCATGCCATCAAATGGGCTGAAGAATATCTGCACTATTACACAAATTATGGCATCAAACAGGTTTTGAATATAAATCCCGGCACAATTCTTTTAGGCTATATGATGCACAGATTAGGTGTTGATATTGAATTTAAAATCTCAGTATTTGTGGGCAATGACAACCCATACTTTATCATGTGGACTCTCATGACAGCCAGACTCTTTTCCAGGAAAGACGGAACCACATCACTTGTGGGCTTTAACCTTTCCAATTCCGTGAACAATGAGACCATCCGCCAGGCAAATACCATTAGAAAGCAATTAGGCCTGGAAAAACAGGTTCGCTTTGAACACCATATTACGGAAACCTATCAGGCAATTGTAAATCAACCCTATAACAGGAGAGATGAACTCATTGATATTGCAAAAGAAGTTCCCAATATTTCTGCAAAGCATGAAGGCGGGGAACCTGAAATTGAAGAAAAAAGAGAGCACCCGTCTAATATTCTTGAATATTTTTTAACCAAAAAAGAAATTCTGGAAAATGGCCTCATGGAAGCTCTCCAGATCAATTATCTTGACAAACAGCATTCCTGTGACCTGACAGCCCGGGCATTGATAAAGTCTGGCATCGCTGTCATTGCCGCAAAAAATTTACATTAATTTTTTAAAAAAGGATATAAAAATGATTCCGTCAAGAATGCACAAGTTTTTGCACGATACTCTTCCCCAAAGTGTCTGGAAAAATCGATTGATCAAGGACGGGCCTTTAAGGTTTCTTGAATTTGGTCCCCTGGACATTGATCGGCTTCACCGCCTGGGGATCAAGGTAGACCGTCTGGGGCCAAGGCTTGTATCCTGCATGTGGAATGAAGACAGTCCCGTGGAAATCGGCGGGTTTCTCGTGGTGGACAACCTTGCCATGGGTCAGCCATCCATGGGCGGCACAAGGATGCTGCCGGATATCACCCCGGATATTATACATAACCTTGCAAGGGGCATGACCCTTAAAAATGCAGCTGCAGATCTGCCATTTGGTGGTGGAAAATCCGGTATTGTAAAGCCTGAAAATCTTTGTGAAGAAGACCGGTATGAAGTCATCAAAGGATTTGGACGTCTTTTAAACCGGTACAGGGAGATCTATATTCCCGGCCCGGATGTGGGAACCAATGATGCAGATATGAAAACCTTTGCCATGGAAAACGGTCTGAATAATGTTGTATCAAAACCAGCTGATATGGGCGGCAACAGGATTGATGAACTCGGCGGAGCAGCAAATGGTGTTGTTGTGGCCACAAAAGCCCTGCTGGAACATCTGCCAAAATTAAAACAACTGCCCCAGTTTAAAAACATGGTCATTCCCAAGCCTTTGGAGATGGATATTCTCATCCAGGGGTTTGGTGCAGTGGGGGCTCACGCAGCACGAATTTTCCATGATTATGATCCTGACAACTGCCCCATTATCAAAGGGATCAGTGATGTAAACGGCTATCTTTTAAATTCAGACGGGCTGCCATGGAAAGAGCTCTTTGACATGTGGAAAGAGTTTGGTTCCGTCACCCAAAAATATTTCCATGATCGAATTCTTCACAATCAAAGCCCTGAAACCAGCCATACAGTCTTTTCCAACTCTTCCAACAAACTTCTTACAGAATCTGCATTCTGCCTGGTTCCGGCATCCCCTGTATTTAATTACCTGGATGTGGATGCCACAACAAACCCGTCCATGACTTCCGACAGGATGGGAACATGGCAGATCATTGTTGAAGGGGCAAACACCTATTCTCCAAACCCTGCCAGAAAGGCAGAGCGCAGAAAAATGGAGCGCCATGTATACAGGGACAAAGGTGTGCTCATTGCAACGGATTACCTGGTAAACTCAGGCGGGGTCATATATGCTGCCCATGAAAGGATTATTCCAACACCAGATCATCTGCTCATCCCCAAAGATATTCTGGGCAACCCAATAGCCATTGAAAGCTGGCTTGAGAAAAACCAGGATGATTTTGCAGATCTTGCTGAAATCCGCAGAAAAGCCGCTGTTGAAAAGCTTGAAACGGTCATAAGGCGAAATATGGAAGAACTCATTGACGGTCTTTGCAAAGATGCTGACAGTCTGCCCTGTGAAATTGCAGAAAGAATAAGTGTTCAGCGAATTGCCTCCATGGAAAAATCAAGGACAGCCCGGGATATCATGGAAAAAGCCCCCACTATCGGCGTGGATAAAAGCGTGACCGATGCTGCCCAATTGCTGGTAGCTGCCCATGTTCCCATTGTCAATGTCGTGTCTGAAAAAGGCAAACTCATCGGTATTGTGACCAATTGGGACATTACCAAGGCCATGGCTTCAAAACTGCCCATGGATTCACCTCTGACAAAAATCATGACGGCAGATGTGGTTACAAACAGTCCTGATGCCACCATCATTGACTGCATCCGGAAGCTGGAAAACCATGAAATATCTGCCATGCCCATTGTTGAGGAAGATAAAGTTGTGGGTGTTATCTCAGGAGACATTCTTGCCAAAAGAACCCTTTACAGACTCCTGCAGACCATGACATAATTGAGTACCTGCTTTTTTATCCCTATTAAGGAGCTCAGGAATGATCGATTTCTTACAACAATTCAATCCCGTAACACAGGCATTTATTGCTACGCTATTTACATGGGGTGTAACTGCTGCCGGTGCTGCACTCGTGTTCTTTTCAAAAACAGTAAACCAGAAATTCATGGATTCCATGCTTGGTTTTGCTGCAGGAGTTATGATCGCTGCAAGTTTTTGGTCCTTGCTTTCACCTGGCATTGAGATGGCAGAGCAATTGGGACAGATTCCATGGCTGAGCGCAGCAATTGGATTTATGGGTGGCGGGATTTTTATGCGGGTAATCGATAAATTTTTACCGCATATTCACCCGGGCCTGAGTGTTGACAAAACAGAAGGGATTAAAACATCATGGCAGCGAAGCACACTTCTTGTCCTTGCCATAACCCTTCACAACATACCTGAAGGATTAGCTGTAGGCGTGGCTTTTGGTGCTGTAGGCGCCAATCTTCCTTCTGCTTCCATTGGTGGAGCCATAGCGTTGGCAATCGGTATTGGTATCCAGAATTTCCCGGAGGGAACTGCTGTTTCCATGCCTTTGAGAAGGGAGGGGATGTCCAAAGGAAAGAGTTTCTTTATAGGGCAGGCTTCTGGTGTGGTTGAACCCATTGCCGGGGTTATCGGTGCATTCTTTGTCATGAAAATGCAAAATATTTTACCATACGCACTATGTTTTGCAGCTGGAGCAATGATTTTTGTAGTAGTGGAAGAACTGATCCCTGAATCTCAAAGGACATATGAGAATATCGATACGGTAACAATGGCAACAATGGTAGGTTTTTCAGTCATGATGATTCTCGATGTGGCTTTGGGATAAGTGTATTGTAATTCTCAACGGATTAACGTATTTTAATAATTTATCATCAAAACTAACCCCTGTCAGGAGAGAATAATGATAGCTGATGTCTTTTTCATGGATTTAGAAGCCACCTCAAAAGAGAACCTTCCCGATAAACTGTCAAGGCTTGTTAAAAAAGCAGGCATTGAAAATATTTTAAAAGAAAATGATCTGACCGCAGTAAAGATCCATTTTGGCGAGCAGGGCAATACGGCCTATATCCGTCCCGTATTTATCAGGAAAATCCTCCAGAC
The DNA here is from genome assembly GCA_014383445.1 of Candidatus Desulfobacula maris. Classification (GTDB taxonomy): domain Bacteria; phylum Desulfobacterota; class Desulfobacteria; order Desulfobacterales; family Desulfobacteraceae; genus Desulfobacula; species Desulfobacula maris. The sequence goes on along the minus strand of JACNHV010000357.1, from coordinate 19,689 downwards.
CATCAAGGAATACAAGGCAAGTCCCTTTCTCACTGATGCCAACACCCTTTATGTGGGTACCAGATCAGACTCTGTGTCCCATATTCACACGGCCATTGAAAATGGATTTTCTTATTCCTCAATGGATAGCACACCTATTATTATTGCAGACGGACTGATGGGAAAGAGTGAAACAAAAATCAGCGTTGATCAGAAAAACTGCAGCAATGTTTATATTGGTTCTGAAATTATCAATGCCACTGCACTGGTTTCTGTGGCCCATTTTAAAGGTCATGAGCTTTCAGGGTTTGGCGGTACGTTGAAAAATCTGGGTATGGGATGTGCCTCCAGAAGAGGGAAACTTGACATGCATTCCAATGTCAGTCCAAAAATAAAACAAAAAACCTGTATAGGATGCGCAGAATGCGAAAAGCATTGTCCTGCCAGTGCCATTTATCTTGAAGAAAAAAAAGCCAATATTGATAAAAACAGATGCATTGGATGTGCTGAATGCATTGTCAGGTGCCCCACCAAATCTGTAAATATCAACTGGAATCAGACCATTCCGGTTTTCCTGGAAAAAATGATGGAATACTCACTTGGGGTCCTTAAAAACAAAGAAAAAAAATCTTTTTTCATCAACTTTATCACAGACGTTTCACCCAAGTGCGATTGCCTGTCTTACAGTGAATCCCCCATTGTCAATAATGTAGGGATTCTTGCCTCTACAGATCCGGTGGCTATTGACCAGGCCAGCGCTGATCTTGTCAACCAGCAGAGAGGTTTGCCCGGTACTGTTCTTCAAACAAGCCTGTCTCCGGGCGAGGACAAGTTCACAGGGCTTTACCCGGCCGTTGACTGGGAGCATCAGCTTGACTATGCCGGGAAAATAGGCCTTGGAACAAGAGAGTATAGGCTTATCAAATTAAAAACGCTTTCGTATAAAAAATAATTCAAGGAGCGGTATTTATCACGGGGATTTCCCTGCCTAATGCGGTATTGTGCTCATGATCTTTCTCAGTACATAGGGCAAAATGCCACCGTTTTCAAAATAATCTACATCGACTCTGGTATCGAGTCTTGCGTTTACTTCAAATATAATTTCACCACCGCCTTTTTTTACGGCTTTTATCTGTAAAACTTTCTGCGGCTCCATGTTTTCAATTCCGGTGATGGAAAAGAATTCCGACCCATCCAGTCCAAGGCTTTCCCAGCTTTCATTCTCCTTAAATACCAGCGGTAATACGCCCATTCCTACAAGGTTGCTTCTGTGGATACGTTCAAGCGACTGAACAATCACAGCTTTTATTCCCAGAAGGCCGGTTCCTTTAGCGGCCCAGTCCCTGGACGAACCCGTTCCGTATTCCTTTCCCCCCATCACGATTAAGGCAATGCCCTGGTCCATATATGACATGGCCGCATCATAGATATACATCTCCTCTTTGCCTGGAAATTTTATTGTGAAACTGCCCTCTTTGGGCGATACAAGTTTGTTTTTTATCCTTATATTGCCGAATGTACCCCGCATCATAATTTCATGATTGCCTCTTCTGGACCCGTATGAGTTAAAGTTTTCCTTTTCAACACCATGATCAATCAGGTGTTTTCCAGCAGGATAATCTTCGGGAATAGCCCCGGCCGGTGATATGTGATCCGTAGTAACGGTATCTGCCAGCATCAGAAGTGCATGACCATTCTTTAAATCAGAGGGCTTTTTTAACCCGGAGGTAAAGTTGTCAAAATAGGGAGGCTTTCTGATATATGTGGAATGTGTATCCCATGCAAATGTCATGCTTTTCGTAATGCCAAGATCCTGCCACAACTGATCACCGTCAAAAATCCTGGCATATTCTTTTTGATAAAATTCCGGTTTCACATGATTTTTTACAAGCATTTCAATATCCTGCGATGACGGCCATAAATCTTCGAGATAGACGGGCTCTCCCTTTTCATCAAATGAGACCGGCTCTTTAGTTAAATCAATATCAATTCTTCCGGCAAGGGCAAAAGCAATCACCAGCATGGGGGAAGCCAGGTAGTTTGCCTTGATACTCTGGTGTATTCTTGCCTCAAAATTTCTATTACCCGAAAGAACAGATGCAACAGTCAGCTCGTTAGCAACGATGGCCTTTTCAATCTCAGGGTTGAGAGGGCCGCTGTTCCCGATACAGGTTGTGCATCCAAAACCTGCCACATGAAATCCCAGCGCTTCAAGGTATTGCATGAGATCTGCGTCGATCAGATAATCTACAACAACACGAGATCCGGGAGCAAAGGAAGTTTTTACTACAGGATTTGTCTTTATTCCCTTTTCAACGGCTTTTTTCGCCAGAAGGCCGGCTCCTATCATGGCAGATGGATTTGATGTGTTTGTGCATGATGTAATAGCCGCTATTACGATACTGCCATCACCAATATCCACGGGTTTTTCGCCCAGATTGACGGTATATATATGGGTACTCACCGACTTGCAGGTTTTTGACCGTTTGGCTTGACAACCTGATTCATCATGAAATTTAGACATCAGGATCACGTCCTCTTTTGCATCATATTCACATCCGATGATCCCGGCAAAACTGTTCTTTACAGCATCCAGGCAAAGTCTTTCCTGGGGTTTTACCGGTCCTGCAATCGACGGGGTGACGGTTGAAAGATCCAGTTCAATAACCTTTGTATATTCCGGCGTTTCCTTTCCCGTATAAAACAAACCCGTTGCTTTTGTATAGTGTTCCGTGATCTGGGCCTGTTCTTTTCTGTTGGTCATATTCAGATATTCGATCGTTTTTTTATCCACGGGGAAAAATCCTATGGTTGCACCGTATTCCGGTGCCATATTGGCAACGGTTGCCCTGTCCGGTACATTGAGCATCTCCATCCCCGGCCCGAAAAACTCAACAAATTTTTCAACCACATTAAGCTTTCTTAACCGTTCTGTTATTGTAAGCACCAGATCTGTGGCGGTTATACCAGGTTCCAGGCTTCCAGTCATTTTTACCCCAATGACTTCAGGAATAGACATATAATACGGCTGACCCAGCATCACAGCTTCAGCTTCTATCCCTCCCACACCCCAGCCAAGGACACCCAGCCCGTTTATCATGGTCGTGTGGGAATCCGTACCCACCAGGGTATCTGGATAGGCCAGCATTTTCTGCCCGCTTCTACCCGTTGTGATCACCTGGCCGAGATATTCAAGATTCACCTGATGGCATATCCCTGAACCCGGTGGAACAACCTTGAAATTATCAAAACTCTGCTGCGCCCATTTCAGCAGGCTATATCTTTCTTTGTTTCTTAAAAATTCTTTTCCCATATTTTTCGACAATGCATCCGGGGTGCCTGAAAAATCGATTTGCACTGAATGATCGATGATGAGATCGACCGGAACCAGGGGATTGATTGCATTTGGATCGCCACCCAGGTCTTTTACTGCGTCCCGCATAGCCGCCAGATCAACTACAGCAGGCACACCCGTAAAATCCTGCATCAGAACACGGGCGGGATGATACGGTATTTCAACAGGGTCTTCATATGTTGGTTTCCATCCAGCAATATTTTCCAAATCTTCCCATCTAACGATTTGTCCGTCCAGTTTTCTTAAAAGGTTTTCAACCAGAATTCTTATGGAAAAAGGAAGCCGCTCAATATCGGCTATCTCTTTTTCCTGGAGCATGGTTATATCTGAAACCGTGTAGTCGGTTCCCTTGATTTTAATCTGCCTTATAAAGTCTTTTGGATTCATTTTAGAACTCTCCTATAAAATTTCATTACCTTTTACCATATGTCGTTTGCAAAATGAAATACTTACATTAAAAACTTTTTCATTGTTGGAAAGTATCAAGTTGGAGGTAATATTTCAGGTTTGGAAAATTTTTTTATGTTTTGGTTAACAAAAAGCAAGTTCCTATCTGTATTTATATGAAAGTAGTGAGATTTGAGTTTTGAGTAGTGAGAAAAAACCATCAGTCTATCCCCCCTCACATCTCATATCTCATTACTCTTTCATTTTTTGTTGTGCCCGCAAGGGCATGGGTGTTAGTTTGATTATTTAAAAAAGCATGGTTCATTCTATAAAACATAATTATAAAGCTATATGATAGCATTTTCTATCGACATGCTTTATAAAATATGTTTAAATAAGCACTTTTTAATGTGATTATACAGCAATTGGTGTTATTATAATTAGTGTTAAAATTACCGGGAAATGAAGGGTAATATAAAAGAAAATTTAAGCCGGTCATCAATCTTTAACGGGCTTGAAGATGATGATATGAACAGGCTTGAAACAAGTATAAGGAGCCAGTTATGAGTATTGATTCCCATATTCTCAAACCCCTCGATTTTTTTGTAGATTTTAAGCAACATGAGTTGGAAACGTGTGCAGCAGCGCTTAAATCCAGAACTGTCGCGGCCGGCGAGGTCATAATTGAACGAGGTACTCCGGCGCTCACTTTCTTCTTTATCCTCTCCGGAGCTTATGAGGTCGCTTTCGAAGGAGATCGTTCGATTATTTTAGAGCAGAAGGGTGAGGTTATGGGCTGGTCTACAGTTATCCGTCCATTCCACTATACAGGAACCATTACAGCCCAAAAAGATGGAGAGGTGTTGGAAATATCGAGCAGTGATTTTTTTGAACTGATCCAGGGAGACAATGCCCTGGGCGAAAAAATAATGAAAAAAATTAACAAAATCGCCTCAGAAAGGCGAACTATAGCCGCAGGATCACAATAAATGAGACAGGAGGATCAATTTTGTACGGATTAGAAGCCATAAGTGCTAATAATGGCTGGGCAATGGCCATTATCGGACCGCTGATAGTAATGTCGGGATTAACCATCCTGGCCATAATCATCTCTCAACTGCATAAGCTGGTCGCCCTCTTTGATAAAAAAGCAAAACAGACCACAGAACCGCCGATCAAGAGCAAGGATGAGATATCTGCTCCCAATATATTCCCAAACGACATTTTGAAAACAGCCAAAATCTATCAGGTGCTTATTGACAAGCTTGAACAACCTTTTGAGTTGAGCGATCTTTACCAGGTTGCTGTGCAAAACAATTTTCCGCACCCTATTCTGACGGTTAGCCGTCTCAGAGATGCCGGAATACTGATACGTGAAAGTGAAGGGTTATTTATTTGGAACAGATAAGGGTCGACTCAGAAATTAATTCACATTCTGTTTGCAAAATACCCAGTTTTTTTAGGGTTTTCGTAAACAGATTATGTGAAGTTATTTCTGAACGCCCCCTAATTGCTCACAATTGGATCATAATGACTCACAACCAATACCCGAAACAAAGACAAACAAACATTAAAGCTATGAACGCCAGCCCAATAAGATCGGGCGTTGTGAATAGCTTTCAGATGAAACACACACAATAATTAGGAAAAGAAGAATGGAACTGCTTCTCCAGTTTTTATCAAACACCGGATTTTATCTTGCAGATTATCGAAATTTTGTTATGCTGGCCATCGGCTCTTTATTTGTTTACCTGGCCATTGCCAAAAAATATGAACCCCTCCTGTTACTGCCTATTGGTTTTGGTGTTCTGATAGGTAATATCCCATTTTTCAAAGGCTTCGGACTGGGAATTTATGAGCCAAACAGTGTTCTGCACTATCTCTACTTTGGGGTTACCACGGGCGTCTATCCATCCATCGTTTTTCTTGGGCTCGGGGCTATGACAGATTTTTCCTCACTGCTGGCAAGGCCCAAACTCATGCTTTTAGGTGCTGCCGCTCAGACCGGCATCTGGGTAACGCTATTGAGTGCGATGGCATTAGGTTTCATGCCAAAAGAGGCGGCCTCTATCGCTATTATTGGCGGCGCTGACGGACCCACCTCAATTTTTTTAACTGCCAAGCTGGCGCCTCACCTGATCGGTCCAATAGCCATAGCAGCCTACTCGTATATGGCACTGATCCCCATCATTCAGCCACCGATCATGCGGCTTTTGACTACCCGCCAGGAGCGGAGGATCCATATGTCCGAACCTCGCGAGGTATCCAAAAAAGAGCTGATGGTCTTTCCAGTGATCGGCCTGTTCCTCTGCTGTTTTCTGGCTCCGGCTTCCATTCCGCTGCTGGGCACCTTTTTCTTCGGTAACATCATGAAAGAGTCAGGTGTGGTTGATCGCCTGGCCAACACTGCCCGCTCAGCGGTCATTGATACGGCGACAATCTTTTTAGGTCTCACTGTAGGCGCATCAACCCAGGGTGATGTCTTTCTCACCCCCAAGTCAGTCAGTATTTTTTTGCTTGGTGCCGTTGCATTCAGCATTGCCACAGCATCAGGCATTATTTTTGCTAAGATCATGAACCTCTTTATGAAAGAAAAGATCAATCCACTGCTTGGGGCAGCCGGTGTTTCAGCTGTTCCCGGTTCAGCACGCGAAGTTCATCTGGTGGGCCTTAAGGAAGACCCAACTAATTTCCTGCTGATGCATGCCATGGCCTGTAACTCCTCAGGTGTCATCGGATCTGCTATTTGCGCTGGTATACTATGGAGCTTTATGATGTAAGGAACTTTCAAAAAAGGCTTATATTGTGACCAAAGCATTAAAACAGATTATTATTTCAAAAGAAGATGCTGTTTTCTGGATGGATAAACACGGGCAATGGCAAAATGATCATGGTCCAATTGAACATCCCCGAATTATAAAATATTTTAATTCCTGTATTCGAAAAGATGACATGGGGTATTTTGTTCATCAGAAAACTGAAAATACTGAAGAAAAGGTCTATTTTTCTTATGAAGATACAGCCATTTTTGTGATTAGAATACGATTTGAAAACGATGTTACATTGATACTTAACAATGGGGATTCAATTATTTTAGATCCTGCGAAATTATATACTGCGGACGATAGTTTATTTGCTAAAACAGCGGATCATCTCATAAAATTTAATACAGAAACCCTTTTGAAAATATCAAAATATTTAAATGAAGTAAAAGAGGGTGAGCTTTTCTTTGAATGGAAAGAAAATAGCTATCAAGTGCAAAAATTACCTTAAGGGTTCGAAGTCCCCTTTGAAATTTATGTAATATTTATCTTTTTATCCCATGATTTTTTTTCACAATCATTATTGTTGACCTTGAACATCTAATTATCGTATTATCCTTAAAATTTTAATTACCTTAATAAAGGAGTGAATAGAAATGAAAAAATGGATGGTATTGTTGTTAATATGTTCTATATTTTGTCTCGGATTTTCTGCCGCTGCCATTGCCGGTGACAAAAAGCTCAAGGCCGGTTTTGTTTATGTCGGTCCTGTTGGCGATTATGGATTTACCCATGCCCATGATCTGGGGCGACAGTATGCAGAGGAAAAATTTCCCTGGCTGGAAACTATTTTTGTAGAATCTGTTGCTGACGCAGACTGTGCAAGAATCATTGACCGGCTTATTCAACAGCAAAAATGCGATGTGGTTTTCACCACAAGTTTTGGATTCATGGACGAAACCATTAATGCCGGCACCCGATATCCTGATAAGCTTTTCATGCATTGTTCAGGATTCAAGCGATCTGATAATGTGGGAACTTATTTTGGCGATCTTTACCAGATGTATTATTTGAACGGAATTATGGCAGGTGCATTAACCAAGACAAACAAGATCGGTTATGTGGCAGCTTTCCCGATCCCTGAACTGGTTCGCCATATTGATGCCTATGCCCTGGGGATTAAAGCTGCAAACCCTGCGGCCAAACTCAATGTAAAATGGATTTATGCCTGGTATGGACCGGATAAAGCAAAGGAAGCTGCTGAAGCTCTGATTGGAGAAGGATGTGATACCCTTGCCTTTACCGAAGATACTCCAGCAGTCATTGAAGTCGGTCAGAGCCATTCGGAAAAAGGCAAACAGATTTATACTTTCAGTCATTATTCTCCCATGCAGCCCTATGGAGTTGATTCTGTTGTTTCAGGGCAGCTCATGAACTGGGGCGGAATGTATGCCAGGATTCTTGAGGACATTTATAATAAAACCTGGACCAATGAGGATGTCTGGTGGCTTGCCAAAGAAAAAGCAGCCATCCTTGGCGGCAGTGAAACTGATATCATCAATCCCAAGTTTGTAAAAGAATTAAAGGCTGCGATGATTGATACAAAGGACTTTGGTAAAATTTCTGCCTATGACCTTGTTGTAAAACGATATGAACAGATGAAACAGGGCGTTGATGTATTTGATCCGTTCACAGGTCCTGTCAGCGATAATAAGGGAACACTGAAAATCAAGGCCGGAGAACGAGCATCAAAAGACGACCTTCTCAGCATTATGTATTATGTGGATAATGTTGAAGGCTCCGTTCCTAATTAGACCTGTTACACTTCAATAAAAAGGCCGGGATAAACTTTCCCGGCTTTTTATACCCGATTTTTTTACCCGGCTTTTCTAAAGAACATTATGAAAAAAATACAACGCCTTGAAATGAAAGCAATCTCAAAATCATTTCACGGTATCCATGCCAACCAGGATATTAATCTTTTTGTTGAATCCGGTGAAATCCTTGGGCTTTTAGGCGAAAACGGGGCTGGAAAAACCACCTTGATGAATATCCTGTATGGCCTGTACCAGCCGGATTCCGGACAAATCAAGATAAATGATAAAACCATCCGGATCAACAATCCCATTGAATCCATCAACCATGGAATTGGAATGGTTCATCAGCACTTTATGCTTGTGCAGAATCATTCTGTGATTGAAAATATTGCATTGGGCTATAAAGATACACCCTTTTTCTTTCCCAAAATAAAAATCAAAGATAAAGTTGAACAATTTTCCAGGCAATTTGATTTTCATATTGATATTACAAAAAAGATCTGGCAGCTTTCAGCCGGGGAACAGCAGCGGGTGGAAATAATAAAAGCACTTTTAAATGGTGCTGATCTTCTTATCCTTGATGAACCAACTTCTGTGCTGACTCCCCTGGAAATCAAAGAACTGATTTACATATTAAGAGAGATGAAGGCCAAAGGCCACATGATCATTTTCATTTCCCACAAGCTAGATGAAATCATGGACATCTGTGACCGGGTCCTGGTACTCCAGAAAGGCAGGATTGTGGGAGCCGCTGACACAAAAGATACGGATAAAAAATCCCTTGCCAGGATGATGGTGGGCAGGGATGTTGTCTTTAATATTAACAGGGAAAAACTGACAAAAGGTAAAAAAACCCTGTCTGTTGAAAATATCAATGTCATTGGAGACAAGGGTCTTCTGGCTGTAAAAAATATTTCTTTTGAGCTTTTTAAAAATGAAATCTTTGGTATTGCAGGAGTTTCCGGCAATGGGCAGCGCGAGCTTGCAGAAGCCATAACAGGCATCAGACCCATTTTATCGGGCAAAGTAAAAATGAATGGCCAGGATATCACCAACAAAGGTCCAAGACATATTTATGACAACGGTGTTTCCCATGTGCCGGAAGAAAGAATAAGGTTTGGAATCGCTCCAGGCCTTTTCCTGTATGATAATGCAATATTAAAACAGCATCACCTGAAAAAATTTTCCCAGCGCTATTTTTTGAAATATGATCAAGTGAAAAATCATACCAAAACCATTGTTAAAGAATTCAAAGTTTCCACCCATTCCATTAATAACCAGATCCGCAACCTTTCCGGCGGCAACATTCAAAAACTCATTCTGGGCAGAGAAATCAGTGAACAGCCGCAGCTTTTAGTGGCCTCCCACCCTACATACGGTCTGGATGTCGGGGCAACGGAATTCTTAAGAAAACATCTTCTGGAGATTAGGAAACAAGGAAGTGCCGTACTTTTGTTTTCTGAAGACCTTGAAGAGATATTTGAACTTTGTGACCGGATTGCCGTTATTTTTAATGGTGAAATCATGGCAGTTCTAGATTCAGATGACAAACGGTTTTCTGATATCGGACTTATGATGGCAGGTTCAATAAGAATTGATCCAATGGAAAAACAAGAATGCTGAAAATCAAGACAACTGACAGATATGATATAACACCTCTAAGATCATTTATGACCAACATTCTCTCTCTTTTGGCAGCGCTTGTGGTTATCAGTATAATTTTCCTGATTGCGGGCGTGAACCCTCTCTTCGCTATTTCTGAAATCTTTTCAGGATCATTTGGTACCTTTTATGGAATTAAGGAAACCATTACCAAAGCCATTCCCCTGATCCTTATCGGCACAGGGCTTACGCTTGCCTTCAGGGCAAAATTCTGGAACATTGGTGCAGAAGGCCAGATGCTGATGGGAGCAATTTTTGCTACATGGACGGGGCTGAACTTTGGAGGAGCTTTACCATCATATATCATCGTTCCCTTGATTTTCCTGGCAGGTTTCATCGGCGGTGGACTTTGGGGAATCATTCCGGCCATCCTGAAAATCAAATACTCTATTAATGAAGTAATATCCACGTTGATGCTCAACTATATCTGTGCTGAATTTTTAATGATGCTCATTGTAGGACCCTGGAAAGGAAAAACACGGTTTGGATTTCCAGGAACAGATAATCTTCCAGATTCTGCTATTTTAGGTCTGATCCCTGGATCAAGGATTCATTATGCCACATTAATTTTAGCAATTATCTGTGCCATTGTGCTGAGTGTGATAATCTATAAAACACGCTTTGGATACGAAGTAAGGGTGGTGGGTGAAAATCCGGATGCCGGCAGATATGCAGGAATAAATTTTTTAAAAACAAGCCTGATCCTAATGGCCATCAGCGGTGGACTTGCCGGGTTTGCAGGGGTTGGTGAACTGGCAGGTATTCATCACTATCTTGGATATCCTGCTTCAATTTCCTCGGGTTATGGATTTACAGCCATCATTGTTGCATGGCTTGCCAAATTAAATCCGCTCTATGCTGTTTTTTCAGGAATCTTTTTTGCCGGCATACTGGTGGGCGGCGATGCCATACAGATATCATTGGGACTGCCTGCTGCCACGGTTCAAATAGTGAACGGTACTTTGTTAATATTTTTAATTATGGGTGATTATTTTTTAAACCATAAAATCACCCTTAAGTTTTCAAACAAATAGTACCTGAAAGGATATAATAGATGGAAGACATAATCATCTCAACACTTCAAAGAGCCATGGTTGCAGGAACCCCTTTACTCCTTGCCACAACAGGTGAAGTGATCTGTGAAAGGTCAGGCATCCTTAACCTTGGGGTTGAAGGTGTAATGTCAATGGGGGCAGTCGTCGCTTTTATTGTCACCATGACAACGGGCCAGCCCTGGCTTGGTGTTCTTGCAGCCCTGGCTTCCGGCATGATGTTTTCCATCATCCATGCTTTTGCATCTGTCACCCTGCAGGCCAACCAGGTTGTGTCCGGACTTGCAATGACCATGCTGGGTCTTGGCCTTTCCGGCATGCTTGGCAAACCCTATGTGGGCAAACCCCTTTTAATTAAAATGGAAGATTGGGTCATTCCCTATTTATCAGATATCCCCTATCTGGGAAAAATTCTCTTCTCCCAGGGCCCCTTTTTCTATATTGCCATATTTCTTGCCCTGGCCGCCTGGTTTCTCCTTGAAAGAACCCGCCTGGGAATACAGATCAGGTCAACGGGAGAAAACCCGAAAGCCACTGAAACCCAGGGGGTTAATGTATTCAAACTAAAATATTTGAGTGTTATCATTGGCGGTGGTTTTTCAGCTCTTGCAGGAGCCCACCTTTCCATATCCTATTCAAAATCATGGATAGAGGGAATGACCGCAGGAAGAGGCTGGATTGCCATAGCTCTGACCATATTTGCCCTGTGGAACCCTGCACGTGCCATTTGGGCGGCATTCCTTTTTGGCGGCATTTTTGTCGTACAATATTTGCTGCAGCCTTTGGGAATCTCACCCAATTTTTTGGCCATGCTCCCTTATATTGCAACACTTTTAATTTTATTGCTCATCAGTTTAAAAGATCCGAAAAAATTAAATGCACCAGCCATGCTGGGAGAACCCTATAAAAGGAGCGAAAGATGAAACCATTCAAGTCTGTTTTTATCTTGCTTTGCCTGCTCTTTTTCCTTTTATTTTCCTTGAACACAAGCTTTGCCATATCCATTCCAGAAGAAAAGAAAATTTCAAAAGAATTCATGGAAATGATACAGGAAAGGGCAATGATATTAAATGATCCCATTGCCATTCATATGGTCACCCGGGTTGGTAATCATATCCTTTCTTTCCTGCAAAAAGGCCCTTTTGACTATTCATTTCAAATTGTGGATGATGCTGTTTTTAACGCCTTTGCAAGTCCGGCCGCCAATATTTTTGTCTATAGGGGATTGATTACAGGCCTTGATTCCATAGATGAGCTGGCCGGCATCATCGGGCATGAAATTGCCCATGCCGCAAGCCGCCATGTATCTGAATCCATTGACCGTTCAAAATATATCAGCATTGGCAGCCTTGCCGGCATGCTGGCAGGTGCCATCATCGCCAGCAAATCAAGTGGGGATGCAGGAGCTGCAATTATGCAGGGGACAATGGCCATTGGCCAGACAGCCATGCTTTCCTTTACAAGGGAAAATGAAACAGAAGCTGATGAAAAAGGCATTATGTTTTTAAAAAAAAGCTGCTTTGACCCGAAAGGACTTTTGTCAGGGTTAATGAAAATCAGGGCCACAGACTTTCGAGGCGTGGAAAATATTCCAGATTATGTTAAGACCCATCCTGGAACGGGCAGCCGAATTGGCCATGTTGAAACCATTCTTTCAAATTATGTTCCTCTGGAAAACAAGGCAAAATGCCATGAAGATTTCAGATTTAATATGATAAAATACCGGCTTTTAGGGCTTTACGCAGATATTGAACCCACATATAATCTGTTGACGACTCAACTTAAGAGCAATCCTTCAAACTCTATCGCTGCTGATTCTGCTGATTCTGCTGCTATCCATTATGGACTGGGACTTATATATGCCAGAAAGTTAATGCTGGAAAAAGCTATGCATCATCTGAAAGAAGCTCTCTCAATTAACATTTTTGATCCAATGGTACTTCTTGAAATGGGCAGGATATACCTGCTCAATGGGGAACCCCAAAAAGCACTCAACGTCCTTAAAGGGATTGAGAAGGAACCGGTCATGGGTTTTATGGCCAGGTTTTACCAGGCAAGCGCACACCTTGAGTTAAGAAATCTTTCAGAGTCAAAAAATCTATTTAATTCCATAATCGATCAGGACCCATCTTTATATCCAAAAGCATATTATCACCTGGCAAATATTATGTCGCTTGAAAAAAATCCAGGGGATTCCCATTATTATCTTGGTGTCTATTATTCTAAAATCAATAATAATAAAACAGCCATTATCCATTTAAACAAAGCATTGGATAGCTTAAAGGATGAAACCAAAATCAAAAAAACAAAAGAACTATTAGATCAATTAAAAGAAAAATCCGCTAAAGACTATAAAAAAAATTAACTCTTAAATATTGGGGACAGATTTCAAATCTGTCCTTCCTTATCTAGGCCTTATCAAACCGGGAAAACTTCATGGAAAAGGTTCCCCTGCCCTGGGTGACAGATCGAAGCGCTGTGGAATACCCAAACAGTCTGGCCAGCGGGGCAACGGCTTTTATCCCCTGGATACCCATTTTCGGGCTGATGGATTCCACCTTGCCGCCCCGTGCATTTAAATCAGATATGGCATCACCCATGTAATTATCCGGAACAAAAATCTCTACTTCCATAATCGGTTCAAGAAGACCTAAAGCACTTTTTTCCAAAGCATTCCTGCATGCCATGGATGCCCCTACAGAAAAGGCAAGTTCAGAACTTCGTTCATCAAAACGGCCATCTTCAATAATTATGGCAACATCAACCAGGGGATATCCCTTAAGGTATCCGCCTTCAAGGGTCTCCCGGATTCCTTTTTCAATAGCCGGGATATATTGTTCAGGAATATTATCATTTCCAGGTTTACACTTAAATGTAATACCATCTCCCCGGTTTAAGGGTTCAAGACAGATGCTTACCTCTGCAAAATGGCCTTTCCCGGAAATCTCTCTTTCAAAAACAGCATTACCTTTTGCCCTGGAAGTAAGGATTTCCCGATAGACGACCTGGGGTTTTCCCACATTAACATTTGTTTTAAATTCTTTGAGCATCCGTGAAATAATAATCTCAAGATGAAGTTCCCCCATGCCGGATAAAATTGTCTGACCTGTTTCTTCATCCAGGCGCACCTTTAAAGTCGGATCTTCCATGGTGAATTTTTCAAGTACTTCCTCTAATTTTTCCTGGTCTGCGTGGGTTTTCGGCTCTATGGCTATAGAAATAACAGGATCGGCATATTCCATTTTTTCAAGAAAAACCGGATAATCCTGGGAACACAGGGTGTCCCCGGTTCCAGAGTCCTTTAGCCCTACAATACCGATAATATGCCCTGCAGACGCTTCTTTTAACCGCTCCCTTTTATTAGCATGCATTTGCAGAATTCTGGATAATTTTTCTTTTTTATTTAAAAAAGGATTAAACACCTCAGATCCTGCTTCTATTCTACCTGAATAGATCCTGGCAAAAGAAAGCTTTCTTCCTTCAATCATGGAAACTTTAAAAATCAAGGCTGCCAGGGGGCCTTTTTTTTGGGGTAAAAATTCCAATTCTTCACCCGTTTCCGGGTGCACACCTTTAATGGGCGGAACATCTTGAGGACTTGGTAAATATAAGGATATGCCATCCAACAATGGCTGAATTCCCTTATTTTTAAGAGCACTTCCGCAAAAAACAGGCACAATCTGCCTTGAAATGGTTGCTTTGCGAATGGCTTTATTGATCTGTTCAATGGAAATATCCTCTTCTGAAAGATATTTTTCCATTATCTCATCATTGACTTCTGATACAGCTTCAAGAAGTTTTTCCCGATATTCAAAAGCTATCTCTTCAAATTCAGGTGCAATGTCATCTGTTGAATACTGGGCACCCTTTGTCTCATCATCCCAGATGATCTGTTTCATGTTGATTAAATCAATGACCCCGGCAAACCTGTCTTCAGAACCCATGGGCAATTGCAGTATCACAGGGTTTGCCATCAATTTCTTTTTTATGGAATTGACGGCACCGAAAAAATCCGCGCCAGTCCTGTCCATTTTATTAATAAAAGCCATCCTGGGAACGGAATATCGATCTGCCTGTCTCCAGACAGTCTCTGATTGGGGTTCAACGCCCCCCACAGCACAGAAAACACCAATGGCCCCATCCAGAACCCTTAATGCTCTTTCCACCTCAACAGTAAAATCAACATGGCCCGGTGTATCGATAATTTGAATAAGAGAATTTTTCCATTCACAGGTGGTCACGGCAGAGGTGATGGTGATGCCTCTATCCTGTTCATCCTGCATCCAGTCCATGACGGCTTCTCCATCATGGACTTCTCCAATTTTATAGGACTTGCCCGTGTAATAGAGGATTCTTTCCGTAACAGTGGTTTTACCTGCATCAATATGGGCCATGATTCCGATATTTCTGAATTGACTGATATTTTTACTCATTTCACCATCAACATATTTGTTTTATAAAAGTATTCAAGATCTATGTGACCTGCAAGGGTCAAGGCATCTTTTCCATGAATCAGTATTTTAACCATTTTTATTTTTGATATATTCAATGTTAACGAATTCACCATTGAATATATTGCCAGAAGTTCGCTCTGGGTGTCCATATTTTCCATCATTCCTGGTTCCGGACTCACATCAATATATGCTTTCCCATCATCTGTAATGAAAAAAGAATTGATTGTTGTCCCTTTAGGCCAGGTTGCCTCAAGATGGACAAGTTGGGGGCCTTTAAGAAGGGCATTTATAATTTCCAGGCCAAGGTAATGTGAATCCAGGTTGGAGGCAAATTTTTTTTTTACGGATTTCAAAGCTGTTTTCTGCTTATCAGCATAATAAACAAATCCCTCAAAAAGATCTTCATTAGATAAAATCTTCTCCTCTTTCACTTCATCATCTGCAACACAGATATCTGATCCTGCAAAAAAGATCAGAAAAATGATAATGATAATTTTTCTTTGTCTGGATTTCATGTCTAAATTCTTTAAATTAATCTGAATTCTTTAAATTAAAATGATATTTGATACAGCATCGCCTAATATGTGTCAAGAAAATAAGCCTTGCAAATCAGATAGGGGTTTAATAAAATTAATTTTAAAAAAAATATCTTGATGTTTAAAAACCAATATAAAACAGGAATTTACTATGGAAAAAATCAGGCTGGCTCTTTTATCCGGCGGGGTATCTTCAGAAAGAGAAGTTTCTCTTAACAGTGGCAGACAGGTGCTTGAGGCCCTTGATAAGGACAAATATGATATCACACGGTATGATACCAAAACAGACCTGAAACAGCTTGTCATTGACGCGGACAAGATTGATGCCGCCCTGATCATCCTGCATGGCCCTTTTGGGGAAGATGGGACCGTTCAGGGACTTTTGGATCTGCTGGATATTCCCTACCAGGGCGCAGGGGTCCTGGGAAGTGCCATGGCCATGAACAAACTGGTTGCCAAAAGGCTTTATGAAGGCGCCGGGGTTCCTACGCCTTCCTATCTTTCATTTTCAATGACAGACACAATTGACACATTAAAGGTTATCCATGCACTGAATCTTCCTTTGGTGGTAAAACCTGCCTGTGCAGGATCTAGTGTGGGGATGACCATTGTAAAGGCAGCAAAAGATCTTCAAGATGCCATTAAATTAAGCTTCCAACATGACGATACCCTTATTATTGAAACATATATAAAAGGGCTTGAGCTGACCTGTGGTGTACTTGGTAATGAAGATTTGGAAGCATTACCCATCATTGAAATCATTCCTGGAGAAGGTCATGAATTTTTCGATTACACTGCAAAATACACGGCCGGGGTGACCAGGGAAATATGCCCTGCCCGCATTGATGACGCCATCACAAAAAAAGCCCAGGAACTTGCCATTAAAGCGCATCAGGCCCTTTTTTTAAAGGGATATTCCAGAACAGATATGATCTTATCTGGTCAGAATTTATCTGTTCTTGAAACCAATACCATTCCAGGGATGACTGCAACCAGCCTTTTTCCCCAGTCTGCTGAGGTAGCAGGATATTCCTTTACAAGACTCTTAGACAAACTCATTAAATTATCAATCCAAGAACATAAAAAACAAAAATTAAGGAGATCAGTATGAAAGTCCTAGTTGTTGGTGGTGGTGGTCGTGAACATACAATGGTATGGAAGATATCAAAAAGTCCCCTGGTTCAAAAAATATATTGTGCTCCGGGAAATGCCGGAACAAAAGAGGTTGCAGAATCTGTCCCCATATCAGCAGAAGATATTAATGCTTTGGCGGCTTTTGCCAGGGAAAACAAAATTGATCTTACTGTTGTGGGTCCTGAAGGTCCCTTAGTGGAAGGAATTGTCGACGTTTTTGAAGAAATGGGGTTAAAAGTATTTGGCCCAAGCAAAGCTGCTGCGCAACTTGAAGGCAGCAAGAATTTTTCAAAACAGCATATGCTCAAATACAAGATCCCCTGTGCCATGGGAAAAGCATTTACAGACCCTGGTAAAGCCAAAACCTATGCCAAAGCCCTTGGTGCACCCTGCGTGGTCAAGGCAGATGGCCTTGCAGCCGGCAAAGGGGTCATCATCTGTTCAACCCTTGAAAAAGCATATAAAGCCATTGATTCCATGCTCAAGGAAAATGCCTTTGGCGATGCCGGCGCCATTGTGGTTGTGGAAGAATGCCTGAAGGGAGAAGAAGCCTCGTTTATTGCCTTAACAGATGGGAAAACTATCCTGCCCCTGCCGGAATCCCAGGATCATAAAAGAATTTTTGACAATGATGAAGGCCCCAATACGGGTGGTATGGGAGCTTACTCTCCTGCACCCGTTCTGGATCACATGCTTCGCCAAAAGGCCATGAACGAGGTCATGATCCCGGCTGTACAGGGCATGGCCAAAGAAGGAACTCCGTTTAAAGGCGTTCTTTATGCAGGTCTTATGGTTGATAAAGACCAGATAAAAGTGCTGGAGTTTAATACCCGATTGGGAGATCCTGAAACCCAGCCCATTCTCATGCGCCTTGAAAATGATCTGGTACCCCTGATGGAAGCCTGCTGTGACGGTACCCTGCACAATTATTCAACAAAAATAGACCCGAGAGCGGCCATGTGCGTGGTAATTTCTTCAGGTGGATATCCAGGCGCCTATGAGACAGGAAAAGAAATCTTCGGCCTTGATGAGGCCAACAATGTTAAAGATACTATTGTCTTTCATGCCGGCACAGCAGTAAAAGACGGTAAAACCGTCACGGCAGGCGGCAGGGTCCTTGGGGTAACATCCCTGGGTGACACTGTCAAAGATGCCATTGACCTTGCATATGAAGCCTGTTCAAAAATTTCATTTGACAACCACTTTTATCGCAAAGACATCGGGGCAAAGGCATTAAAGCGAATTTCCATTCCTCCACAGGTGAGCGTTATCATGGGAAGTGACTCTGATTTCTCTGTCATGGAAAAAGCTCTGTCCATATTGAAAAAATTTGACATCCCTTACACTGTCACTGTGTCATCTGCCCACCGGACCCCGGAAAGAGCTGCTAAACTTGCCATTGAGGCAAAAGAAAAAGGAATAAAGGTTATCATCTGTGGTGCAGGCCATGCTGCCCATCTTGCAGGCGTCATAGCGGCACATACCACACTTCCTGTTTTAGGGGTTCCCATAGACTCATCAGCCCTTCAGGGCATGGATTCTTTACTGGCAACCGTTCAGATGCCTCCGGGAATTCCCGTGGCCACCATGGCCATAGGAAAATCAGGGGCTCAGAATGCCGGCATTTTTGCAGCCCAGATCCTTGGTGTTTCTGACCCTGAGATAGCCCGAAAACTTGCTGCCTTTAAACAGGAAATGGCAGACAAGGTCAATAAAAAGGCCCAGAGTTTTGCATGAAGGACAAAAAATAGTCTCTATTGATCCTGTAACGCCTGATATTGATTGTATTGCTAAAGCCGGAAAGATCCTCCGAAAAAATGGAATCGTAATCTTTCCGGCTAAATGCCTTTACGGGGTTGCTGCCAATGCTTTGGATGAAATTGCCATAAAAAAAGTGTTTCATTTAAAACAAAGGCCATGGAACAACCCTGTTCTTGTCCTTATACCGGACAAAAAAATGCTCCAAGATCTTGTTACCTCAATTTCCAGGCAGGCATACACACTCATGGATGCCTTCTGGCCGGGAAATATCACCCTTGTGTTTGAAGCAGAAACTCATATCTCAAAATATTTAACTGCTGGAACGGGAAAAATCGGCATAAGAATTCCAGCACACCCCGTTGCAAAAGCCCTTGTTGAATTCTTAAATTTTCCCATTACCGGGACAAGTGCCAACCTGTCCGGCAAGAATGGCTGTTACCAGATCGAGCAATTATCATCCACCATCATTGACCAGGCTGACCTGGTCCTGGATGCCGGTACCTTAAAGGGCGGCATGGGATCAACCATTGTAGATGTTACGACATCTTCTGTTACCATCATCCGGGAGGGCGAAGTTACCACAAGCCAAATTAATGAACTCCTGGAAATTTGACATTTCCCAGGCTATAACTTCCTGTCATAATTTTGATTGACAAATTCTAAGTTTTCCCTTAAAAAAGAACCATTCATGCCGAAGTGGTGGAATTGGTAGACGCAGAGGACTCAAAATCCTCCGGGCGCAAGCCCTTGCGAGTTCAAGTCTCGCCTTCGGTACCATTGATAATAAAGG
>JACNHV010000175.1:15679-25627 GCA_014383445.1 Candidatus Desulfobacula maris | reverse complement strand
TTGAACCCGGGAAAATGACCAGGTTTTCAGACGATGGGGGCAAAAATAAAAATGGATGGTGTACTTTATTTGTAAATCCTGATGGATCAGCCGGGGGCGCCTTTGGGAACTGGAAAGATGTTGAAAAAAAATGGTTTTACAATCCCAATGGAAAAGCCTTGACCGGAAAACAACAACAGGATCTTACAAAGCAGATTGCACAGGCCCAGGAAAAAGCAGAACTTGAACAAAAAGCAAAACAGGCCCAGGCAGCAAAAAAAGCCGATGAAATTTGGAATAATGCAAAACCGGCAGATCCACGGCATGATTATTTGGTAAAAAAACAGATCAGGCCCCATGGAATAAAACAATCTGGAAAGGTTTTAATAATCCCAGTTTATGGCGATCAGCAACAAATTATTTCCGTACAAGAAATATTTCAAAATGGGACAAAAAAATTCTTACCGGGTGGAAAAATTAAAGGTGGATCTTTTATAATGGGTGATATTCACAGGGATGATACCTTTTATATAGGCGAGGGTTTCGCCACAATGGCAACTATCCGAAAATCCACAGACAAACCTTGTATTGTCGCGTTTAATTCTGGAAATCTAAAAAGGGTAGCTCAAACTTTCAAAGATAAATATCCTGAAAAAAAGATTATCATTGCAGCCGATAATGACTTGGAGACAGAAAAGAAAACCGGATCAAACCCGGGCAGGATTGCCGGAGAAGAAGCGGCCCGGGCTATTGGTGCGCAACTTTTTATTTGTCCTGTCAATTCTGATTTTAATGACCTTCAGCAGGCCCACGGGATAGATACTGTCCGAAAAGCTTTAAAGATTAAGAAAAAACAATTTCAACTTAAGCGCCTATCAGAGATCGAATTCAAACCACCCGAATGGCTTATAAACTCACTATTTGAAAAAGACACATTAAATATGGTCTTTGGTGATCCCGGCGCGGCAAAGAGTTTTTACGCGATTGATCTTGCAGCCTGTATTGCCACAGGTAAAGATTTTCATGGTATGGAGGTCAAACCCGGGCCAGTGGTTTATATTGCCGGTGAAGGGCAAAACGGGATCAAAAGGCGCTTTATGGCGTGGGGAATTAGGCACAATTATAATACCGATGAAGCCCCTATTTTTATTTCTTTAATGCCTGCCGGGTTATGTGATCCAGATCAGGCCCAATGGGTGATTAATGCAATCAAACAGGTTTCAGAAGATTGCGGGAAACCTGTTTTAATAGTTTTTGATACGGTTGCCAGGAATTTTGGCCCAGGTGACGAAAACAGCACCCAGGATATGAGTGGTTTTATTTCCGGTGCGGATCTTATCAGGGAACAAAGCCGGGCCTGCCTTTTATTGGTTCATCATACGGGGCACGGGGATAAGTCAAGGGGCCGGGGGGCAATGGCCCTTAAAGGGGCGCTTGATGCTGAATTTAGACTTGAAAAGGATGACCTGGGGACGGTCAGGGTAACCAATACAAAGATGAAAGATTTTAAACCGCCTGCACCAATGGCTTTTAAGATCAGAACGGTTGAACTTGGAATTACTGATGAGGACGGCGAAGAAGTGACAAGTGCCATTTTAGACGATACAGAGTACCAACCATTACCAACTACCCAGGGGAAAAACGGCCGGGGTAAATGGCAAAATATAGCGATTGAAGTTTTACAAAACCTATATGAAACTTACCGGCAAAGATTAATATCCAAAGAGTATGACCCGGATCAGGCCAGAGTAAAGATTAATGATTGGCGTATTGCATGCAGTGAAAAGGGTATGAGTCGTCAAGCCTGGGCAAGGGTTAAAGAAACTCTACCACAGACACAAGAGGTAAAATTTGAAGGTGATTATGTTTACTGCCTTAAATAAAAACACATGTCACATGTCACATGTCACGTTCGTTACCTTTATAAAGGAAAGGTAACGTAACAGGACACATCAAATGTAACAAACAGGACATAAACAGGACATAAACAGGACAATGATAATTTTAAAAGATACCAGAGAACAGGCCCCATATTTATTTGATCGGTGGAATATAAAAACCCAGGAAACCGGATTGACCACGGGTGATTATTCTATCCTTGGATTTTCAG
This sequence comes from Candidatus Desulfobacula maris, assembly GCA_014383445.1. Classification (GTDB taxonomy): domain Bacteria; phylum Desulfobacterota; class Desulfobacteria; order Desulfobacterales; family Desulfobacteraceae; genus Desulfobacula; species Desulfobacula maris. Next base: position 23,538 of record JACNHV010000175.1, on the reverse strand, counting down.
ATAAAATAGCAATCGAAAGGAAAACCTTAAATGATTTAATTTCTTGCTTGATGGATAAACAGCGTGAACGATTTGAAAAGGAACTGACCAGGGGGCGATCTTATGAACTCTTTGTTGTTGTGATCGAGGCGAACCTTTTCCAGATATCAAATAAAAACTATCATTCAGTTATGAACCCTGATGCTGTCCTGCAATCCATCATTGCTTTTCACGTCAGATATGGGGTTCCTTTCCTTTTTGCCGGTGACAGATCCGGCGGTGAATATGTGACCTTCTCTTTATTATCTAAGTATCTATATGAGATCGAGAAGCGGTTTAAACAATCTAAAAAATATAACATGGAGGTGGAAGGATGAACAATATGGGATTGACAGAAATGGTGAATGGTAGAATTAACGATCTTAAAAGTCAAATCAACAAGTTTAAAAAAGGAATAGGTGAAATATGAAGGATAAAATACCATTTGTTATTGGATTTTTCATAAATACGTTTTTACTTCTCAATGGTTATTTGCTTGTGGATGATTCTCTTTATCTCACCATACTCCAATGCAATTTCTTTTTCGTCAATGGTTATCTTTGTTGCATGTTTGGTAAGTTTCTTGGAAGTTAACCATGGAATAAGAAAGGCAACCGCAGTCTGGGCGACACCTATGGCAATCGCGATAACGGTTTCTGTCCCTAATTGTCGATTTTCGCGATATGGGAGTACGTTTACGGATACACCATCGGGAACATCTTGTTTTATGGCATTTGAAAACAGAATGGAGTTCGTTTCGATTTTGATATTAATCATAATAACCTCTTTTTAGTATGGGGAAAGCGTAATGTATTCAATAACTGAAATTTTATTTTTTGCCAAGAAAGAATTTGAACAGTTTGGCTTGATCTTGATGGATGCAGATGGAAAGCAGAGATTGAATTGAATTGGAACGATGGAAAGCCTTGGGAGAGTATGGGGGGAGGGCTATAGACATCCTTTTCACTTTTTAAAATCCAAAAGCGAAAGGTCAGTTCCAATTTTTAAGGCACCAAAAAAAGTACCCCAATTTTTAGAAGGAAAAAAAACATGAAGAAAATAGGCAGGCCGTCAACCAGGCCACAATTGAGAGTGATTAATCCTATCGTCATACAACGACCACAGCCAATTCCGGGAATGACCCGTTATTCAAGAGTTGTGTGGAAAAGGATAGTAGACTCCCATGACCCGGACCATTTCAAACCAGGAATGCTTGAGCAGCTCAGAATATTTTGTGAAGCATGTTCTTCTCATAAAAAGGCCATCATAGAAATAAGGAAAACCGGAGAGATTCTAACACAGGATAATAAAGTGACCAAAAGGAACCCGTGGTGCCTTGAGAGGGATGCCTGTGCGGCTGTCATGTCCTCTATTTCGACAAAATTACAGTTAAATGTGAACTCAACAAAGCAGGCCGGAGAAGCCCCAAAGCCAAAAAGCAAACGTGAAGGTCTTATTTTTAAGGGATAATATGCAAATAATAAAACAGAAAAAAAAGACAATCCGAAGAAAAAGTCCAATGCCAGGTATGGCCAAAGAAGCAAGGCCCGTCTGGACTGCCATATTTAAAGAATACCCACCCCGGCATTTCAGCCCGGCTCAATATGGCCTTATTCGGGCGTTCTGTGAAGTCTGTGTCCTGCGTAACGAAACCATACTTCAATTATCAGACATGGGCCCATTGCTGAAAAATAAAGTCACTGGTGGTTACCAAAAAAATCCTTTATTTCAAACTGTCAGAAAATATGAAAAAAGTATCCGTGAACTACACCATGTCATGGATCTTAAACCGGAGCTGCTTGACAGGTTCTTAGATCCGGAGTTTAAAATTGTTGGAAAAGATAAAAAATGAAGCTTTTAAGCGGAAATAAAAGAAAAATGCCCGGAATGCAAATCACGATTAGAAATATTCAATTCAAGGATTTGTTAAAATGAATACAAAAAAAAGAAAATGTGCTTTTTGTAATAAGCCAGCTACAAAAGTTTTTACTCCCTTACTTGGGATAATACCAAGAGAACCACAAGGGGATATGGAATTTAAACTCAATGGCAGCGGCGTTTATTGTTGCGATAAACATGAACTTAGTTATGAGTGTGTGAAAATTGAATCATACCCTTGTTAGTATTTGCCCTGTTTGCAATATTTCATACTGATTATTCCTTTTAGGGTTTACGGTTAGTCCGTCAATTGTGGTGTAAGATTTTATAGAAGGTATTTCTTGAGGTGTTTGTTGGAAGGCTTCATCAATTAAAAATACCTGATTTATTATAATTGTAAATATTTTACCATCCTCAGAGGTTGCCTGAAACTTTCCAATATCTCTTTTTATTTTTTTATTCATATCAATTGCCATTTGATTAAAGGTTAGAAGATACTTTCCAGTACCATAGAAAATTTATCCCAGGCAAGAACAAATCCAATGGGATCATTTTATGAAATTTCTTAAGAAGGTGTATATTTTAACCATTGATGAAAAACTCAGTGTTTTCAGGTAAAAAACCGTTAATAAACGTTATTTTTCCGAATAAGTTCTAATTGTTCCTCCCATTAAATGGCTAAATTCAACTCCTGCTTTTTGCATCGCTGGATTATAAGTTTTCATAACTTTGAATGGTGAGGCTTGCCCTGGAAGAATGGGGTTGTATTCTATCATGGCACTGCTCGAAGTTATCATATTGCCATTTCCGTCATACCATGTAACAACAGCCTGAATATTTTCAAGTTTTAAACTTGAAATATTCTTTACTTGACCTTCGTACGTTGCATATCCATAGTTCTCAGACCAGCTTGTATTTAATAGTTCCAACTGACATGATGCCCGGTATTCATTTGCCTGTTTTTCTTTTATATATCGGTCTCTTTTTTTTTGATAGTGGTCGATCTTATTTTTATAGATTTGTTCATCAGGATTTAAAGCAAGAAGTTCTTTGTATATTTTTAGATTTCCATCGATATCTGATGCAGGAAGCTTTTTGACCTTTGCGGACAAAGACTGTGTGCTGATAATTTTATGATATTTGTTTACGTCCTTATAATCGATCTTGCCAAATTTTTTAAATAAGTTGAGTTTAGCCAAGGCGTTATTAAACTGTTTTTGTCCTGCAAGTTTGACCAATTCGATATAGTGGTTCTCAATGTTTTCTTCAAATGCCTGCTTTTCTTTTTGATGTTTAATATGCTCTTGATTTTGAGCCTCTTGCCGTTTCTCATCTTCTATTTTTTTAATTTCTGCTTGGTGCACAGTCTGCTTGTGTTCTTCAGCTCTTTTGCTGTACTGAGAGAATTGAGAACCGATAAACCCTATGGCTATTATAATTAAGAGTGCTCCCCCACACCCAATACCTTTTCTTTTTTGTTTTGCTCCACAATGTGGACATAAATCTGCTTTAGAGCTAACCTCTTTGCCGCACTCTTTACATTTTTTTAAGGCCATTGTTGCCTCCTTTGATCTATCGAACATTAATGTTCTTCTTTATAAAAAGATTGTTTTAGATTGTAAAGACAAAATGAGTGGAGCAAAGAACCCCAGTCAATTAAATTTGGCCGGGGTTTTTTATTGGGAAATCGAGGGTGGAAAAAATAATTAATATTTAAAAAATGTTTTTCTGATGCTTACCAATTGCTTACTGAAACAAAAAAGGCTTTCAACCGAAAAGCTGAAAACCCTTGTATGTTGTGGTGCCCAGGGACAGAATTGAACTGCCGACACGGGGATTTTCAGTCCCCTGCTCTACCGACTGAGCTACCTGGGCGCAAACAACAGAAGGGTTTATATTATTTTTGGTTATTCGTGTCAAGGGAAAATGTTTGAAAGCCTGCGTTTTTAAATATCCCCAAGGATATGCTGAACAAGGGTGCAGCTTGAAATGGAAGCTGTTTCAGCCCTTAAGATTCTGGGGCCCAGGGAATAAGATAAAAATCCTTTTTCCTGTGATTGAGTCATCTCATTTTCTGAAAATCCCCCTTCAGGTCCGATAAGAATCAGTATTTTTTTATTGAAAGGTTTTTTTTCCAGAGTATCAAGCCTGCGGGTCGCCTTTTCCCAAAAGGCAATTTTTAAATCATGGGATTCGGCTCTGTTTAACAATTCGTTAAAACTTAAGGGTTTTGAAATTTTTGGCAGCCTGCTTCTCCGGCATTGTTTTAAGGATTCTTTGGCAATGATTTCCCATCGCTGATGTCTTTTTTCCATACTTTTTTCATTTGGGATGGGAATGGATCGTTCGCAATAAAAGGGGACCCACTCATAGATGCCAAGCTGGGTAATATGTTTGATCACAAGATCCATTTTTTTATCTTTGAGCATGCCCGAACACAGGGTGATATTTATTGGAGATTCTGTTAAAGAGTCATGTTCGTCAATGATATCAATCCCTATATTGCCCGGAGATGTATAAGCAATGATGGCCGTATAATCTTTGCCCTGGCCATTGGTTATATTGATTCGGTCTCCTTTATTTAACCTGAGAACCTTTAAAATATGTTTTGCATCCTGTCCATGGATGCTTGCTTTTAATGGTATGGAATCAATGTCTGGAATGATAAATTTTTGCATCATGAGATTGTTTAAACCAATGGAGGGTAGATTGTAAATGGCTTTTTTAAATAGTTGACACTTTGATCCGGCTTTGGTATTTTTTGATGTTCGCAGATATTGGACTATATATTGTTTTTAATATCTTAATCAAGTGAGGACATTATGGTCGATATGACAGATTGGTATGATGATTTTATAAAAGAAGAAAAGACAGATGAGGAAATAGTTGAGCTGACAGATATTGTTGATAATGAAAAAGATCCATCAACACAGGAGGATATCATTGAGTTGACAGATATTGTTGGTGTAGAAAAAAGTCCATTAATACAAGAAGATATCATTGAATTGACGGATATTGTTGAAGACCAGAGTGCTGCGCCTGATCTGGATAGTGTTATGGAAGAGGGTTTTAACTCTGGGGAAAATCTTGAATTGAAAGATGACATCTATTTTAAAGAAGGGCTTGAGCTTGAAATGAATGACCCCGTGGACGAGGTGCCAGTTGAATCTATTGCCGTTACAGAGTCTGGTATGGATTTGAGTGTGTCCCAGGAACAGCTGGAAACTGCTTTGGAGAGGGTAATTGAAAAAAGGTTTGCCGATAAAATAGACATCCTTTTGATTGAGGGCATGGAAAAAGTAATTAAAAAAGAAATCAATGAAATCAAGGAGAGGTTGCAAAAAGATCTTGATCAAATGGAAAACTTTTAAGTTCAGGCGATAAATATATAAAAGAAGCTAGGGGATTCAGTACAAAGTCCCCTTTTTCATTAATAAAGAATTTTAGGAGTTGTTTTATGGGTTCTGACCACCTGGATAAAGGATATGAGCCGTCAGGTATTGAAAAAAAATGGTATACATATTGGCTTGATAATGGATTTTTTAAAGCTGAAGATAAAAGTGATAAAAAGGCGTTTTCAATTGTTATACCGCCGCCCAATGTCACGGGCGTTCTTCACATGGGCCATGCGTTAAATAATGTTATTCAGGATATCATGTGCCGTTATAGAAGGCTTCTGGGCTATAATGTCCTTTGGATGCCGGGAACAGACCATGCTGGAATTGCAACCCAGAATGTGGTCGAAAGAGATCTTGCAGCAAAAGGACTGACACGGGACCAGGTCGGCAGGGAAGAATTTATAAAACACGTATGGAAATGGCGTGAAAAATCCGGTGGGGCTATTATTAATCAGCTCAAAAGGCTGGGAGCGTCCTGTGACTGGGATAGGGAACGCTTCACAATGGATGAGGGTTTGTCCGATGCTGTCCGCAAGGTATTTGTAAGACTCTATAAAGAAGGACTGATTTATCAGGGTCAATATATTATTAACTGGTGCCCCCGATGCAAAACAGCCCTTGCAGATCTTGAAGTTGAGTATGAAGAAGAAGACGGCTATTTATATTATATCAGATATCCCTTTGTAAATAAAAAACAGGGGCTTACAGTTGCAACCACACGGCCTGAAACCATGTTTGGTGATATGGCTGTTGCCGTAAACCCGACAGATGAAAGGTTTAAGAACCTTGAGGAAAAAGAGGTAAGGCTTCCTTTAACAGACAGGGTCATTCCGATTATTAAAGATGATTATGTAGATATCCAGTTTGGAACTGGTGCATTAAAGGTGACCCCGGCCCATGATCCCAATGATTTTCATTTGGGGGAAAAACACGGGCTAGAAAAATTAAAAGTGATTGATGATGATGGGCTCATGCTTGAAGGTGCGGGCGAGTTTATAGGCCTGGACCGGTTTGTGTGCCGACAAAGGGCTGTTGAAGAGCTTACAGAACAGGGATTGCTGGTTAAAAAAGAACCGATAAAACACAGTGTGGGTAATTGTTATAGGTGCAGGACGGTTGTTGAACCCTGCATCTCAAAACAATGGTTTGTCAAGGTAGCTCCCCTTGCAAAAAAAGCATCTGATGCTGTTCGCAACGGAAGAACAAGGATTATCCCTGAAACCTGGTCAAAAACCTATTTTGAATGGATGGATAATATACGGGACTGGTGTATTTCAAGACAGATCTGGTGGGGCCACAGAATTCCGGTTTGGAAATGCCAGGACTGTAAGGAAGTGATTGTTGAGGAGACCGACCCCACCCAATGCCCGATCTGTGGATCAAAACAAATTGTTCAGGAAACAGATGTGCTGGATACCTGGTTTTCAAGCGCCTTATGGCCGTTTTCAACCATGGGATGGCCGGAAAATACAGATCTTTTAAAGACATTTTATCCCACCAATGTGTTGGTGACGGGTTTTGATATCCTCTTTTTCTGGGTGGCCAGGATGATGATGATGGGTACTCATTTTATGGATGAGGTGCCTTTTGATGATGTTTATATCCATGCCCTTGTCAGGGACGAGCATGGGAAAAAGATGAGCAAATCAACAGGCAATGTCATTGATCCCTTAAAAGTGATTGATGAATATGGTGCAGATGCTTTCAGGTTTACCTTAGCAGTCTTTGCAGCCCAGGGCCGTGATGTTAAGATGTCGGAATCACGGGTGGAAGGATACCGGCATTTTGTTAATAAACTCTGGAATGCATCTCGTTTTGCTTTCATGCATATTACTCCAAAAGATACCTGGATTGATTCTAAAAAACTTTCTTTGGCTGAAAAATGGATTCTTTCGCGCTGTGCTCATACATCCCTTGCTGTAAAACAGGGGATTGAAAATTATAAGTTTAATGAAGCAGCATCAGCAATATACCAGTTTGTATGGCATGAGTTCTGCGACTGGTTTCTGGAAACCGCTAAACCAGCCTTATATGAAAAAGAGGGGGTTCAAAGAAGAGACACTGCCAGAAGTGTTCTTTCAAAAGTCCTTGAAGATATTATCATTATGCTTCATCCATTTATGCCCTTTGTTACGGAAGAGATCTACAGCATTATGCCGACAACTTCCGGGTCTGTTATGGCGGCTTGTTTTCCCTATGAGGAAAAAGAGTATGAAGCCAACAGGAATAAAGCCATTGAAAAAGATATGGACTTTATCTTTGGTCTGATTTCAGGTGTCCGTAATATCAGAAGCGAGATGAATATCCAGCCATCCATGAAAATTAAAGTGCTGGCGCATACAGAAGATGGCAAAGAAAAAATTATTATTGCTGAAAATAAATTCATTATTACAAACCTTGCTACACTTGAAAGTTTTTATTTTTGTGAACCAGATCATGTGCCTTCATCCTGTGCCTCATCCATCATTGAGAACACTACATGTTTTGTCCTGCTTGAGGGTGTTGTCGATTTTGATAAGGAGATTAAGAGACTTGAAAAAGAGCTTGAAAAAAATACCAAAGAGC
>JACNHV010000175.1:0-14748 GCA_014383445.1 Candidatus Desulfobacula maris | reverse complement strand
CTTTGGAAACTTTGAATAAAATTGCTGCCACTGGTGTGGATGTGATTTCCTGTGGCGCGCTCACCCACCAGGCAAAAGCTATAGATCTGAGCATGCAGATTAATTCTTAGGAAATAATATAGGTTAATTTGTTCCGCCCCGTATCCTTTGATTTATACATGGCCTTATCGGCCCGGTCGATAAATGACCTGAAATCTTCGCCTTTCACAAGTTCCGTGGCGCCGAGACTGACGGTGACGGATGCTTTTGTCCCTGGTGCAGGCTCAAATATCTGGGATCGGATACTGTCTTTTATCCTATTTCCTACCAAACAGGCTTTTTGAAGCTTTGTTTCCGGCAAAAGAATGGTAAACTCTTCTCCACCATATCGATAGGCCGTATCCATAGATCTCATACAGGAATTAACTGTTTCCCCAATTCCCATGAGTACCTTATCCCCTTCAAGGTGTCCCCAGGTATCATTATAGTTTTTAAAGAAATCAATATCCAGAATGAGTAAAGACAGGGCCCTGGAATAGCGCATATGCCGGTCGACTTCAGCTTTTATCTGGGCAAAAAAATGTCGTGAATTATAAAGTCCTGTTAATGCATCGGTAATGGCAATTTTTTCAAGCTTTTTCAAGAGCTTGGTGCGTTCTTTTTTAAAGTCGGCTTCTCTTAACACTCTTTTAATTCGCAAATCCAGTTCTTCAAAACGAAAGGGTTTGAAAATAAAATCGCTTGCGCCGGATTGAACTGCATTCTCATATGAATACTCGGCACTGTAGCCAGTCATGACCATGACATCAATATCATAGGATTCTTTTATCCTGCGGGTGAGTTCCAGTCCGTCCATGCCATGCATCATAATATCTGTAAGGACAACATCGGCTTTAAATGAATTGAGTATTTCCAAGGCTTCTGTTGCATTTAACGCACTTTTAACATCATAATTTATTGCTTTTAGATATTCTGATACAGAGTCTTTAATAGCAATATCGTCATCTACAATCAGGATAGAATATGGCATGAATTTTTTCTCCAAGTTTATATTCTGTAGAACGAGCTTTCCTTGACACCTCTTAACTCAATTGATAAATATACAAAAATGAAATTTAGCTGTATAAGTGTTATTTGTCAACATTTTAGTTTGGAGTAGAATTGAAGTTAAATATAAAGAATATTCGAAATTTTAGCATTATTGCCCATATCGATCATGGGAAATCAACATTGTCTGACAGGCTGATTCAGCTTTCCGGTATTATTTCGGAAAGAGATATGAAAGATCAGATACTGGATTCCATGGATATTGAAAGAGAAAGGGGCATTACCATTAAAAGCCAGACAGTTTCTCTTCCCTATACTGCAGAGGATGGGACACAATACCTTTTAAATCTGATTGATACACCAGGCCATGTGGATTTTTCATATGAAGTATCAAGGGCTTTGGCATCCTGCGAGGGAGCATTGATACTGGTTGATGCGAGCCAGGGGGTTGAAGCCCAGACACTGGCTAATTTATATCTTGCCATGGAACATGGGCTTGAGATCATACCAGTGATCAATAAAATAGATCTGCCCTCTGCTCAGATTGACTGGGCCAAGGATCAGATCGAAGAGGATCTGGGGCTTGATACTGATGATGTCTTAGCGGTTTCTGCAAAGGCTGGTACTGGTGTAGACAAGATATTTGAGGCCATTATCAGAAAAATACCCCCACCTGTTTCCAAGGAAGATTCTGTTTTTCAAGCCCTGATATTTGACTCTCATTATGACGCTTTCAGGGGAACCGTCGTTCATTTCAGGATTTTTGAGGGCAGCATTAAAAAAGGCGATAAAATCCTGTTTCTGTCCAATAATGCCCAGTATAAAGTTGAAGAAGTGGGATTGTTTCAAATAGTGCGGCAACCCCAAAAAGAACTTATAGCAGGGCAGGTGGGATACTTTATTGCCGGCATTAAAAATATCAGTGATGTGAAAATCGGAGATACAGTCACCATGCCTGATAAACGTTGTGAAAAGCGTCTGGGGGGATTTCGAGAGCCGACACCAGTAGTGTTTTCTTCAATGTATCCTGTTGCATCTGATGATTATGAGGAACTTACTGCTGCTTTGGAAAAGCTTAAACTCAATGATGCATCTTTGATTTATGAGAAAGACAGTTCCACTGCCCTTGGGTTTGGATACCGGTGTGGTTTTTTAGGTCTTTTACATCTTGAAGTTGTCCAGGAAAGGCTTGAACGGGAATATGATGTTTCTTTGATTTTAACATCTCCTTCTGTTATGTATGAGATAACCTATACAGATGGGACGGTGAAAATTATTGATAATCCGGTACAATATCCTGATCCGGCTGAAATATCCAAGGTCAGGGAACCGTTTATAAACGCTTCCATCATTGTTCCAGATAGATACATGGGCAATGTCATGCAGGTCTGCCATGAATTTCGAGGGGTCAGCAAAAATTACCAGTATTTAACAAGTAACCGCATGGAAATGAAGTTTGAGTTGCCCTTGGCCGAGGTGGTTTATGAATTTTATGATCGGCTTAAAAGTGTCACCCAGGGATATGGGTCATTTGATTATGAAATTGCCGGATACCAGGCGACAGACCTTGTAAAACTTGATTTTATTATTAATGGTGAGCGGGTGGATGCTTTGTCCCAGCTTATTCACCGGGACAAGGCAGAAGCCAGGGCCAGAACTGCTTGTAAAAAATTGAGAGAAGAAATTCCCAGACAGCAGTTTAAAATACCCATCCAGGGAGCGATCGGAGGGAAAATTATTTCCCGGGAAACCATATCTGCATTTAGAAAAGATGTGACTGCAAAATGTTATGGTGGTGATATTTCAAGAAAACGAAAGCTTCTTGAAAAACAGAAAAAAGGCAAAAAACGAATGAAAATGGTGGGCTCTGTTGAGATCCCTCAGTCTGCATTTCTTTCTGTGCTGAAATCTGACTAAGCAATCATTCTTCAGATTTGCTGCGGTAATTGGTTTTGGCTAATATATTGGATTTAAATAATGAATATAGAAAAACTATAATAAAAGGTGAATCCCATGAACTATGAATGTATTATTTATGAAAAAAAGGATCAGGTTGCTCTGATCAAGTTGAACAGGCCCAAGGTGCTCAATGCAATGAATCGGCAACTCTGGATTGAGATGCAGGATGCCCTTGAACGAGTAAAACAGGACAATGATGTTAAAGCGCTGATTATTACGGGAGAAGGCCGCGCCTTTTCAACGGGGGCTGACCTGAAAGATTCAAAGGACAGAAGCATTGAAGATTACAGAGTTTATCTTGAATCCCTGCAGGAAGCATCAAGAAAAATTATCCGGTTTGAAAAACCCACCATTGCAGCCATTAATGGGTATGCCCTGGGTTCCGGGTATGAGCTTGCCCTGGCCTGTGATATCAGAATTGCAGCCAAAGAGGCCCTTATCGGCTCCCCTGAAGCAAGGGTAACCTCATCTGTCACTGGTGGTGCATTTCGTCTTGTTCAGGATCTGGTCGGCCCGGGTAAGGCAAGGGAACTTTTATTTACTGCTGAAAATATTACGGGAGAGGAAGCCTTGCGAATCGGCCTGGTCAATAAAGCTGTTCCACTTGAAAACCTTATGGATGAAGCATTTGTCATGGCCAGAAAGATTGCTGCCAACTCGTCTTTTTCCCTGAAGCTTATTAAAAAGGGTTTTCTCATGGCCCAGGGAGAAGCTAGCCTTGAGGCTTTGATGGATTATGAAATTGAAGCTTGTCTGGCATGTGTTTCAACCAAAGACAGGGAACTATCTCTGGAAAATTTTGAGCAGAGAAAAAAATAATCAAAGGGAAAAATTATGTTAGATAAAGTGCTCAATGCCAAATCCGTTGCCATCATCGGAGCATCAAAAAATAAAACAAAGCGGGGATATCAGGCCATTAAAACCCTTCTGGCAGATGGGTTTGAAGGCCAGATTTATCCGGTTAATCCAAAAGAAGATATGATTTTAGGGCTTCGATGTTATAAAGACATCAGTGATATTGAAGGTCCTGTAGATCTTGCCTTGATCACAACACCGGCCAGAACAATTCCAGGCATTTTAAGAAAATGCGGTGAAAAAAAGGTTTCCGGTGCTGTTATCATTGCCGGTGGCTTCAGGGAGCTGGGTGCCAAAGGAAAAGAACTTGAGCAACAGGTTGTCATGGCGGCAAAAGAGACAGGTGTCAGATTGATCGGGCCGAATACATCTGGAATGATCAATATGAAAAGCAATATGAATCTTGTGGGAATCCAGAATGCCCCCAAAGGACACATAGCCCTGCTCTGCCAGAGTGGAAATATGGCGCTGACACTGATTACAGAGGCCACAATCCGCAAGCAAGGGGGGTTTACCTATTATGTCGGTGTGGGAAATGAGTCAGATATCAAGTTTCATGAGTATCTTGAATTTTTCAGAAATGACCATGATACAAAAGCCATCCTCATGTATGTCGAGGGGATGAGTGAGGGCCGTAAGTTTCTCCAGGAAGCACATAAAACAAGTATACAAAAGCCGATCATCCTCTTAAAGAGCGGCCGGTCCGCAAAAGGGAAAAAATCGGCAGGATCCCATACTGGATCTCTTGCAGGGATGAGTGAGGTGGCAAATCGGGCCTATGGACGTGCCGGTATCATCGTGATTGAGAATTCAGATGAGCTTTTCCCCGTGGCAGAGACGCTTTCCAGTCAGCCTTCGATTAAAAATAATTCCCTTGCCATTCTGGCTGATGGTGGGGGGCATGCCACCATAGCAGCTGACCTTTTAACGGATTATGGCATCAATCTGCCTGAACTGTCTGACAAAACAAAAGAAAATTTAAGGAAAATCCTGCCTGAAGCTGCATCCCTTGTCAATCCAGTAGATGTGGCAGGCGGGACAGATTCTGATCCCAGCCTGTTTGCAGATTGTGCAAAAATTATTTTACAAGACCCCAGTGTTGGCGGGCTTCTGGTTGTAGGCCTTTTTGGCGGATATGGCATCCGGTTTGAAGAAAGCCTTGCTATTGGAGAAGAAGCAGCTGCCCATCGTTTTGGGGCAATGGTAAAAAAGAGGAGCAAACCGATTTTTGTGCATTCCCTTTACAGTTCTTATGAGTCCCGCGCCCTGGATTTATTACGGCATTATGGGATACCCGTTCATGATTCCCTGGATATTTCCTGCAAGTGTGTGGCATCCCTTTGCAAATATGGTAATTATTTAAAATCCTATCATGCCAAAACCAATTTTGTCTTTAACTGGCGGGCCAATGCCAGGAAAGAAGGGGAGCAGATTATTGAAAATGCCAGGAAAGAAGGCCGCCATGTGCTGTTAGAACATGAAGCAAAACAATTGATCAAGCTGCACGGTGCACCTACTTCCTTGGGGCAGGTGGCCAGAACCGAAGATAAGGCATGGGAAATTGCACAAAAAATTATAGAAAATGGTGAAGGTAAAGCCAGCAGTGAGCGCAAAGCCAGCAGTGAGCAGAAGGCGAGCGTTGTATTAAAAATTGTTTCACCGGATATCCTGCATAAAAGTGATGCCTGCGGGGTTAAACTGAATTTGAATTCTGAAAAAGAGATTAGAGAAGGATTTAAGCAGATTATTAAAAGTGCGAATGCCTATAACCCGGAAGCTGATATCCGGGGTGTCCTTGTTGCACCAATGGCGCAAAAGGGACTTGAAATCATCATTGGCACCAAGGTAGATGAGCAGTTTGGTCCGGTAATCATGTACGGACTTGGCGGTATCATGGTTGAAATCATGAAAGATGTAACATTCTGGGTTTTGCCTGTTTCCCCGAATTCCTGTAAGAAAATGCTGGAAGACACTCGCTCTTCTATACTTTTAGGTGGTGTAAGGGGTCAGAAAGGATATGATAAAAAAACATTAAGAAAATTGATATCCATGTGTTCTGAGTTGATTGAATCCTATCCTGAAATTGAAGAAATGGACCTGAATCCTGTGCTTCTCTATGAAAAAGGACTGGATGTCGTGGATGCAAGAATAATACTTAAAAAATAAGGTTTTTCTGGATTAATACTTTACAAATAAGATTGGGGATTGTAACTTTGATCAACATACATATTTGTTTCAAGTAAATTTCGAACAAAAGTACAATTAAATAAATCAATACATGGGAATATTGTTTTTTTAAAACAATAATTTAAATAATATAAAAAGAAAGGAGGCAGGGAAAACTAGGTAATTTAATTATCAAAATAACTATTAATACTTAAATCAGGAGGTTAAGATGAAAAAAGCATTAATTTTAACAACAGCTGTTTTATTTGGAATGGTCCTTTTTCTGGGATCATCTGCAACTCAAGCCCAGGCAGAAACAACTTTTGTAACCATTGGAACAGGCGGGATTACAGGTGTATATTACCCGACGGGTGGTGCGATTGCCAAGATTGTTAACCAAAAACGAAAAGAATATGGTATCCGCTGCACAGTTGAATCAACGGGCGGATCTGTTTTTAACATAAATGCAATTTTGTCTGGAGACCTGGATTTTGGAGTTGCTCAGTCGGATCGTCAATACCAGGCTGTAAAAGGGCTTGCAGACTGGGCGGATAAAGGACCCCAGAAAGATCTGCGGGCCGTATTTTCCATTCATGCAGAAACAGTTGATCTGATTGCAGCTGTAGATGCCAACATTAACAGTCTTGCAGACCTTAAAGGGAAAAGGGTCAATATTGGAAATCTTGGATCAGGGTATCGTCAGAATGCCATAGACGCGCTTGAAGCCAACGGACTGAACTGGGAGACAGATTTTCATGCAGAAAGCCTGAAAGCTGCTGAAGCACCCGGGTTGATTCAGGATGGCAGGATTGATGCAGCTTTCTATACGGTGGGACATCCTTCAGGCTACTATCTGGAAGCCACTTCAGGAACCCGCAAGATTAAATTTGTTCCTATTTTAAATATTGACAGTCTTTTGGCAAAATATCCATATTATGCCAAGGCTGAAACATTGATGTCAAATTATACAGGTGCTGCAAATACTGAAGCTGCAGTCCCGACATTCGGCGTGAAAGCAACCTTTGTTACATCAGCAAAAGTGCCTGATAAAGTGGTTTATGCCATTACAAAAGAAGTGTTTGAGAATTTTGAAGCCTTTGTAAAACTGCATCCTGCTTATGCCGGTCTCACTAAAGAAGCAATGCTCACCGGTCTTTCCGCACCCTTTCATCCAGGTGCCATGAAGTACTACAAAGAAGCAGGCTTGAAATAGTTAGTTTTTTCTAAACGGTGTTTAAATTTAATGGCAGTGGAATATTTAATATTCTAGGGACACCTTACTTAATTCTGTTGTATTTCAGGTGTCACAGGAACAGGAAAAGAATTAAGTAAGGTGTCCCAGGATTTAAGGTGTCCCCGGATTTAAGCGGATTTCACTGCCATCCTCAATTGGGTGAAGATTATGAGCGATACAGAAATTCAAGAAATTGATGATGGTTTGGAACTTGCCAGGAAAATGGCAGAGGAAGAAGAAGGAATAGGCAGAAAACCCCTGGGGTTTGAAAAATGGGTGATTCCTTTCATTGCAGTTACCTGGAGCTTGTTTCAGTTGTCCATAGCCAGCTGGCTGATCCTTGATTCGACCTATATCCGGTCAATCCATCTTGGGTTTGCACTGTTGATTGTTTTTTTAAATTTTCCTATCTTCAGAAAAAAAAAATTCGGGTTGCGGTTCTTGTCTGCCACAAAAAGGATTCCTTTATTCGATTATATTCTCGCCATTGTTGCATGCCTTTCAGCGCTTTATATTGTGCTGGATTTTGAAGGAATTACCACGCGGTATGGCGCACCGATTCAAAGGGATATTGTCATTGGCATCCTTTTGACGATCCTGCTTTTAGAAGCTGCCAGAAGGGTTATTGGACCGGCTTTGCCCATTATTGCCATCTTTTTTTGTGCCTATGCCTTTTTAGGACCTCATATGCCGGATGTTCTTGCCTTTAAAGGGGTATCGTTAAATCGGTTTGTCGGCCAGATGACCATGTCCACGGAAGGGATTTACGGGATTCCCCTCGATGTTTCAGCCACCATTGTTTTTCTATTTGTGCTTTTTGGTGCCATGCTGGACAAGGCCGGGGCAGGGCACTATTTTATTCAGCTTGCCTTGAGTCTTTTAGGCGGTTTCAAGGGGGGGCCTGCAAAGGCTGCCATAATGGGGAGCGGTCTTACGGGAATGGTATCCGGTTCCAGTATTGCAAATATTGTTACAACGGGAACGTTTACCATACCCATGATGAAAAAGGTGGGTTATCCAGCCACCAAGGCTGCTGCAGTAGAAGTGGCAGCCAGTACGGACGGGCAGCTGGCACCGCCCATTATGGGAGCTGCCGCATTTATTATAGCCGAATATGTAAATGTTCCCTATGTAGAGGTGATTAAGGCCGCAGCCATCCCGGCGTTTGCCTCTTATGCCGCATTGTTTTATATTGTCCACATTGAAGCATCCAAGCTGGGTTTAAGGGGGATGCCGAGAAACGAACTCCCTGTGTTCTTTAAAACGTTTTTAAGCGGGATTCATTTTATGATCCCCATTGCATTACTGCTGTATGAGCTGGTTGTGGTGAGACACTCTCCTGAACTGGCAGCATTTCGCGCCATCGGCCTCATGGTCCTTGTGATGATATTACAGGAACCGGTCAAGGCCTATATCGCTAAAAAACCCATTGGCCCTGCCATAAAAAAATCGATTGTTGATATTTTCGCAGCTTTTGCATCAGGCGCCCGCAACATGGTTTCCGTGGCCCTTGCAACTGCTGCTGCCGGCATCATTGTCGGAGTTGTATCACTTGGGCTGGGTGGGCTTATTACCGAAATTATTGATGTGGTCTCCATGGGCAATATTTATCTCATGCTGGTGATCACGGCATTTGCAAGTCTGATCATTGGAATGGGACTGCCAACAACGGCAACCTATATTGTCATGGCATCATTGACCGCACCTGCAATTGTGACGATAGCCGGTGCCCAGGACTGGTTTGTGCCGTTAATGAGTGCCCATCTGTTCTGTTTTTATTTTGGAATTCTTGCAGATGATACACCGCCTGTCGGTCTTGCCGCCTATGCAGCAGCAGCCATTGCAAAATCGCCGCCCATTGCCACGGGCTTACAGGGATTTATGTATGACATACGAACGGCAATCCTGCCATTCATGTTCATATTCAATTCTGATTTGATCCTGCACGAAATTACATCCTGGTCCCAGGCAATACTGATTTTTGCGATGGCGTGCATTGGTAATTTTGCCTTTGCCTCGGCAACTCAAGGGTGGTTTGTGGCAAGAAACCGGATATGGGAGATACCCTTGTTCTTAAGTGTCACGATTTGTGCCATGCGGCCTGATGCCATTGCATCCCTGGTCGGACTGCCCCATGATCAGCGGTATTATGTCTATCCTGTTGCCCTGGTTATTTTTGGTATCCTCTATCTTCTGCAGAGACCCAGAATTCCCAAAGGTGAGGGCAGGACTGCCAGAGAAGCCTTTGAAGGCGTTAATCATTCTTAAAGGAGAAAGTCATTGGATAATATCAAAACAATTCTTGTTCCCCTTGAATTTACGGATTATTCACAGGGTGTTTTTAACTGTGCAGTGCAAACGGCTCTGAAGCATGATGCCCGTCTTATTGTTTTAAGTATCATCAATTCAAGGGATATTGAATCCGTGAAAACAATTGTTTCCATGGGGTATGATGTTGATGCAGAACATTATCTTGAGGAAATCCGCAAGGAAAGAAAACAAAAACTCAACAAAATGGCAGATGAGGCGAAGATCGACAAAGATAAGGTTAAGGTCATGTTCAAGATTGGAAATCCGGTTGATGAGATTTTAAAGGTCATCATTAAAGAAGCGCCTGATCTTGTTGTTATGGGAACACGGGGTCGCGGTAATCTGGAAAATATTATTATGGGATCTGTTGCTGAAAAAATTTTTAAGAGATCACCTGTCAATGTGTTGTCTTACAGGGATGACGAGGTTAAAAAAAGCCTGACAAAAAAACTTCATCTTTAAGGTATAAGGCACCCGTAAAATAAATATTTCACCAATTTTAAGAAGGTCTTAAAATTCACCAATGTTTTATGGACGCAGATTGGCGCAGATAGTCGCAGCTTAGGTATCTTGAAAATCTGCGTTAATCTACGTCCTATTTTGGAAATCCTTATTATAATGGGTTTAATTTTTTTAACAGCTGAACATGGGATAAAATTGCATTCTGGAGTCCATTTTTGAATGCTTGAAGCTTTTCAGGATAAACATTACCTTTTTTTTCATCCATATACACCTTGGATACTTCAGTGGGAAGAACAAGGATGCGGTCATCCAGACGGCAAAGACGTCTGCAAAACTCTGCTTTACCTGAGAACACATAATTTTCTGCCACACTGGTCTTTATTCCGGGCAAAGATATGGTGCCAAGCTGTTCCAGCCATAGCTCAATGGCACTTTTCCATTTTGATTTGTCCAGAAGGGCTGTGCCAAGATTAAAAACAGGAGGGGATTCGATCCCTTTGGCCTGCTGCCGTGAAATATTATAGGAATGGATATCATATATAATACAGATACCAAAGCGATCCAGAAGATTTGCAATACAGGTTTCCATAAACCTGTAAAATGATTCATAATTTTCCAGGCTTTTATGATTCATTTCAGGACTTGGCAAGGTCTTGTATACCAGGGTCCCCCAGAATCTTTCAGGTGTGAGCGGCAATGCTATTTCCCTGGAGCGGTTAAGATCACATACAGCCCTTGATTCAAGGGCCCAGACAGCATTGGAAAGGCCCTTTATCATCAGATCAGTACATGGATCTTCTTCAAACTTTCGCTGGTCAGAATCAATGGCCATAAGAGGTCGCAATTCTTCCCTGACATGATGTCCGGCATGGATGGCAGTGGCAATAAAGGGAAGAGAAAAATCAAGGCGATAAGCAAATCCTTTCAAAGGGTCTGTTCTTTCAATGATATTGGCTAGCTGCTGTGGGCCAGCTTTTTTTTTATTGTTCAAAATACAATCCCTTAGTCTATATTGTAACGTGCCAGGGCAGAGGTTACAATATGTTCGATGAGTTTTCGATAATCTTCCATGGGGCCATCAGAAGAAGGATAGTTCAGGGAAAATATCTGCGGGCTCCAGCTTTTAACCGGTTTTAAGCCGGGTATTCCGTTCACTTCAATGATTTTCAGTTTGCCTTTGGCATCAACACGCATGTCAGTCCTGACATGATCCAGGCAGGTCAGTGCTTCCATGGCCTTGCGACAAAGTTCAATAAGTTCTTCTTTTTTTTGGGAAA
This sequence comes from Candidatus Desulfobacula maris, assembly GCA_014383445.1. GTDB lineage: Bacteria > Desulfobacterota > Desulfobacteria > Desulfobacterales > Desulfobacteraceae > Desulfobacula > Desulfobacula maris. Next base: position 3,459 of record JACNHV010000175.1, on the reverse strand, counting down.
CAGGTTTTATCTTTGTTACACCAACACCTCTTAAGTCAGTTCTCAGGATGGGATATTTACCAAACATGGAGGGATCAACCACGACCTTACCGGGTAAAAAGGCTTGATGAACACCATTACCCAGCATCAAAACGGTATATTCATCTCCGGGAAGGTATTCCTCCACTAAGGCAGGCTGATCAAAAGCGTTTACAATATAGTCTATTCTTTTTTTCAGCTCTTCAGGTGAATTGACAACGCTTTCATCGCTGATACCTACTGACCTTGATTCATAACTGGGTTTTACAAAAGCAGGATAAACAATGTCCGGAAGGGCATCACAAGTTTCAAGCTGGTAATGGTAGGGAACTGAAACCCCGTGGCTGTTTAATATCATGTGGGTACTGGTTTTATGAATCAAATTTTTCATGGTTTGGGCATTGGGCCCGATATAGGGGATGCCTTTGTCATCAAAAATATCGGCAACCCATTTTTCATTGCCTTGACCCGTCCCAATGGTCTCTGATTTTTCAGACACATGGTAAAGGGCACTCCAGGCAATATCAAAGGTATTTTTGTCAAGACTTGCGTAAAACTCCTCCATATTGTTAACAAAAGCTATCTGGGCGGTTTTCCCGGAATCGTCAATGGCTTTTTTGATACTCTGGGTGACAGCCAAATCCCCCCAGCCCTGGGCATCACCTGCCGGGCCTGTAATTAATAATATTTTTTTCATTAAATTTAAAACCTTTTCAATATTATATGTATAAATTAATCTTAAACTTCAAACAGTTCAGGATCCCATTCATAAGCAGCCAGGGCCGCGACTGTTTCAGGAGAAACATTTTTCAGCAGTCTTGCATAGGCATCAATTCTTTCTGGTTCCCAAAAGACTCTGGATACAACCTGCATGTCAATTTCAGGAGAAAAAACATCTGTTTTGCCAGGAGCTCTAACTACATGATCGGCCATCCTCTGGTTGGGGTTGAGAATTATAACATTTTCTTTAAAATGTCCAGATAAAGCATTTTGAAAAAGATCCCTGCAATATCCAAAATGGGTGCAGCAAAGCGCAGCATATATTTTTCCGATAGGATTGTGTATCTTTGAAACCACTTCTGCAACATTGGTATTGATCATTTTTGAAACATCACTGCTAAAAGGATTCCGCTCAATTTTTCCTGCAAGATTTGTGCATCCCTGATTGAAAATTCGGTTGGGATCAATACCCATTTTAACAAGTGTTTTTTGATGAGATTTTTCAGCAATGGTTGTGGGTGTGCCAAATATAATCACCTGGCTGTCCGGATCAGACATAAGATTTTCATGTATCAATTCAATTCCATGCTCCACTATGCCTGAAACCCCTGTTCTTTTACTTCGGCTATGATGTGTAAAAGGATAAATCACTGAAAGTGTATTGCAGGCAATGAGGATCATGTCAGGTTTAAACTTCTCCATGGCATTCATGGCATTGTTAAAAACTTCAGCCCTTTGATCCATGGTCTCAAAATGATTATACCCCTTGTCCTGTTCAGGCCATGCATTGAAATAAACCATTGATACATCCTGCCAGGCTGAGGTTTTTTTCAGATGTGCTGCAATCCGGGCAAAGACTGACATGCCTCCCAATCCTGAATCCGTCACCAGAAGGGTTTTCCTGGAAGGGGCTGTTATTTTTCCCAAGGAGGCCATTAAAATTACCCTATCATACTATTGTCATCGATTTTGCAGGTCAACCACTCATTGACAAGTCTATGTGCCCACTCAGGGGAAGATTCAAGTTCTCCTTCCAAAAGACGACTCATAAAATCTTTCCAAAGATGATAATGCTGCATGGTGGTCAGCCTGTTGCGAAACATTGCAGCGCCTTTTTGAGGATCAGTCTTTATCTTTTCCATGATCATGGATATTTCAGTAAAAAATCCGTTAACGCCATAGTAGTTAAGAAATCCATTCCATGCCGCATCAAGCTTTTTGTCATCATGTAAGGGCATTGATATTTCCTTGAATTTGCCCCAGAAAGTTTGAAGCCTGGCTCCTTTTAAACATGACAGCCCGGGATCATGGATCTCATAGGGGACAAGTTCCAGGGAGACAAGAGATCCTTTATTTAAACCCAGGTTCACAAGATAACCCAGTTTTCGATAGTAAAGGTCTGTTGGTTGATAAAAAACAAAATTTCCCAGGCTGTAAACAATAGGGGTATTCTTATAAAATTGAATGCCCTGGGGAACATGGGGGTGATGGCCGATAACAATATCAGCGCCAGCGTTTACCATTTGTTTAAAAGCCCTGGCAACATAAGGCGGTGGAAAAGGAATATATTCAATTCCACAATGGGGGATGACAATGATGAAGTCCACTTCTGGCCGGAGTGTTTTAATGGTATCTTCAACTCTGGGCAAATCCCAGCCCATAACACCGGGTCCTTTTCCGGCTGAGGTGAGATCTTCTCCTTCACTGAAGTTGACAATGGCAATTTTTGTATCATTCACTATTATCACAAGGGGGGTGGCAGCTTCTTTAATGGAGATTCCTGCCCCTGTCCATTGAATATGATTACGCTTTAAAACATCCATGGTATCTTCAAATGCATCAATTCCGTAATCAAACACATGATTGTTTGCCAGGGTGACCACATTAAAGGGGACAGATGTCAAGGCTTTGATGTGGCTTTGTTCACCTTTGAATACTGCACCGCTTTTAAAGACAGGTTCTCCCCTGTCACTTAAAGGAGACTCAAGATTTACAATGGAAAGATCAGCAGATCTTAAAATGGGCATAAGATCTCCATAAACTGATTCCGGATGGGTTTCCATGATATCCTTGAACAAGCGAATGGGTGCCCAGTCACCGGCAATACAAACTTTTGTAGCCGCTTTTCTGGAATCCGAAGCTGTTTGGTTGGCTGTCCAAATCCCTTTTTCCCAGTCAAATGATGATATTGTCGGCATGTCGTCCCTCCTTTAAAGGCTTTTTATTATCATAAAAAACAATTAAAGCATAGTGAATTAAAGCATATCAGCAGGGTGATAATAAGTAGATTTAAAATTTTCAGATAGTGAAAACTTAAATATTTGCTCTTTTTCTAAAAGTGGCGAATCTTCAAGTTAAATGATGATCCAGGTTTGTAATTTTTTTTGTTATATCATAATCATAGGGGGGATATTCAAAGATTTGATTTCTGGATCCTTGTTTTGCTTAATGAGTATCCATAAATTGATTCATACTCGATTAAATCTTCACCTATTTCGACCATTGGGGGAGAAAAATTATAGATAAGATGACATAGTGTTCACCCTTGCTAAAGAAATTTTTCAGTTGAAAAAATATTTTTCTCAACCGCAAAATTATGGAGGCTGATCTTAATTCAAAAAAGAAGGATTATCATTATTGTTCAGCTATTGTTTTTTCCAGCAGTCCATTAATGCCATTCACATAATCTTTATTCTGGCAAGGCTTTGACAGATGATCAAT
>JACNHV010000076.1 GCA_014383445.1 Candidatus Desulfobacula maris | reverse complement strand
CCATGATTTTTCTTTTTGAATTAAAGATTGACTTGTGGGAAAGGGTGAAACCGCATATAAAGAAAATTGCTTTCTAAAAGGAGAAAACAATGATATTAGTATTGAATATTTTATGGTTTATTTTTGGCGGCGGCCTTCTGGTCTGGATTTTATGGGTTCTGCTGGGATGCCTTCTTTACATCACCATAATCGGCATTCCATTTGGGATTGCAGCATTCAGGATTGCAGGGTTTGCACATTTCAGGCTGGCCGGTGTCAACTTTGCACCCCTGGGAAAAAAATCTATACCAAAATAAATTGCAAAAGCGTATAATGCATGCTAAAAAATGCATAAGTTGTATGGTTTTAAATTCATTGTCGTCTTAACTTTTGTGATTATGTTGAGGACCTCATAACAATCAAAATAAAAGGTTTAAATATGGCACAAAATACAGAAACCCAAAACAAAGACCACGTACAAAACAAGACCCTGATTATTGCGGTTGTAGTGTCCTTGTTCATTGGATTCATCGGCGGGACTATATATTCCTCATTTAAACTCGCGGCCGATAAACAGGTTCAGGTACAGAACAATGCAACTCCAAACACTGCTCCGGTAGGCGAGAAACAGGATGATTCAATCGAATTTTCTGCAAAAATTCTACAGCTTGAACAATATTTAGAGCAAAATTCTATTGATGCAGAAGCATGGGCTCAGTTGGGACACCTTTTCTTTGATTCAAATCAGGTAAAAAATGCCATTGATGCATATGAAAAATCTCTGAAGCTCGAGCCTGGAAAAACAGGAGTTATAACTGATCTGGGTGTCATGTACCGGAGGAATGGTCAACCTGAAAAGGCCATTGAATCATTTGATAAAGCCATTTCAATTGATCCCTCCTTTGAAACTGCAAGGTTTAACAAGGGAGTTGTATTATTGCATGATTTGAACGATGTTCCCGGCGGTATAAGGGCATGGGAAGAGCTTGTTGAACTAAACCCCATGGCCATGTCTCCCAGCGGGGAATCGGTGGATGCCCTGATTCAGCGGATGAAAAAACAAAAATAGATATCAAAATCAGGACAAAAGATCAGTAAATTTAAAACAGAGCAGCTAAAACGAGAGGGTCAGAGTCAGTGATCCGATGATATGACCCTGTTTCTGGTTGTCAAATTGTTTAGTACTGAAAAGATGCCGGTAGGTCAGTTTGAACATGTCAAAGTTAAATGCCAATCCTAGAGAAAGGTCAGCCACCAGTCTTTTTTTTTCAACACTGTGGCTATGTTCCCAGGTGTTGCCATCAAGAAAGATGTCATGAATTACGCCTTCAACCTGGGAGCTGGCAAACAGATGCATGCCCCATGGAGTATTGCCTTGTTTTGAATCTGCACTGACAGGTGCGCTGATCCCTGCACCGGCCCGAATCACATCAGACCCGAAATCCTTTGGGATATTATACCCGAAACGGATTTCACCACCAGCATTGCCTGATGTTTTAACATTACCCAGGGCTAATCCAGCATGAGAAATTAAATCATAATCCAGGATATCCAATAATTCCATGCTGTGCAGCCGCCATTTGCGCTGCCAGGAAAATCTGATGGCTGGTTCATTTTTAAGCTGATTGTCCCATCCTTTTGCTGTGGGGATGTCCCTTAAATCATGTACAGTGTTCTGTGCAAACTCAGCTTTGGCAGCAGGACCCACAACACCCAGGACGATTTCAAGGGTGTCAAGGATGGCATCGGTTTTGCTGTGAAGGGCCAGCCCGCCATAAAGGAATCCGGCATAGGGCCGTTCTGCTTCTATCAATTTCATTGTCTGGATATCAGAAGGAGTATAGATTTGTTGTCCCAGTAAAATGCCGACATTATGAACACTTCCCGGCTCGCTTGAAAAGGGGAAGGCCTTGATGATGGAATGGATGATGGGTAAGGACCATTCAGGCAGGCGCTCGTCATCTTTGTATCGCTTCAGATCATTGGAAAGCCAGGTAATCTGTACGGCATTGGTATAATATTTATCCGTGTCCCCGAAAAGATCATTTTCAAAGAAAAGCTGAACAGTCTGAAGTTCGGAGGGACCTTTGGACCATGCACTGGTTGAAAAAAATAAAACATAAAAAATGATGCTGATGCACCAATAACGCCTGATGATATTTAATAAAATCAAAATATACCTCAAAATATTACAGCCTTGATGCCAGGACGGCAGCACCAATGGCACCATTTTCCTGGGCCAGCCCCCCCACAATGAGGTTAAATCCAAGGCGCTTTTCAAGGGCCTTGACCATACCTTTATTCTTTGCCACACCCCCGGTCATCATTACAGGTTCTTTGATTTTAATTTTATTGGCAAGAATGGCAACCCGGGCAGCTGCAGACTCATGAATGCCTGCAATGATGTTTTCTCTTTTTTCTTGTCCTGCAATCATGGAAATAACCTCTGATTCTGCAAATACTGTACAGATACTGCTTATTTTTAAAGGTTTGTCTGCTTTAAGGCTGAAGTCACCCAATTGCTCCAGATCAACTTCCAGTGCCTTTGCCATGACTTCAAGAAATCGTCCTGTGCCTGCGGCACATTTGTCATTCATGGCAAAATTTTCCACCTGGCCGCTTTTATTCAGAAAAATGGCTTTGCTGTCCTGACCACCGACATCAATGATCCCACGGATTTCAGGGTTAATAAAATGGGCACCAGTGCCATGACAGATGATTTCCGTCAGGGTCTTGTCTGCAAAACTTACACTGGCGCGGCCATAGCCCGTGGAAATAATGGCGGATATCTGGTTTTTTGACAGTTTGCATTTTTTTAACAGGGCATCAAACACCTTGATTCCTGCATTGATGGGGTCATACCCCGTCGCTATGACATGGGTGCCCAAAAGTTGATTGTCTTTTATCAAGGCTGCCTTGGCTGTAATTGAACCAATATCAATACCTGCATAAATCATATGGCTGTTGCACCGCCATCTACCATAAATATCTGGCCGCTAACGAGACACACCTTAATTTTAAGATCAAAATCTTTAAGATAATCGTTCATATCAACTGCTCCTTTGTTTGATGATTTCCATGAATGCATCAATCCGGGTTTCTATCTGGGATTGTGAAAAACTTCTGGGATCCACCATGTCAGCCTCTATCATGAGAACAGGAATATTTGTTTTTTCCCGGACGATTCGCATAATATCCATCTGTCCGAAAGAGTAGGGCTTGCATGAGCGATTTGAATGCATCACAAAACCATCGGCATCATAAAATTTTATCATGTCAAGCACCTGGTCTGCCATCTGGTCAACCCCAATATTCAGATAGATCATGGTGTAGGCTTCGGCCATGGAATCCAGAAAATTGTTTTCATCTGTATATTTTATGGCACCACACCAGGCAGATGTGTAGGTGTCTGCCACAAGACAGGCATTGTGATCGGAAAATTTTTGGGACAGCCATTTGAGCCTGTACCACACGGGCAGATTATCCCATAAAAGCCTGTATTTTTCATCCGGAACCATGCTGATTCCGGTCTGTATACGCTGCTCCATTTCTTCCAGCAGTTCCTTATAAAAATCAACAGCGATTTGAGTGCCCCGCAATGTGACAATCAGGGCAAGGAAAAAGAATGCATCAAAGGCAGACATGGGAGATGGCTTGTGGGCAGTTGTGTTGAGGACTTTCTGCCAGAGCTGCTGGGCTTCGTAGGCAAGTCTGCCCACCTGTGCCATTTTGTCATAGTCAAATTTTCTTTTTGTCATTGTTTCAAGAAAGGCAATATATTCATCAATCTGGGTCCGGACATACCTGGCGATTTCAGGGGAATATCGGGTATGGCAGACAGGGGTATCCAGAATAAACAGCGGTACCTTATAATACCTTGCCTGGACTTCATACCATTTTAGTACAGTGCCGCAGATATTATTGCAGCAGATGAGCATGTCAGGTTTAGGCAATCCTCCGATAGGCCCTCCCTTGACAATTGAGCAGGAGATATCTGCCCTTGCATAGGAACACAGATCAGAGCTGTAGCCCATATCTTCAGCTTTTATGCATAGATCTTCTCCCATTTTGGATGCACCGATCATGGCGCCATGGTTTTCAGGGTAAATGGGGATGATATCCATTGTCACCAAAGGCTCTACAGGACCTCCTGAAGTGATCCAGGCAACTTGTTTGTTGTGCTGTCCTGCAGTCATGGCATCCAGATAATAGGTGGTCATGATATCTCGCATTTTTTTTGCGGATTTTATTTTTCTTTTTTCTGAAAGCATATCTGACATATGGCAAATCCTTTTTAAATCATATGAATAAAGGTTTCAAAACGTGTGGTTAACTGCCCTGAGTTTTGCTGCTGGTCATCCATTTCAATAAGCATGTTCTTTATGCCTTCTTTGTCAAGGAATTCTTTTAAATAGGGATAATCAAATGCATGGGGATCACAGAATTTGAGCAGCATGAAAATGACACCGTCGGCCCTGTTCTTTTTTGCAAGTGAAACCATATTCTCGCCGCGGGCAGTTGGTGAAAAATGTTTTGCAGGACAGATTATGCGATCCAGTAATCTTGTGGCAATGGCATTTATGGGATTTTCATCATCCAGAATTTCACCTTCAAACCATCGCTGGCCTGTGCAAAGGTCATCTCCCACAATAACACCGCCGGCCGCTTCCATGGCTGTATAAATATCAGGAGAGTCGCAGATGGAACCGGACACAACGATTCGCTTTACACTTTTTTGGGGAACATCAATTTTTTCAAGATTGGCCACAATGGCTGGCAGAAGGTCAGCCACCTCATCTCTGTCCATCACCATGGATCCTTTTACAATGGCATAAAGGTCAGCGCCTTTTATGATTCCCGGTCTTTGAGATTGAAGTGCATAAATTTTTGAAAGATTTTTTCTGATGAGATTGAATTTTTTAATGGAGCCTTCAAGATCTGCATTGGTGATTTCTCTTC
>JACNHV010000088.1 GCA_014383445.1 Candidatus Desulfobacula maris | reverse complement strand
ACAATGTATGAAAGCTGCATCATGATAAGTACCTGCCATGGCGTTAGCTCCCACCTTGTAATAAACAAAGATTCAAGGGCTTTGACAGCACCAAGCCCGTCAAAAACCGCTCCAAAGCAAAGTGCGGCCAGGATAATCCACATGAACATGCAGGATATGCCCAGGGTTTTTCTGATGGCTTCTTCTATGACCTTCCGGGTTAGCGTTCCCTTGGCAATTGCAGCTATTGTTGCTGCCGTGGCACCGACTGCCGAACTTTCAACCAGGCTGGTAACGCCCATTATAAACAGGCCCGTCATAAAAAAGAAAATCAAAAACGGAATAATGCCTGCTTTTAAAAGCTTTAGCTTTTCAGTAAAGGGCATATCCAGTTCTTCTTTGCTGACTATGGGGGCAAGATGGGGCTGAAGTTTGCATCTTATAACGATATAGATAACAAATAGTCCGGCCATCATCAAACCGGGAACGACACCGGCCAGCCAGAGCCTGCCAACAGGCTGACGTGCAATCATACCATACAACACCAGCACAACACTGGGCGGTACCAATATGCCCAGAGAACTGCCTGCCTGAACAACTCCTGTAATCATGACCTTGTCATAATCACGGCGCAGCATTTCCGGCAGCGCAATGGTCGCACCAATGGCCATGCCGGCAACACTGAGCCCATTCATGGCTGAAATAACAACCATCAGGCCAATGGTACCAATGGCCAGCCCTCCCCTGAGATTGCCGAACCAGACGTGAAACATCCCGTATAAATCATCTGCTATACCGGATTCAGAAAGGATATATCCCATATAGACGAACAGCGGAAGAGTCAGCATGGGATACCAGTTAAACAGTTTAAATGCCGCATTAAACGGCAGTTCAATGGCACCGGTTCCGTACAAGCCCAGGGCTGCGGCTGCTGATACAAAACCGATTGCGGCAAATATACGCTGGCCTGTCAACAACATGACCAGCATTCCTCCGGACATTACAATGGCAATTGCTTCATAACTCATGAAATTGTGATTCCTCTAGCTTTGGCAAGATCTTTAAAAAATGTGGATACAGCCTGTAGCAACATTAAGAAAATGCCTGCTACCATGATGAGTTTGATGGGTATCATGGAAGGATTCCACTGTGAAAATTTGCGCTCTCCATATTCAATGGCATACATGGTGCTTGATATTGATCCGATAAGCAAAGCAACAAGATACAGCACCAGGAAAATATTGGTACAAACATCAATTTTAGCTTTGTTTTTTTCTGAAAACATATCATAAACAAGATCCATTCGAACATGGTCCTCCAGCTGCATTGAATAGGCACCTCCGACAATATAATAGCCAGTGAGAAGAAATTGTGCCATTTCAATAGTCCAGGACAGAGGCATGTTCAGGACGTTTCGAGTAATTGCACCGAGCAGCAGTACACCGATCATGATAAAGATTGAATACATTGTTGCCCGGCCGAGCTTAGTGGAAAAGTAATCAACATATTTTACGTAATAGACTACAAATCTTGGCATTTATTGATGGCCCTCCTGTATTAAGCCCATCTGACTCAGAGTTTGATTAAGATTAGCATTACTTGCATTTGGTGAATATTGCAGGTCCCAGGGATTTTTTTGAAGAAAGAGACAAATACTTTTGTCTATTCCATGAGGAAAATATTCCTCTATTTTTTGACGTCTTTTATTAGATTTTTGTATAGACATCGCTCAGTATTGACATAAGATGACTGATCAGTCAACACAAAAGGTTTCAAAAAATTCATTTTTTTTAAAGAAGAAAAAATGGTAAGAGACTCAGCCTGCTCAATTATGGCCTGGGCGATCTGGGCTTCTTCCATGTTATAATCCATAACCCCGGTTAAGGCATCAAGAGTACCTATGATCAGAATGGTATGGCGTGCCCGAAATAACTGTATCTGAGAAATGGCAATATTGTCGACGGTCTGTATCAAGACCGCCATTGTATAGATCTGTTTACTGCATCTTTAAATTTTTCCAGATATTGACATCTGTCTGTTTCCGGCTGATACCGCCGGGTCAAACTATTTCTCATTTTTGGCTCAATACTATTACCCGCAGTTAATCTTGCTGTTCCAAATGCGGTTAATTCTGCTGATGACTGCACAAGAACCTGCCTATTGAGAACATCGGCCAGGAATTGACAAAAATAAGGATTTGCCGAAAGCCCGCCATCTATTGGAGTCTCATTTTTTATTGATATGAATTCATTCATGGCCGCAATCACCTCAGCCGCCCGAAACACGACACCCTCTAATATGGATTGCATTAAATCTGTTGGCTGAGTATCTAATGACAAGCCAATCCATACCCCCCCTGCAGTTCTGTCCCAGTATGGGCATCCCAGCCCTGATAAGGCAGGTACAAAAGCCAGATCCCTTTCAATTGCACTGGGGTTTTTAAATTGATAAATCTGATCATAGGTTTCAAACAAACCCAGAGACTGGGCCCAGTTAATTGCTGATCCTGCAGAATATACCCCGCCATCCAGAGCATATACGGGTTTTTCACCCTCAAGCCGCCATGCCACTGTTGACAATAGCCCCCGTTTGCCTGATTGACTGGGCGTATCCCCTGTAACCACCAATGCAAATGCTCCCGTACCAAACGTTATTTTGGCATCGCCAGGCTTTCTACAGCCATGTCCATACAATGCAGCCTGTTGATCAACAATACTTGCTTTAACGGGAATAGGCCGGCCCTTTGACATGATCCTGCCAAAATCACCCGTTGTTGATACAATTTCGGGTAATGCTTCCATGGGAACCCCGAAAAGATCACATAATTCTTTATCCCATTGCCAGGTTTTTAGATTCATCAGTGATGTTCTGGAAGCAGTGCTTATATCTGTCACAAATCGTCCGGCAAGGCGATCAAGGAAAAAAGCATCTGTTGTTCCCAAACGCAGCTTTCCAAGACAAAGCAGTTTTTCAGCTTCTGGAACATTTTTTACGATCCAGGCAAGCTTGGTTGCAGAAAAATAAGGCACTAAGGGCAAACCTGCCTTTTCCAACACCAGATCCTGCAGGTTTTCAGATTTGAGCTTCTCAATAGTGAGATATGTTCGATTATCCTGCCACACAATCACGGGGGTGATGGCTTTTTTTGTTGTAGCATTCCAGGCCAGACAGCTTTCTCCCTGATTATCAATGCCAATAGCCGCAAGATCATCACAACTATCAATACACATCTGGATATTTTGAATCAATTCTTCCGCATCATGCTCAACCCAGCCTGATTCAGGGTAGAACTGTTGATGCTCAAATGATTTAACGATACTGGTTTCACCTGAATTTTCGATTAATAATCCGCGAGTACTTGTTGTTCCTTGATCAATTGCAAGTATTGTCATCCGCAACTTTCCATTATAAGTATGTTTTAATAAATGTTAGATACTTATTCCCATAAAGTGTTAGATACTTAATTCCTATAAATAGAACTGTTTTTTACTTATATTAAGAGGGTGGATTAAGCAACATATTACTTTCCATGGATATCATATTAAGTACACCTGCAAGATCCCTTATCAGGTTTCCTCCCCAGGATATCAAAGGTCTTTACAGGCTGTGAGGCGAGCATGTTTTGAATTCTACTTGACACTGACAGACCTCAAGATTAGAATAAGCTTAAGCGCCAATGTAAAATGGGGGGCTTTGAAATTTCCCCTGTATCAGGATAGATGCTCAATTCTACAGCCTTGACCTGATGCTTTAATCTACTATGAGCAAAGTTGATTTTGCCAATGATCTGGATTGACCATACAAATCACACACTTTTGAATCAACGCATCACCGGCATTCTTCATTCCTTAGGAAAGTAGTGAACACTTTTTTAAGGAGGGGCTAAAAATAGGGGAATGGCTTCAGAAAGTGTACGATGACAAATGAAGCCCAAAAATCAAACTGATTTGATAAAGGAGGACAACTATGATGGTACTGCCAAAAAAAATCATGTGTGCGGTTGATTTTTCGGATTTCACCAAAGAGATCCTTGCCTACAGCGTTGCATTGTGCAAGGAGTTTCATGCAAAACTGTTTCTGGTCCACATCGTCATCGACGTGAACAATTCCATCTTACATGATGGAATCGCCATTGATACGGCGATGCTTCAGGATAAACATATCCGGAATGCACAGAAACTCCTTGGGGATCTGATAAAAAAGGTGACAATAGAGCATGAAATTATCATTAGCAAGGGCCGGCCGGCCGATGAGATCCGCCGATTTGCCTTGAAAGAAAAAATAGATATGGTCATCACCGCCAACCAAGGGAAATCAGGGATTACAAGATTGTTGATCGGTTCCGTCACGGAGAAATTGATGAAAACCCTTCACTGCCCCTTGCTGGTAATGCATACCAAGGATCATGATTTCATACCCCGGGACGACTATAAAATAAAACTGAAAAAAATTCTGGTGGGATGTGATTTTTCCCACGATTCCAAACTTGCTTTTGACTATGGACTCAGTCTGGCACAGGAATATCAGGCAGAGCTTTACCTGACACATGTAATTAAACCGACCGAACATATTGAATTGAAAACCTCTGACTATATCAATGTCATACCCGGAGATTACAGGTCCTGGGATACCTCGGATTATTTTGAGATTCAAAAAAAAGTGACGGAAGAAAACCGCGAAAAAATTAATAAACTACGCAGCCGTCTTGAAAGACAACTCTATTTTATGGTTCCGGAAGAGTGCCGGAGCTGGTGTACCCCCTGCACGGCCATGCTTACTGGGGAACCCTATAAAGAGTTGATCAAGTATGCCAAGGAGCAGGAGATCGACATGATTGTCTTGGGGATTCGTGGACACACGCTCTGGGAAAAACTACTGGTGGGTTCCACCACAGATCGAGTTATCAGATACGCTCCCTGTCCAGTGCTGGCGGTTCGACAGATGGATGAGCATAAAGAATAAAAGAGA
>JACNHV010000162.1 GCA_014383445.1 Candidatus Desulfobacula maris | reverse complement strand
CTCTGGTGCCTGAAGCTGTGCTGTGCTGGAAGGGCGAGAAAACCGAAACAAAATCAAGTGCCGGCATGGATCTGAACCATATTATTGATACGATAAAAGCCTATCATGCCAAGGGGAAAAAAATTGTTCGCCTGCATACCGGCGACCCTTCCCTCTATGGTGCAATTTTTGAACAAATGAGGGAACTTGAAAAAGTCAACATTCCCTACGAGGTTATTCCAGGTGTTACAGCGGCCTTTGCCGCTGCTTCCAAAATGAATATGGAGTATACGCTGCCCGAGGTAACACAGACCTTGATTCTTACCAGGATTTCCGGAAGAACACCGGTCCCTGAATCAGAGGATCTTGAGAAACTTGCCTCCCATCAATCTTCCATGGCCATATATTTGAGCCTCGGCCATACTGAAAAAGTTCAGCAAATACTGGAAAAGTATTATGGCAGAGAATCCTTGTGCGCAGTGGCCTATAAAGTAAGCCATCCCCAGGAAAAAATAATTTATACAAAGATAAAAAACCTTGTAAAAACCTGTAAAGACAATTCCATCACAAGACATGCCCTGATCATTGTTGGAAAATCTGTTGAAGCAAGCATTGACAATCAGGCTGTTTTAAAATCAAAACTATATGATTCGACATTTTCCCATGGCTATAGAAACGCTGAAAAATAAAATACCGCAGGCCCCTATTGCCATCTGGAGCATTACACCCAATGGAAAGATCCTTGGTCAAAAAATCAAGGATGGGCTCAAGGGTTCAACTCTTTTTGTCTCTGCCAAAATTGGAAAAAATGATAAGCGTGAGAAAAATACTATAATATTTGAAAAGCTGTCCAAAAAAATCCAATTCGAATTTAATAAGTTTTCAGGGCATGTTTTCATCTTTTCTACAGGGATTGCCGTACGAATCATTGCACCTTTATTGAATTCAAAAATTGTCGATCCCGGTGTCGTAGTGGTGGATGACAATGGAATCAATGCCATAAGTCTTATCTCCGGCCACCTGGGGGGAGCCAATGAGCTTACAAAAAAAATTGCTGCCATAATTTCCGGCACACCTGTCATAACCACGGCAACAGACATTAATAATTTGCCGGCCATTGACTTGATAGCAAAAGATAAGGGCCTTTTTATCGAAACCCCCCAGAACATAAAACATATTAACATGGCGTTTCTTATGGGAGAACCTGTAAGTTTATTTGACCCTTTTGACTTCATTAAAAATGATCTGCCAAAGCCCTTTTGGACGAACAAAAGCATAGAGGATCATGCAATAAAAAAAATATTCTGTTCCTACGAAACCAGAGAAGTTTCACGTGAAACTCTAATTTTAAGACCACCTGTCTTAAGCATAGGCATTGGGTGCAACAGGGGAACTAGCTGCAAAGAGCTTAAACAGTTTTTATTTATGGTTCTAAAAAAAGAAAACTTGTCAGTTCACAGCATTTGTCAATTTGCAACAGCAGACATCAAAAAGGATGAAATAGGTTTATTAGCTCTTTCAAAGGAAATGAAAATTCAAATAGTTTTTTATGACAAAAAAAATTTAAATTCAGTGAAAACCATTATGACACCATCAACAATGGTAGAGAAACATTTAGGAGTTAAGAGTGTATGCGAAGCAGCAGCGATTCTGGCAGCCAGCAACGGAAAATTGATTGTTCCAAAGAAAAAAACCAAGGATGTCACCCTGGCCGTGGCAATAAAAAAATGATACTTTATGTTATTGGTACCGGCCCTGGAGACATTGCCTATATGTCACAGCGGGCGATTGAAATTATTAAGCAGGTGGATTGTATAGCAGGATACACTACTTATATCGATTTGATTGCAGATTTAGTACAGAGCAAAGAAATCATCTCAACGGGCATGATGAAAGAGGTGGAAAGGGTTGAAAAAGCCATCGAACATGCCTTAACCGGGAAATCATGCGCCCTTATTTCAGGTGGAGACCCGGGCATTTACGCCATGGCAGGACTTGTCTTCGAAATCTGCAAACAACGAGATATAAACCTTTTAAGGGCTCAAGACAAAGAAGCAGGCCCTGATAGCGCACAGGGTCTGCTTCTTGAAATTGTTCCGGGAATTCCAGCCTTAGCCGCCGGTGCTGCCCTGGCAGGGGCACCATTAACCCATGATTTTGCTGCAATTTCTTTAAGTGACCTTCTAACCCCCTGGGAAAAAATAGAAAAAAGGCTGTCTTGTGCTGCCATGGCAGACTTTGTAATTGTCCTGTATAACCCGAAAAGCAAAAAAAGGGACTGGCAGTTAAAAAGGGCACAGGAGCTAATTTTGGAACATAGAGAAGGCACAACACCTGTTGGAGTCATCACAGGGGCCATGAGAGAAAATCAAAACATCTCATTTACAACCCTGGATCAACTGGATAAGGCTGAGGTCGGGATGCAGACGGTTGTGTTTGTGGGTTCCAGTGCTTCTTTAAGATACCTGGATTTTCTGTTTACCCCGAGAGGATATTCAAAGAAATATGACATTTAAAAATGGCAAAAACTACTTTGGGAGACCTACAATGGAAGGATATGTTCAAATCTACACCGGTAATGGCAAAGGAAAAACAACAGCTAGTCTGGGGCTTGCTCTGAGGGCTGATGGGGCCGGGCTAAAAGTCTATATAGGCCAGTTTTTAAAAAAAGGGAATTATTCTGAAATAAAAGCTTTGTCCAGATTTGAAAATATTAAAATTGAGCAATATGGCCTTGGTAATTTTATTAAAAGCAACCCATCGGATGAAGATATCGCTGCAGGCATGGATGGGTATAAAAAATTATGCGAAATTTTAAAACAGAACAAATATGATGTGGTCATCGCGGAAGAAGCAAATGTTGCGGTCCTGTTCAATATTATAACAGAAAAAGAACTACTGGCATTGATCGACATGAAACCCAAAAATGTTGAACTGGTGATCACAGGACGGGGTGCGACAAAAAAACTAATTGAAAGAGCCGATCTTGTTACGGAAATTAAAGAAATCAAACACTATTATAAACAAGGCGTAACAGCCCGGGTTGGGATCGAAAAATGATGAAAAAAAATATTGCAATTTTAGGAACTGGATCTGATGTTGGGAAAAGCATTCTTGCAGCGGCTCTTTGCAGGTCCCTTGCAGACAGGGGTATTAAGGTTGCACCATTCAAATCTCAAAATATGTCCAACAACTCGGGCATTACTCCCGAAGGTCTTGAAATGGGACGTGCTCAGATTGTTCAGGCGGAAGCCGCTAAAATTGCTCCCCACGTCAATATGAACCCCATCCTTTTAAAACCAACAGGAGAAAAACAGTCCCAGGTAATTCTCAATGGAAAAGTACATGGGAATCATACTGCCATGGATTACCATAGGAACAAAGGCTTTTATTTTAAAAAATCCTGCGAAGCATTTGACCGGCTTGAACAGACCTATGACCGAATAATTCTGGAGGGTGCGGGCTCCTGCGCTGAAGTCAACCTGATGCCCAATGACATTGTGAATTTTGCAATGGCTGAATATGCAAATGCAGATGTCATCCTTGCAGCAGATATCCACAGGGGAGGTGTGTTTGCACAGATTATCGGCACACTTAAATGTCTCCCTCAAAAGTACCAGGACATGGTAAAAGGATTTATTATCAATCGTTTCAGAGGAGACATCGCCCTGTTTAAAGACGGGGTAGAATGGATTGAAAAACAGACAAACAAAAAGGTGCTGGGTGTTCTGCCCTGGTACACGCATTTTAAAATTGATGCTGAAGACTCGGTGGAAATTGAAGAATGCACTAATTTTAAAGACTTCAACCCTGATCTGCCGGCAATCGGCATCATCCGGCTGCCCCATATTGCAAATTTCACGGATTTTCATGCCCTGTCAAAAATAAAGGGAATCCAGACAATTTTTATTGACCAGCCGCACCATTTAACAAAATTTAATGCCGTGATTATACCAGGATCTAAAAATACCCGTGCAGATCTTGAGTGGTTAACAAAGAATTTTAAAGATCCTCTTCAAGAATATTATAAATTGAAAAGGAACATTTTTGGAATTTGCGGTGGCTATCAAATGCTGGGCGAATTTGTCGATGATCCAGATGGACTTGAAGGCGCTCCTGGAAAGACAAAAGCCCTTAATCTTTTGCCCGTGCAAACTATATTAAAGGCGCCCAAAACGACGACTTTAAGCAATTTTCAATGGGAAGATGCCAAAGGCAAAGGATATGAAATCCACATGGGGTATACATCCTTAAGTGCGGCGGGAGCTTCTCTCCTAGAAATCAGTTCCAGAAATTCCATTCCCTGCACAAACACAGATGGATGCATATCAGAGAACGGCAGAGTTTCTGGAACATATATGCACGGTTTTTTTGATTCCTCGCAAATTTTATTAAAATGGTTAAAGACAATAGGATTAAACGCAAATTATCCATGTGATGACATGCTCAATTTAAAAGAGAGGGACTATCGCCTCTTAAAAGAACACTTTGAAGCCCATATTGATATGAGTCATATCTTTTAGATTGAAATTTGTTTAAATTAAAAAAATTGCGCTGAAAATTTTTCGCGTCTATGAAAAAATAAAAATTTGCAGACAAATTATAAATTAAATTTTTTAATTAAATTTGTTTGCTTTTTAAAACTGGACAAGGAAATAAAAAATAGTTTTGCAAATATAAAAAGGAAAGGAGGGAACTTTTGTTCGGTTCTGAAAGAATTAAACAAGACATGACTTTTTTGAAAAGACATTTCAAAAACCATTTTTTGAAATGGTAAAACTATTCTGTTATAAGTGGTACTGAAAAAATTATTTTATGAGCTGCGCCTGACGATAATAATTCACTTTGAAAAAATTTAATCTCTGAAACAACAAAATTATCTGAATGGAAATCTTTAAACTCCTGCAACAGAGTAATCACTGTTTTTGGATAAATTGGCTGTTTAATCCTTGCCAATGTCAGGTGGGGGGAAAATCGTCTATTCTCCCTTTTAATTTCCGTGTCCTCAAAAAAGATATCCTCCAGACGATTAA
>JACNHV010000180.1 GCA_014383445.1 Candidatus Desulfobacula maris | reverse complement strand
TCAATGATATCTTGTAACGCAGTTTTATTTAACTGGGTGTCAAAGCCAATAATGATAAGGCTTTTAGCCGATAAGGAATCTTGTAACGCAGTTTGCATTAAATCGCTTGGAAACCCTTTATTGATAGTGGTATTTGACGATAAGGTCTCTTGTAACGCACCTTTAATTAACGAAGTGACTTTTTTAGGTTTTTTCCGCTTCCAGTATCCTGGGTTTTTCTGACGCCACTGCTGAACCCGGATGACATTTGCAGGACCTGAGAAGTGGTCTTTATTTTGGGGTTTCATTAACCATTGTTGCTGACTGTATCGCTTGCTGGCTTCTTTGCATTCTGATTTTCTACAGAATTTTTGTCTTTTTAGATTGCGGGAATCTGGCTTGAATAAATCATTACAGTTTTTGCACCTGCGGCTCCGTATTTTCTTTTTCATAGACCTGGTACCTCCTCAGATCTATTATAATTCTATACGAAAGGCGGGCGGGGTATTATTTTAAAAATAAGGGGCGGGGTCTGCGGGATCGGGCGGGGTAAACTCGCAACAAAACAAAACTCACTACATAACTGGCTATTGTCCTGTCTTTTTAGGATCAAAAGAATCCCCCGAAATATTAATAAAAGTCCGCCCCATTTCAGAATTGATATCGCTTATTTTTTATCTCCAATTATGTTGCCAGTTTATTTTGTTGCGTGATTTTCTTCTAATGAATTTTTAAAGGATGTATTTTCTTTGGATTTAATTCTTTTACTTTTTTTCTTTTCTCATTTTTTTTACTTTTGACAGGCAAATTTTAAAAGCCCGGACTGGAAGATGAATCGCTCGGTAATTTGTCGTATCAATTGTTTGGTTTTTCCTGGTTTTGCAATTTTTCCAACAATTGTAAATCAAAGGGCTTGCTTTTCTCTCCAAAATATATTGATTGATGTGGAAAAGGTATTTCGATATTGTTTTCATCAAAGGCATATTTAACTCTTCGCAAGAACTCCCGACCCACTTCCCATTGCTTGATCGGTTTTGTTTTGATCCGGCCTTTAATGACGATGGAAGAATCATCAAACTTGTCTACACCAAAAACATCAAGGTCTTCAAGCATGCTTTTGCCGAACTTTTCATCCTCTCGCATTGTTTTACCGACCGCTTTCATGACGTCTATGACATGATCGGTATTTTCCTTATAAGCAACACCTATTTCAAAAACATAGGCAGACCATCCGTTCGTTAAATTGCTTAATGTGGTTATTGTCCCATTTGGAAAGATGTGTACCACACCACCCAAGTCTCGAAGCACCGTCGTGCGAAAATTAATTTTTTCCACAAGACCACCTGTTCCATTGAGAATGGCAACATCACCCACCCGGATTTGATTTTCCAGAATGATAAAAAAACCGGAAATAATATCACGAACCAGGTTCTGGGCGCCAAAACCAATAGCAAGGCCGGCAACACCGGCACTGGCAATAATCGGCCCAATGTCAATTCCAAATTCTCTTATAATGACTAAACCAAATGTCAACCACAAAGCAATCAGGCAAGCTTGTTTGATCAGGCGAACAATAGTTTCAACACGTTTTTCAGATTCCGAGGGCGGTTCTCCCTCATCCTCACTTTTTTTAATCAGATGTTTTTCAAGACGCTGAAGAAACTTTTGAATCAAGTTCATGGCAATCCAGGCTAAAACAAGAAGCATGGAGATTCTCAGTCCAGTCTTAACAATGGTATCCCAAGTAAAATTAATTAGGAAGTCTTGAATGATATTCATTTAATTGATCCTTTCCATATGCTTTTTAAACTTCAAAAGTGACTACCCGGGAAGCAACAGGATCGGTATAGGTAATTTTTGTCTCATAGGATTTTACATTGATATAGGCGGTGGCAATATGTTTTTTAAAGGTCCATTCTAAATTCAACTCCATATTCCTGGATTTAAACAATTTAAATTCTCCATTAAATGCAGGATAACTGTTCCGGAATTCCATGAGTTTTAAAAGACGTTGAACCACCGGCTTTTTAATATCTTCCCGAATTTCTTCTATTGTATAATTGTGACGGTTGATATTTCTGCCCAGCTTTGTTTTTTCCAACAGTTCAATATCATTCTCTCCAGCCAGCAGACCGACATAATATACCTGGGGGACTCCGGGTGAAAAAAACTGTATGGTTCTGGCCGTGATATAGGCATCATCGTTACACCCCAGGGCAGAGTAATAGGTACAATTCACCTGATAAACATCCAGGTTCTGATAGTCCGGCCCGGAATAGGTCTTCTTTACATTGGAGCCTTTTTCATACAATTTTTCAATGGTCTGATCAATTTCATCCTGATTTAACAAACCGGCTACATCCACCACACCGATGCCGTCGTGGGTATCCAGGGTCGTAATCTGTTTTCTGGGACATTTTTTCAACCAGGATTTCAGCGTCCGGGTTTTCCCCACATACAGGGCATGAAGAACCAGCATGGGCAGGGAAAAATCATAGCACCAGTACCCTTTTGCAGCCAGTTTTAACTGGTATGAATAATGTTCATGCACTTCCGGCAGGATCTGGGTATCAAAGGCCGCGGCATAATCGTTGAACCACTCCAAAAGCTCCCAGATTTTGGGTTCCAGAAAGAAACAATTGGTACCCAGCTCTACTGTGGTATAGGCAATGGCATCCAGCCGGATCATTTTGGGACGGTTCCTGGCCAGGCGGATCAAAAATTTACGCATGATTTCACGGGTTTTGGGTGAATTATAATCCAGATCAATTTGTTCATGATCAAAGGTACACCATATTTTTTCCAGGGTACCATTGGGCCGTTCCAATGTCTGGTAGGGGTGGCGGGGTTTCCGGGTGTACACTTTTTCCAGGTCCTCGTCCTTTACCCAGCCATTGGTCGCCAGTTTATCAAAACTGAGGAACATATCCGCATATTCACTGTCAGGCCCTTTTGCAATATAATCCTGGAAAAAAACAGACTGACGCGAGATGTGATTGACCATAAAATCAATGATCAGATCAAAATCCTGGCCGATCTTTTCCACATCCTCCCATGTGCCGAATGCAGGGTCCACTTCATCATAGGTCAACGGAGCAAATCCCCTGTCCGAAGAGGACGGATAAAAGGGAAGCAGGTGAACGCCGCCAATTGCCTTGAAAAAATATTTGCGGAGTATATAATGCAGCTCCGGCAGGTTGGCACCGAAACTGTCAGGATAGGTAATCAATTGAATTTTATTTTTAATTGCCATCAGGCATCATTCCCTTTGCTTTCTGGATAAATTGATAATGAAGAATACCCTCCATCATGCCAGCGGCATGAAATTTTTTGGCAAAATAGATCTGTTTTGCAGATCTCAGCGGCTCAAGCTCAGGACTGTAATTTCCCACTACAACCCCCAAGGGTTCTCCTTTCAGCATTTCTGCATCATTGCCTGAATCACCGCACACCAGAATATTTTTCAAAGGCAGCCCCCATTTATAGCTCAGGTACCGGATGGCTTTTCCCTTTGAGGCCCTGTACGGCAAGATATCCAGATGCTGATCCTGGGAATAGATCAGGGTGTACTTAAATCTGTTTTTGGTCAATACGTGGTGAATCCTGGCCAGTTTGTCCTTCCCCGGTGCCATGGTATAACTGATTTTATATGCAGTTTGAGCAGTTGCTTCCTGGGGACGAATAAAATCAATTTCTTTGAGCCGGGATGCGATCAGGTACGGGTCCCAGTTTTTTGAAATATGGGTTTCCCACCCCTTGTCATGATCCAGGGAATCACCATAGCTGATCCGGCTGCCCACACCGGAAACAATGATGTCCGGTATCCTTATCCCGTTAGTGTTAAGAATATCCAGGGCAGATTCAAATTGTCTTCCCGTGGCAACAGCAAACCCTATTTTCCCAGCATTTTTTTCAAGCAGATCCATTAACGCATGGAGTTCTTCCGGGTTTCCCCCCAAAAGGGTGTTGTCAATATCCGTGATCAGCATATAATCGAGTTTTGCAAGCCGCTTGCCAATGCTCTGCTTTGGTTCTAATGCGGTGATAAACGTTTTCTCATATTTTCGGCAGACTTCTTTCATCTCAGTGCAATAGGAGCGGGCGTGACTCACCCAGGAATAAAATTTCCGGGTATTTAAAATGCCGTTTTTTGAAAATTGATTCCACTTATCCGGGTGAATAATAATATCCTTGATAGCAGAAGCCATTTCCTTCGTGTCTGTGGGATCCACCAGTGTGCCTGTCTGGCAGTTGTGAACAATCTCCCTTGGGCCGCCGTCATTGGTGGCAACAATGGGCAGACCGCAGGCCAGCGCTTCCAGCAGGGTCAAGCCAAAAGGTTCTGTCAATGCGGGATTGACAAATACGCCCCGTTTCTGTGCGGCAATCCTGTAGAGTTCAGGGACCTCATGCTCAAAATCATGTCGCTTGGGAATGGCCATTTTCCCATACAGATTGTACTTGTCCATTAACAGCAGCATCCGGGTAAGGACATCCCGCTCGGTTTCTTCCTTGTCGGAAATATCTTTCCGGATACCGGCAAATATGGCAAGGTTTGCCATGGCCTGGAGTTCAGCATCTTCACCATAGGCTTTTACCAGACCCTGGATATTTTTCCGCTTGTCCGGACGACAGAGAACCAGAATCAAAGGTCTGTCCGGGTGGGTAAAAAATCGGTTCAATTCCTGAACTACCGATGCCTTGGCATACAGAGCCTCTTCTTCTTCCGTTCTGCTGGAAAAGGTGTCATGGTAATAGGGATAAAACCGCGCAATGCCTATGCCCGGCGGAATGACCTTATACATCGGCAGGGTCCGGTTGCGGTACATCCCGTACTGACCTTCAATTTCCTGTTGGGTGCTGGTAATGACCCGGTCTGCGGATTTAAGAATATGTTCCTCTGTGTCAATCCTGTGATCGATTTTCAGTTTTCGATTCATGTCGATGAGATCATGTCCATCCTCCAGCAGCCGTGACTTCTTGGACCGGCCCAGGGAATGCCCGGTATAGACTAGGGGAACACCAAAGAAACTGCCCAGCTCCATGGCCACATGACCCGCGTCCGGGTAGTGGCCGTGAACAATATCCGGAATATCTTTTTCCTGCCGGATAAAAATAATGGTTTTATCCACAAATTCATCCAAATGGGGCCAAAGCAATTCTTTGCGAATATACTTTTTCCCCCCACACTGAATCCGTACAATACGGAACTTATCATTCACCTGTTCTATGGGCTGTCCATAATCATCAGAATAGGATTTATCGTCGATCAGGCGTGTGAACAAATCTATTTTTCGGATCTGATCACTGGCAGACAGGGTCCTGCACAATTCCAGCACATATTTGATCTGACCGCCGGTGTCTGCATCATATCCCAGTTCCAAGTTTTCGGCCCGTACCAGTCCGTGAATGCTGAACATCTGAATATATAATCCTTTTTCAGGTATCATTTTTTTTGTATCCTCTGTCTTACATCATTATAAATATGCTCATCTTCCGGCAACGCCCCTTTAATCCCGCAGATATGCCCTGCAAATTCACCGGCAAGGTCCATGATTGTGTCAATGGGCAGTTTGTTCAGCCATCCGGCTGCTGATACGGCAGCATAGGCATCCCCTGCACCAACGGTATCCACAACCTTTTTTAGTGAAAGAGGGGGGCAGGAATGGCTTTTTTCACGGGTAATCCATTGACTGCCAAGGCTTCCCAGGGTTAAAATAATCAATTCAAGGTCATTGGCTGTCATGAACGGGCTCATGATTTCCCTGTTCAGTGTTTCACTGATTCTGATATCTGAAAATTCCAGCCACTCCTCACAGTTCAATTTAAGGATATCCGAGGCCTTGAGCACTGCCTTGATAACCGCAGGACCATAGAACCCCGGACGCAGATTGAGATCACAAAAAACCGTTGTCCCTGATTGTTTTTGGCGCATTACCTTTTGGATCAAGGCGGTTCCATTTTCACTGTGCTGGATAAGGCTGCCAAAATAAAGAAGGTCGCAAGATTGCTGTAACCGGGTTGAAAGTCCCCTGTCAAAGGAAAGATGAGCCCAGGCTGTATCCGGTGTTATGGCAAACACGTGATCTTCATGGGACATGGTCACCTTAACAGTACCGGTATCATGATCCGGATCTATCTGAATATCGGATAAATCAAATTGATGCTGCTTTAAAAAATATAAAATTTCCCTGCCAAGTGCATCCTTTCCCACCCGGGAAATAAACCGGACCGGAAATCCCAATTTCTTCAAATGAAAGGCAAAGTTAAACGGTGCACCACCTAACTTTTTGTTGTCGGCAAACAGATCAAACAGTATTTCGCCTATAACAAGAATCATTCTGACCTAAGTTTAAAAAAAAACAACCCAAAAAAGACCTTGCACTGTTTCCTTTTTTTTGATTAACGCATAAATTGAAGATATAATTTCCTATACACCAGTATAGACCATTGCATTTATCAGAGTCAAGGTTGATGTTTTCATCCAAGGCATATTTAACTCTTCGCAAAGACTCCAGACCCACTCCCCATTGCCTGATTGGTTTTGTTTTAATCCACTCTCTCGCATTGTTTTACCGACCACTTGCATGACTTCTATGACATGATTGGTATTTTCCTTCCCCAAATTGTACACAAAATTAAAAAGTTAGTCTTGGATAGGTTTTGGAGTAGAAAAAGCGAATATTTTGTCTATTTTTAAACCCTTTTTTCCTACCTTGTTTCAATGTGGATTGGCATTTCAAAGACTCAGCCCAGACGAAATTTGAGAACCCCAATATGTAGTATATGACACTTTTTTAGTTTTGAATTTCCAATTCAACTTTATAACCCTGTGGCAGTGGTAAAGGGTTATTTTTTCATATTCCAGTTAATAAAATCAAACAGGGTAATAGTTTATTCAGGTTTTTTTCTGACCACCAGATAAACGCCAAAAACAGTTACAAAGATAGCTATTATTGACACAATCGATAAATATTCATCAAACAATAGCCATGCCTCTATGCTGGCTACAGGTGGCACCAGATAGAAATAGCTGGCCACTTTGGCTGTTTCGCCTTCACGAATCATATACATTAGCAGGAGAATGGCGGTCACAGATAAAGCTATGACCAACCAGGTAAGTGCAAAAATCAGCTGTAGGTCCCATACCACGTCACGGGCTTCAAATGTCCAAGCCAATATGCCCATTAGCAGTAACACACTGATATACTGCCAAAATGATCCTGCAAGCAGGTTCACATCCGCACCAAAACGCTTCTGGTATAAGGTGCCAATGGATATTCCAAACAAAGCGGTTATGGAAGCCAATGTTGCCGTCCAGTTCAGGTTAACATACTCTAGTTGGCCAGTGGATAACAAAACAGATATGACTCCCATAAGGCCTAAACCTAACCCGGTCCATTGAGCAAGGCGCAGGCGTTCATCAAGAAAGCACCAGCCCAGAAAGGCGGTAAGTACTGGTTGTACACCTACGATGATGGCTGTTATCCCGGCAGGCATACCCCACTTGATGGCGGCAAATACTCCCCCAAGATAAGCCCCGTGCAACAGAAATCCTGTAACCATTTGATGGCCCGCCTGTCTCGGCCGCAATGGCTTAATCTTAAATGCAAAACAGAGTAACATAAAAACGATTGAGGTCAGAGCCATACGAATGAAAAGTAAATAGAATGGCTCAATAAATGGCAATGCATACTTCGCTGCAATGAAACCCGTGCTCCACAAAAATACAAATATAAAGGGAATAAATCTGATTAAGGCACGATGCATGAAAGATTTAGCTCCTTTCCATATTGGCTCGATGGTTGAATTTCAGGCTTAATTCCAACCGCATGATTAATTGCGTGGATCTGTATATCTTTCATTATTTTATAGATTGACATTGGGGACAAAGTCAAGGTATCAGTATCTTTATCTTTAGTTGACAATATCTGATTTAGTAGATAAAATATTTTTAAAAAGGAGGATACAAGTCGAAATCCACCCTAGAAAAAAATCTTATAGCGGCTGGAAAATTTTTTTCTAGTTCATGACCGGATCAGAGAGGACATCGAAACAAAACATGATTCAGAAAAAAGAAATTTTCCTTAAAAATGAAGGGGATTCATTTTTTTTAACCCTATCTTAATTTTCCGGCACACCCTTTGCAGGTATTCTGGCAAATGAAGATCACGATCTCGGGAATTCTGTGCGTTGCCGACAACTACCCTTCTCCTTCATTTTGATGCTTTATTAGCTATACCTTTTGCAAGACCGTGTTAACTTTTGGCCTGGAGCAGGATATGAAGATTAAATCCCTCAAACAAAGCGAAAAAGAGCACCTGATAAAAGTCCTTGAAATAACACACTGGGATCTGGCCAAAAGTTCCCGGTTGTTAAAAATATCTTTGCAGCATCTCAAATCCAAACTCACTATTTACGGGATAAAAAACCCGGATCACAATGAAAAAAATATTAATTTGGAGTAATGTTTTATGGAAAATCATAGCGTCTCGATAACTGAAGCACAGGATGGTTTTGAATTTAAATTTTCAGATGTTTTCAATGTAGCCGTATCATTCATAGATCGACATCTGACAGAAGGTAGAGCCGACAAGATTGCCATACTGACGACTTCTGGAGAAGAGGTAACTTACGGTGAATTGGCTGCCAATGTTAACCGTTGCGGAAACTTCTTCAAATCGTCAGGGCTCACCAAAGGCGACAGGCTTATAATGGTTGTCAAGGATTGCCCTGAGTTTTTCTATATATTTTGGGGGTCCATCAAAGCCGGAATTATTCCCATCCCCATAAACACACTTCTTCGGGCCAAGGACTATCGTTTTATAATTGACAATTCAGAGTGTTCGGCAGTTCTGTATTCACCGGAATATAAAAGTGAAGTCGAACCTGCTCTGGAAATGGCCCAGAATAAGCCGGCCCAGAGCATCTGTATTCGCGGGGAAGAAAAGGATCTGGTCCAATTAATTCAGGATAGCCCTGCAGATTTGGAAGTGGCCGAAACCAGTGCAGATGATGAGTGCTTCTTTCTCTATTCATCCGGATCAACCGGGAATCCCAAGGGAGCTGTTCATTGTCATAAAGATATGATGTATACATCTTTGAACTATGGTGTGAAAACGTTAGGGATCAAAGAAAACGATGTAACGTTTTCTGCTGCAAAACTGTTTTTCGCCTATGGACTCGGAAATGCCATGCATTTTCCTTTGTGGGCCGGTGCTACAACAATCCTTTTTGACGGGCGACCCACACCAGAAACTGTATTTGATACCATTGAAAAATTCAAACCGACAATCTATTTCGGCGTGCCAACGCTTTACGGAGCCCAGCTTGTTAATATGGAAAAAAAGACCTGGGACCTGTCCTCTATCAGGATATGTGTTTCGGCTGGAGAAGCGCTTCCGCCGGATTTATTCAAGCGGTGGCAAGAGAAAACTGGCCTGATTATTCTGGATGGTATCGGTTCTACCGAGATTCTGCATATTTTTATCTCCAACAAAAGTGATGATTATTGTTTGGGGAGCAGCGGTAGGCTGGTTCCGGGATATCAGGCAAAAATATTGGGTGATGATAATAACCTGGTAAAACAAGGGGATGCAGGAAAGCTTTGGATAAAAGGCGGTTCTACGGCCAAGTATTATTGGAACAATCCGGAAAAAACCGCAGGAACAATGCAGGATGGATGGCTGAATACCGGAGACACATACTATCAGGATGAAAATAGATATTACCATTACTGCGGCAGAAATGACGACATGTTGAAAGTAGGTGGAATCTGGTGTTCACCTTTTGAGATAGAAGCAAAACTGATTGAACATCCTAAAGTTTTAGAAGCCGCCGTTGTCGGAGCACCGGACGATCAGAATTTGATCAAACCAAAGGCCTATATTGTTTTAAAAAAATCAGAAGATCAGATTGAAGAACTGGAAAAAGAATTGTTGCAGCTTTGCAAGAAAGGTTTGGCACCTTATAAATATCCACGCTGGTTTATTTTTAAGGAAACACTGCCAATGACAGCCACGGGAAAGATTCAAAGATTTAAATTGAGGTAATTTGCTAACACTATCTCATTTTTTTTATACGTTCATCAGGCGATTGACCAAAAAACCAAAACCGTAAGGAGGGGAAAATGTCAAAGATTTTTAAAAAAAACATGACACGTCGTGAGTTTGTCAAAACCACTTCAACTGCAGTGGCAGTGACTGCTGTATCAAGCGTGATTCCGACATTTGCCATTGGAGGGGTGGCTCCGGTGAAAGTGGGCGTACTGCTTCCGTTTACAGGCACGTACGCAAAACTTGGATCTCATATTCTAGATGCCATGAAGATGCGTATTGCCCAAAATGGTGACAAACTGGGTGGAAGACCAGTGGAGTACAACGTAATCGACAGTGAAATGAATGTGCCCAAATCGACCCAGAGAGTAAATAAACTGGTTAAGAAGGAGAATGCGGATTTTATCGTTGGCCCGGTGCATTCAGGCATTGGAATCAATATGGCCAGAATGTTGAAAGGCGAAAACGTCACCGTGATTGTGCCAAACGCCGGCGCGAATACGATTACGGGCGAGCTATGTGCACCGAACATATTCAGAACCTCTTTCACCAGCTGGCAGACTGCTTATCCCGCAGGCCCCGTCATGCTCAAGGCCGGTCTCAAAAAGGTGGTTTTGCTGTACTGGAATTATGCCTTTGGAAAAGAGACTGCTGCTGCCTTTCAAGAGTCTTTTGTCCCCGGTGGCGGTGAGATTGTGGCCGACATGCCAACACCTTTTCCGAAAACTGAGTTTCAGTCATTTTTCACTAAAGTTGCCGCCCTGAATCCAGATGCTGTTTTCACCTTCTATTCCGGCGGCGGCGCCATTAAATTTATGAAAGATTATGCAGCAGCCGGTCTCCAGGGTAAAATCCCCCTTTGGGGAACCTTTTTAACTGAAGGAACCGCAAAAGGAGCTGGTGCCGCAGCTGAAGGGATTAAAAGTACACTCCACTACTCCACCGAGCTGGACAACCCAATTAATGTGAAATTCAAGGCAGATTTCAAAAAAACCACGGGCGATGATGCAGATGTATTTGCTGTTCAGGGTTTTGATGCCGGTAGTCTGTTGATACAGGGTCTTGATGGCGTAAAAGGAGATGCCGGTGCAAAAATAGAGTTGCACAATGCCATGCGGAACGCCAAAATCGAGAGCCCCCGCGGAATGTTCACCTTTTCAAAGGCCAATCATCCCATACAGGATATTTACCTGAGGGAAGTCCAAGGAGGGCTCCATAAAGTGATCGGTGTTGCTGCTAAAGCACTTGAAGATCCTGCTCTTGGATGTAAGGCTTAAAAACAGGCCGGTCATAACCCGGATATTTCACGAATCGCTTTTGCTTTAGCTGTTAGACGCAGACTGTAAAGCTGTAGTTCCTTTACCGCGAACGGTCTGCAACGACACAGATGAAGCAAAAGCGGTTCGCCCAAAGGGTGACAATCTTCACTTTGGAAATTATTTAGATGCAGCAACATAACCATTTAATAGTATAGATAATTATAAATATTTTTGCTAAATTTATCATGAAATATTCGGGTTGAATTTTTCTGCAGCCACAGAAAGGGGCTGCAGAAACCACCCAAAACACCAAGAGAGTAAAAATTGCATATGGAATTCTCATTCTATTTGATTCAG
Organism: Candidatus Desulfobacula maris; assembly: GCA_014383445.1. GTDB lineage: Bacteria > Desulfobacterota > Desulfobacteria > Desulfobacterales > Desulfobacteraceae > Desulfobacula > Desulfobacula maris. Next base: position 14,554 of record JACNHV010000180.1, on the reverse strand, counting down.
TTGTTGAATGGTATCCAGTACGGATTCCTTCTATTTTTAGTCGCCAGTGGATTGACCCTTGTTTTTGGCATTATGGATGTCATAAACCTGGCCCATGGTTCCTTTTACATGATTGGTGCTTATCTGGCCTTTTGGTTAACCGGGATTTTCGGCAGCCTGTTTTTAGGGATTGTTCTCGCGATTCCCCTGGCCGTTGCCCTGGGATTTGTGGTAGAAAGGCTAGCCATTGCCTACCTGTATAAAAAAGGCCATCTCCATCAGGTTTTACTCACCTATGCATTGATTTTAATCTTTGACGAAGCCCAGAGATTCCTTTGGGGAAACGATTCCCACGGCGTTGATATCCCAGCAGCACTGTCCGGGTCCATAACGTTGACGGATATTCAAGTTTACCCTGTTTACAGACTATTTGTATCCTTTGTTTGCATCGTTATCGGTGTTGGAATGTTCTATGTAATCCAAAAAACGAAGCTGGGTATGACCATTCGTGCCGGAGCCAGCAACCGGCAAATGACGCAAGCCTTAGGGATTAATATCGAAAGGCTTTTTACTATCGTGTTCAGCCTTGGCGTCGGGCTTGCCGCATTTGCCGGAATGATTGCAGCTCCCATTGATTCACTGTATCCGGGTATGGGTGACAATATTCTTATTATATCACTGGTGGTCGTTGTCATCGGTGGTATCGGTTCAATAAAAGGGGCATTTGTCGGTGCAATGATCATCGGTGTTTCAAGTATTTTTGGCAAGACCTTGTTTCCGAGTATGGCAAGTATTGTTGTCTATGCCATGATGGCGGGCATACTTATCTGGAAACCACAGGGTCTTTTTAAGTCGGCATAGCATTGCTGTAAGGTGGTTTTCATAAATCATTATGTAAGTATTGGGTGAATCCTGAATATGCAAAAAATTACTAAGCCAGTCCAACTGTTTTTATTGATAGCCCTTGGATTTGCCCTCTGGTTTCCTTCAGTGGGTGATGAGTTTTATGTTGAGCTATTGATCAATATCATGATCATCGCGATATTTGCCATGAGCCTGGATTTGCTGGTGGGTTATACCGGGCTGGTCAGTCTTGGCCATGCTGCCTTTTTCGGAATCGGTGCTTACGGTCTGGGCATTTTTTTTGGAGAGATGAATCAGTACTCAATATGGGCCGCTTTGCCGGTCAGCTTGATTTTAACAGCGTTGGCTGCCGTTGTCATCGGTTGGATATCCATCCGGACATCCGGTATTTATTTTATTATGCTGACCCTGGCGCTGGCACAGATGTTTTACTACTACTTTTTCGAATCCAAGCTTTACGGTGGTGACGACGGGATGTTCATAAGTACCAAACCGGATGTCAATTTTGGATCCATTCAATTGCTGGATTTGGGAAATGAGCACACCTTCTATTATTTTACCCTGGGAATCCTGGTGGTGGTCTTTCTGTTCCTGGTAATGATTCTGCGTGCGCCGTTTGGACAGGTAATTACAGGCATATGTGCCAATGAGCAACGCGTACGAAGTTTAGGGTATGCAACCCAGAGATACAAGCTTGCCAGTTTTGTTATTGCGGGGACTTTAGCTGGCCTGGCTGGTTTTCTTGAGGCTGCACATACGGGATTTATCACCCCATCTTATCTGGGATGGCATGAATCAGGCAACATTCTGGTGGTGGTTATCCTGGGGGGCTTAGGAACACTTTACGGGCCCATCATCGGTGCAGTTGCCCTGGTTTTGCTGGAAGACTTTCTACCGGATATAACAGAACATTGGAAAATAGTACTGGGAATGATCATTGTGTGTGTTGTTTTGTTTCTTCCAAACGGCATTTCCAGCCTGTCTGGAAAAATCTTTCGCATACCGTCCCAGATAATGAAAACCATCTTAAGGGGTTGAAATGGCCAATATGAGTGACAACAATATTATTTTAAGATGCCAGGGCCTTTCCAAATCATTTGGCGCATTAAAGGCTGTCAACAATGTTGATCTTGACTTTGAATCTGGCGTGGTTCACGCGATAATCGGCCCAAACGGCGCTGGAAAGACCACGTTTATCAATTTATTATCAGGAGAACTTCAACCCACAGAAGGCCAAATTTATTTCAAAGATCATGATTTAACCAATGCATCTCCCAATAAAATATCTCAACTGGGCATTGGCCGGAGCTATCAGAAGACAAATATATTTCCTAAGTTTACCTGTTTGCAGAACTGCTGGATCGCCTCCCAGTCCAGATTAAAAACCTCCATGAAATTCTTTAAATCTGCACATCGTGACATGGAGGTCATGGAAAGGGCCCAAAGAGCCCTTGAACTGACTCATCTTGCCATGAAACCAGAAATATTGGCTGCCAATATGAGTTATGGGGAACAGCGCCAGTTGGAAATTGCCATGATGCTGGCCACTGACCCGGAGCTGATGCTGCTGGACGAACCGCTTGCCGGAATGGGAAGCGAAGAAGGAGCTGAAATTATTGAATTGATGAGGGATCTGGCCAAAACACATACACTGATACTGATTGAGCACGACATGGATGCCGTATTTGCCATTGCCGACCAGCTGTCGGTTATGGAAAACGGTATTTTACTGGAAACCGGAACCGTTCAACAAATTCGAAACAGCAAGACAGTACAGGAAGCCTATCTTGGAGAAGAGGAGACCGCCTAATGACCACAGGTTCACCTGGAAACAACACGCCTCTGATTGAAGCCAGGGGACTGCATACCTTTTATGGCGACAGTCATATCCTTCACGGTATTGATATCACCATTCACAAGAGTGAAACCGTCAGCCTGATTGGTCGAAACGGTATGGGAAAAACCACAACGCTGCGCACCCTCATAGGCTTGGCCCCCCCAAGGCAGGGCACCATAAAAGTTCACGGCAGGGATATTAAAAAATCCAAGGTCCATAAAATTGTTCATCAGGGGATTGCATATGTACCTGATGACCGGGGGATTTTCCCCAATCTTTCCTTATACGAAAACCTGATAATGGCAGCCCGATCCGGACCGAATGGGAGAGATGACTGGCCGTTGAGCCGGGTCCTGGACCTTTTCCCGCGGTTGAAGGAACGAATGGGACATATGGGAAACCAGTTATCCGGAGGAGAGCAGCAGATGCTGACCATTGGAAGGGCCTTGATGACAAACCCGGATTTGATTCTGCTGGATGAAGCTACAGAAGGGTTGGCGCCAAAGTTGAGAAAAATCATCTGGGCCGTTATCAAACAAATCAAGAAGGCAGGTATCGCCACTGTTATAGTTGATAAAGATATAAAAACCTTATTAGAAATCTCCGATCGCAATATTATTATTGAAAAGGGCAAGATCATTTATGACGGGGATTCAGAAAAACTGATTAAAGAGCCTGAAATTCTCAAAAAGTATGTTGGAGTTTAATGAATTAGGAGGAAAGCCACATGAAAACTTTGGCAGCTGTGTCCTACGAGTCCGGAAAACCCATGTTAATCGAAGAACTGGAACTTTCCGAACCAAAATCAGATGATGTCCTGGTGAAAATGACTGCTGCTGGATTATGCCACTCAGATTATCACGCTCTGGTTGGAAACAGGCCGGTGGGTATGAGGCCCATGGTGCTGGGGCATGAAGGAGCAGGTGTCGTTGTCAAGGTAGGTGATGGCGTTGATGATATCCGTCCGGGCGACCATGTTGTGCTGATGTTTCTGCCTTCATGCGGTAAATGCCAATGGTGTTTGGCCGGGGATACCCATGCCTGCGTTTTGGGACCGACCATTGCAAAAGGACCGCAGCCGGACGGTGGGTACCGCATGCATACCAAAAATGGTCTGGATGTCGGACAGTTTTGCCTGCTGGGGGCTTTCAGTCAATATACTATCGTACACAAACAGTCGGTTTGTGTGATCGACAAGAAGATCCCGCTGGAGGTTGCCTGTCTGGTGGGTTGCGGTGTGGTCGGAGGATGGGGTGCGGCAGTCAACCGGGCCGGCATAACACCGGGAAGCAGTGTCCTGGTTATCGGTGCCGGAGGTATCGGTACCAATATCATCCAGGGGGCTGTGTCCGTAAATGCTTCCATGATCATTGCAGCGGACCGCTTTGATCAGAAACTTGCATGGAGCCGATCGTTTGGCGCAACGCATACCATTAATGTAGACAAAGAAAACCTGGTTGAACGAGTAATGGAAATCACTGACAACATGGGTGTTAATTACGCTTTTGAAGCCATATCCAGACCGGAAACCATTGCCATGGCGTTTGATGCTACGGCCAAACTGGGTAAGGTTGTTGTTGTGGGATTGACACCGTCTCATTTCGACTCGATTCCCATCAGTCCGCTGAACCTGGTATTGACTCAGAAAACATTGATGGGATCAATATATGGAACCAGTAATGCCAGGATAGAAATTCCCAAGCTGCTGTATATGTATAAAAGAGGACAAATCAAACTGGACGAATTGATCACCAATACCTACTCCTTAAATGAAATTAATCAAGGATATGATGATCTGCTGGCCGGAAAGAATATCAGGGGGGTCGTTAGATTCTAAAAAAATGAAACTTTCTCAATTTGACCATAAAACACCGACCAGCAGAAAAGAGGTGGTCGATCTGCTGACAAACCTGGGACAAGACTCGGCCATACTTGCCGGTGGAACTGATTTGATCCCCAACATGAAAAACGGTACCCTCATGCCTAAAACATTGGTGAGCTTGAAGCATCTGACTGCTGAAAAAGAACATTTAACAAAGGATGGGTCGCTTAAGCTTGATGCCTTGTCGACACTGTCCCAGATCACTGAATCCCCTTTAATAAAGGAAAAAGCGCCCTCCCTTGCCCAGGCAGCCTTTCATGTAGGCGGGCAGCAGATCCGCAACCGGGCCACCCTGGGGGGAAATTTGTGTCAAGAAAGTCGCTGCCTTTATCTGAATCAAAGCCACGACTTTCAGTTTGTGGAGGCTTGTTATAAAAGGGCTGGTGACTGTTGTTATCCTTTCCCGGATGGCGGTAAAATCTGCCGTGCAGTATTTATGTCGGATATGGCACCGGTACTGATCACCCTGGGCGCACATCTGGTTGTATTGGGAAGTCATGGTGAGCGCCAAGTTGATATTGCCGATTTTTATACCGGAGACGGGCTTAAACCCGTGAATTTGGGTCCCACCGAACTGATCACCTCTGTACTGATTCCATTGGAATCCCAAAAAATGCAATGCCGTTTTTTTAAGGCGACCCCCCGGGGCGGGTTAGAGTTTGCCATGGTTTCCATCGCTGTGGCTCTGACACTTGATAAAAATAAAAAAAAATGCAGTAAAGCCGTGATCGCAGTGGGATCAATAAATACCAAACCGCTACGCGCATTAGAGGCTGAAAAACACTTAACCGGTTCCTTGCTGAACAGGTCCGATATCGTTGAAATTTCCAAAAATGCGGCCAATGAAATCAAACCATTACCGCATCACGGCTACTCACGAGGATATTTAAAGCAATTGGTTGAAGTATATATAAAAAGATCTCTGATTGACATCATTAAAACAGTTGATAACAAAAACGGTTAATCAACCTATAGGTAAAGGTGCAATACCATGAAACAGGCAATTGAACTGATCATCAATGGAGAAACATATGATCTGATCGTAACGCCGAATGTGACCCTTCAGGAAGCCATTCGCGAACACCTTGGATTAAAGGGAACCAAAGCAGGCTGTGAAATGGGTACATGCGGTGCCTGCACTGTTTTACTGGGTGACAAGCCGATTTTATCCTGCATTACACTGGCAGTTGAATGCCAAGGTTTGGAAATCACGACCATAGAAGGTTTGAGTGAGGGACCAACGCTTTCAAATATGCAAAAAGCGTTTGTCCGGGCAGGTGCAGTACAATGCGGGTTCTGCACACCCGGTGTTATTCTCTCCAGTACTGCCTTACTAAAGAAAAATCCCCAGCCAAATGTCAATGAAATCAAAAAGGCCCTGGAAGGCAACCTGTGCCGCTGTACAGGATATAATAGTATCATCGAGGCTGTTTTGGATGCTGCAGATCCTTCAGGCCATTTAGACCATCAGCAGGATCAGGAAATAAAACTATGAACGGATTGAAACTGGTCGGTAAAAGCGTGCTCAGGAAAGATGGGCCCGACAAAACAACAGGTAAAGCCAGATACACGGTAGATGTGGATTTGCCGGGCATGCTGGTTTGCGGCATAAAAAGGAGTCCGCATCCCCATGCCAGGATATTGCGTATCGACACCTCCAAAGCCCAGAAACTTCCCGGCGTCAAAGCGGTTATCACGGGCATTGATACTAAGGGAATCAAGCATGGGTTTGTTGAGACACCCCGTTATCTACCGGATCAGAGCATATTGGCCTATGACGTGGTCAAGCATGTGGGTGAAGAGATTGCGGCAGTGGCTGCAATTAACCATGAGGTTCTGGCTCAAGCTTTAAAGATGATAGACATTGAATATGAAATTTTACCCGCCGTTTTCGATGTGGAAGACGCCATGAATCCCGATTGCCAGGTACATATTCATCCCAATCATCCCAGGGTGAAAGAAAATTATTGTAATATTGCCGGTAAAACGCAAACCCAGTGGGGTGATATTGATGCCGGGTTTAAAGAGGCGGACCTGATACACAGCGATCGGTTTGAGAGCCATTTGCGAACCCACGGTTATATGGAGCCCCAAACCGCTGTTGCCGATTACAGGGGAGACGGTACCCTGCACATGTGGATCTCCTCCATGGGACATTTTAACAAACGAAAGAAACTGGCAAGAACACTTAAGATGCCGGATGCGTCCATTCGGATCCATAAAGCCTATGTGGGAGGCGCGTTTGGTGGAAAAATCGATCTGTTTTCTCATGAATATTGTGTGGCAGCACTCTCCATCAAAACCGGTCGTCCCGTGAAATACGTTGCGTCTCGTGAAGAAATATTCATTGCATACCGTCACGGCCAACCGCTTATTTCGGAAATTAAAACAGGTGTCAAAAAAGATGGAACAATCGTGGCTCAACAGTTGAGGATGATTAACAATGCTGGTGCCTACAAAGGCAGCGGAGTGGTCATCATCTTCCTGGCCTGGGGATTTACCATGATCCCATACCGTGTTGAGAACTTCAAATATGAAGGATATTCCATCTTCACCAATAACCCGACTCGAGCACCTTTAAGGGGACATGGCGCGCCGCAGGTGAGATTTGCCATTGAATCTCACATGGATATCATTGCTGAAAAATTACAACTCGACCCAATCGAATTCAGGCTGAAAAATGCCCGTGTGCCCCACGAAGAACTGCCAAACAAAGACAACGTACACAATTGCGGCCTAATAGAGTGTATCAAAGAAGCCGCTTTTAAAACAGATTACACAAATCGGCGCAACCTTCGACCAAAAACTGATAGACTTGATGATTCCAACCCAATAAAACAGGGCATCGGGCTGGGTGTCAGCGCATATTTTGGCGGGTCTTTGATTTATCCCAACGGCTCCAGTGCGATCGTTAAAATGACGGATGAAGGGTCCGTGGATCTTCTGACAGGTGCCATAGAGTTAGGACAGGGATCAGAGACGGTTCTGTGTCAAATTGTGGGAGAGGAACTCCAGCTTGAGATGGATGATATCAGGATCATTTCATCAGATACTGCCACAACACCGCCTGATATCGGCGCTTGGATCAGCGGCATGACCTATGTTACGGGTAATGCCGTCCGGGAAGCTGCAGCAGGAGTACGTAAAAAAATCCTACAGGTGGCTGCCGAACAGTTAAATGAAAAAACAGAAAATCTGAAACTTGCCAATAAATCTGTATGGGTGGCTGATAATCCGGAAAAACGGGTCACGTATCAAGACATTTTCCAGGCCAGTATCACCAGACAAAAGGGCGATACCATTATCGCAGATGGGCACTGGCGTACCATGCGTGATGAACCTTTCCATCCCAGCCTTGCGTCAACCAAAGGGCGATGGACTGAGAACTACGCTTTCAGTGTACAGGTGGCTGAGATAGCTGTGGATACTGAAACCGGAGAAATTAAACTGCTGAAGGCAACCACCGTCCATGACTGCGGTTTTCCCATAAATCCCCAATTGGTTCAAGGACAGATTGATGGCCAGGTTTCCTTGGCCCTCGGCCATGCATTTATGGAAGATGTCATGATGAAAAAGGGCTATACCCTGAATCCATCCTGGCTGGACTACCGGATGCCGCTGATTCATAATGTGGCCGATTCCAAAGGAGTGGATGTCATTACGGAAAACTACCAGACGGGACATTCGTTCAGAACAAAAGAGGTTGGCGAAGGTCTAGTATCAGCCATCCTGGCAGCTATTGCCAATGCAATTTACGATGCCACGGGCCTGCGACTGTATTCAACGCCTTTTTCACCAGAAAAAGTACTTAAAGGTTTAAAGCAACTTAAAAAGAACAGAGGATTGCTGTGATGAATACTTTATATTGGGAAAAAGAGCTGGAGACTATGAATCGTGAAGATTTGGAAAACCGCCAACTCTCACTTTTTAAGGAAAAAATGCAGTATGTGTATGATCGCAGCCCTATGTATCATAGAAAATTTGATCAGGCAGGCATCAAACCCGATGATATCCGCACATTGGCGGATATCCGTAACGTGCCTTTTACCGAAAAAGAGGATCTGCGTGAAAGCCAGGAGAGAAAGCCGCCCTGGGGAGACTGTATATGTATCCAGCCTGAGGCAGGTGTCCGGGTTTTTCAAACCACGGGAACCACTGGTATACCGGTCAAAATTATTATAAACAAGACCGACTGGGAGACACATTTCTACAGACAGTTCATGTATTTTATGAACGGCTACGGCATCACTACCCATGACCGGCTCTATGTGCCGTTTAATTACGGCTTGCATATTGCCTGGTGGGGCCTTTCGACCGCTTTTGAACGGGCCGGTGTGATGGTTATTCCCGGGGGAGGCATCAGCTCTGAGAACCGCATAAAAGCCATATTGGAATACAAGGCCACCGTTGTTTGCGGCACGCCGACCTATATGCTCTATCTGGGGGAAACAGCCCGAAAAATGGGAATCTCGCTAAAGGACAGCCCCGTGCGTATCCTGATTGTCGCCGGCGAACCAGGGGCCAATATTCCAGCCACCAAACAAAACCTGGAAGAAATCTGGGGAGCGGCATGTTTTGATGATATCGGGTCCAGTGAAATTACAAACTTTGGGTTTGAATGCACATGCCAGCAAGGCACACATGTCATTGAAAGTATGTTCCTTGCGGAGTCTTTGGATCCTGAAACCCTGAAGCCCGTTCCAGATGGGGAGGTGGGAGAACTGGTCATCACCAATCTGATTACCGAGAGCATGCCCTTGATCAGATTCAGAATCAAGGATCTGGTTCGTTTCAATCGATCCACCTGTGATTGCGGTCGTACATTTCTGCGTCTTGATGGTGGTATTTTAGGCAGGTCCGACGACATGTTTCAATTTGCCGGAATCAATATTTTTCCTTCTGCTCTGGAACATTTCATTCGTGAGCGTAAAGAATTTTCCAATGAATATCAGATCCACGTTCCAAAGCAAAGCAGTGGGGACCACCTGCTGATCAAAGTGGAACCCAGCAGCGTTGAAGTTCCTTCCAAAGACTTGCAGGCGGCTAAACAAAAACTAATTGATGAAGTGAAACTGAACATGACCGTTACGCCTGCCGTGGAAATTGCAAATATCGGTGAATTACCTAGATTTGAAGCCAAAGCAAAAAGAATATATCGACAATAACCATGTGTGACTTGTAAACTTTTACACCGACTTATTTGAGGATCAAGGCCATTGTGGTTCTCAAAGAAGATGCAAGAGTCGTAGGCGGTGGTGAGTTGATCAGGTGGTGCAGCAAGAGGCAGGGCTTCATACAAGGTACCAGGATATGTAGAATTCAGGGATATGCTTCCCAAATCAAAGGTTGGCAAGCTTTTGCGTCGTGAAGTCCGGGATGATGAGAGAAGAAAAACAGAAAAAAAGACTTAAGCGATCATTGTGCCTAAGTGACCATTATGATTGAATAGTGCCCGACCAAAAATTGCTGATTTTCAGTCTCCACTAAATCTAAAAAAGGGAGAAACACTTGGACAGCGAACATATCGTCAAACAGGTTGATATCATAAGGATTAAAGATAATAAAAAAATCCTGATGAAAGACAATATTATTGATGAAGATATCCTTGAAATCTTTATCAATAAAAAGAAAGCTTTTCAGATGGTGTTTTCCATGACAGATGTAAAGGCTCTTGCCGCAGGATTTTTATTTACCCAGGGAATTATTCATAAAAAAACAGATATAAAGGCAATTGAATTTTTTAAAACAAAAAAACAATGCCACATCACTCTGGATGAGCAGGCTGAAGAAAGATTAATCAAGTTTACAAAGGGCCATCAGATCAAAGGATCATCCGGCGGGACACTTCTGCAGGAACAGACAGAGCCTTTTTCATCCCAGCTCGGCCAGCCGGAAAATCTTTTCACCATCACTTATGATCAGGTTATGTCTTTGATTCAACTTCACTGGGATCATTCAGAACTGTTTCACAAGACCGGTGCGCTGCACAGTGCAGGACTGTGTACGCCAATAAAAATGCTCGCCTATTATGAGGACATTGGCAGACACAACGCCCTTGACAAGCTTGCCGGGGATATTCTTTTAAAGGGGATTGAGACCAAAGATAAGGTCGCAACCATCAGCTGTAGAATGTCCCTTGAGATTATCGGCAAAATCATTAAAACCCGTATTCCTGTTGTGATTTCTAATGCCGCCCCTACCCTTAGTGCAGTTAAATTAGCAGAAAAAGCAGGACTGACCATTATTGGATTTGCAAGGAACAACCGGTTTAATATTTACACCCATGAAAAAAGAATTATTGAAAAAGCAGAATAAAGCTTTATCAAGGGATACAATCAATCCAGCATCAGGGCAAGACTCTGGGCCACTTCTTTTTTCTTTTCTTTGGAATACAGAAGCTCAACCAGGGTTAAAGCAAAATCGCAGGCTGTTCCGGCTCCCCTGCTTGTGATACAATTTTTATCCACAACAACACTTGACTCAACAATATTACCATTGTCAATCTGATCCTTAAACCCGGGATGGCAGGTTACCTTGCCAGGAGTGACCAGGCCATAATGGTGCAAAACAACGGCAGGGGATGCGCATATGGCACCATAATATTTTTGCTGTTCTGCCTGTTTTTTCAAAAGAATCTCAAGGTCTTTAGAATCACGAAGATTCTGGGCTCCGGGGATACCACCGGGAAGGACAATCAAATCAAACTGCTCATCCATACACTCTTTGATCAGTCTATCTGCCTTAAATTCAATTTCCATTGATGCCTTGATATTAATCTCATCCACAGATGCGACAATAACATTTGCACCTGCCCTGCGAAGAACATCAATAATGGTAATGGCTTCCATTGCTTCTGTACCCTGGGCCACAGGGACAAGGACTCGTTTTTCCATGACACACCTCCATTACTTGTTTTTTTGTTTAAGCTGATTGTTATATTACGCATCCCCATCCAGACTATGTTCTTTCCTGCCCGGTTCCTGTTCAATTTTTTCTATAGCGGGCAGGCTGGATTTAAGATCATTGGGCAATGAACTGGTTACCTGCTTTTCCCATTCAGCCACACCGATGGGATTAGTTTATCCTTGTAGCGAATATTTGGCAAGGGTTTGATTTTTCTCTTTAACCAGCAGCGCCAGTCCAAAAATCCTTTGAATAAATCGCTATTTGGCCATTTTGCCATAGCTGGCATTTTGGCCAAATGGTTAAATAAAGCCTTTTGTGGAATACCCAGGCCGGGATAATTAATCATATTTTCAATAAAATTTGATAAAATCTTTATTCAAATGGCTCTGTTGGTTCTTGTATAATTGATTTCGAAAGTATGAATATATGAAGTTATCTGTTTGTTAAAGAGATAACTTATTAAAAAAAAGCTTGATAAGCTTATAAAATTAAAGATATGTAACCTATCATGACTAAAGAAAACTTTTATCAATGGCTTCTAAAAAAAATTAACAAAAATACGGTAAGGTTTTTAACCGCCAATAAGCTTCTTCTTGTATTTTTATTCCTTGTCTGTGGAATAGTTTTTATTTGCCTTTTTTTTGTGATTTTTGGTTGGTCTGAAGATTTACGAAAATTTTTTGGGATTGTAGCATCCTTCTCGAGATAGGTCTTTTGCTTCGTCACCACAGACTGGGAAATAGGGCGTTTGCCTACGTGACGGTATTTTTATGGTGGAGCCGAGAAGCAATCTTAGCTGTCTGCGCTGGTCCGCTAACCACTCCTGCTGCCATGATACTTTTGGGACAAGGCTTCCTGGCTTTTCTCCTGTTCGAGATACCCGTTGTTTTAGCAGGTCTTGGCTTTGCCCTGCTCCTTGTGGTCGGGTCAACTATCGCCTCGCAGTATGACCTTTTCCCATATGCGCCTCTGATGGCGGCCCCGTTTTCCGCTGGCGAGAGTTTCGCAGACTCGTGGACTTTCTGGGTTGGTCCCGTATAAGCGATCCGGCTTTCAACAAAGAGCGTTGAGATTGCTTTGGACGAGCGGATTGAGTTGCTAACCAATCTAAAGATGGACTTAGGTGATGGGGGCGATGGGGTTCCGGGTAATGACTTCTATGGGAAGGTGATCAAGCAAATGAGTAAAGACGGGCACACACACGTGATTCGGTTTACCTCGATTCCGCCCGAAATTGTTGCATATTTTCAGGCTCTTCGCAAATATACTGCAAGGCCATCTCCCCAAAACATAGCTCAGTAAAAGTAAACAATATCAAATTTTGAATGTAGCATAAAAATTGTTTAAAAATTATTTTTAAGGTTTGAACTGCTGAAAAATGTATCTTCAATTATGTTGAATGGGATTTTGATTTTTTTGATTTTGATTTCGGCTATATAATGGAATATTCTTTTGGAAATTGATTTACTTTGCACCACAATATATATTATTATGCTTTTTATGCAGATTGACCAGACTATTAAACGCATTCTGGTGGTTTTATAATTTGAGGGTTTGCGGTGGCAAGCGTTCCACTCCGAGACCAAAGCCTGTTTCAATATAAAAAGGAATTCATATGGCTAAAAAACCCACATATGAAGAACTGGAAAAAAGAATCCAGGAATTGAAGCTGTCTGAAATAAAGTTAAAAAAAGCTGAGAGAAGAGGCTTGGAAAACGATTATAAATACCAAACTGTTATTTCCAACATTCCCGGGATGGTCTATCGAGGCAATTCTGACTGGTCAACGACAATTATTTCAAATAGTGAAATTGTGTGCGGCTATTCGATCGAAGAATTTAACACCAAAAAAATAAATTGGATGGATCTCATCCATCCAGATGATAAAAAGCGTGTCATTGAAGAACATGGTCTGTCAGAAAAGAAAAAGTCTATTACTCAAGAGTATAGAATTGTCACTAAGGACGGTCATACACGTTGGTTAAGTGATCACAAAACCGTTATTTTAGGAGATAAAGAAGCCATTGTCGGTGTTGACGGTGTTGTTTTCGATATCACCGAGCGCAAGCAGATTTTAGGACGAACAGAACAGTTGAATAGTTTAAATGAAAGATTGCTTGTCTCAGGTGGTCTTAACTATAAAGTTAAACTAATCACCGAAGAAATAATAAAAATATTTAAAGCAGACTTTGCTCGAATTTGGATTATTAGATCAGGAGATTTATGTGATTCTGAATGCCAGCATGCTAAAATTGCAGAAGGACCGAATGCCTGCCACTACCGAGAACGTTGTCTTCATCTTTTAGCCAGTTCAGGACGTTATACTCATATAGACGGTGGACACCGACGTGTGCCGTTCGGTAGTTTCAAAATCGGAAAAGTTGCTTCAGGGGATGAATCTAAATTCCTTACTAATGATGTTGTAAATGATCCTCTTGTTAGCGATCATGAATGGGCCATAAAGCTCGGTTTGGTTTCCTTCGCTGGATATAGGCTTCTTTCGGATGACGGTGGTGTTATTGGTGTTTTGGCCTTGTTTAGTAAACAAGCAATTTCTCCAGAGGAAGACGCTCTGCTTGAAAATCTTGCCGCAACGACCACCCACATAATCCAGAAAGCAAAGACAGAGGAAGCTTTGCGGGAGAGTGAAAAAAAATACCGGATTATTTATGAAAATGCTGTCGAAGGATTTTTCCAAAGCACCCCGGAGGGTCGGTTTGTCAGTGTTAATTCCGCCTTTTCCAATATGCTCGGATACGACTCTCCGGAAGATCTCGTTTCCAGTATTTCAGACATTACCACGCAGTATTACGTAAATCCTGACGACAGAAAACGGTATAAAAAAATTCTCAAAGATAATGGAATTGTGGAAAATTTTGAGTTCAAAGCCAAGCGCAAGGATGGTTCGGCGATCTGGGTATCCAATAGCACCCGGGCCTACTTCGACAGTGACGGCAGGGTGATTCGTTATGAAGGTATTGTGCTGGACATCACTGAACGCAAACAAATCGAGGAAACCCTACAGAAATCTCACAAACAATTTCTCAGGGTTTTGGATGGGATTGACGCGACTATTTATGTCGTGG
>JACNHV010000143.1:2287-26263 GCA_014383445.1 Candidatus Desulfobacula maris | reverse complement strand
CCTTAAAGGTGGAAAAGTTATTTTTAAACGGAAAAGAATATAAAACCGGCATGGGACTTCCGGGAATGCTATGGAATAGTTTAGCAGGCAGAAAGGAGAAAATTTAATCTCAACAAGAAAATGAGCATGCTGACTTCTTCACCATTGTTTAGGTTCAGGGCTCCGCAGCAAGTATGCAAACTATAGCTGATTTTTTTAAAGGATTAAATTATTTTGGAAACCTGAGTGCGCTTTCAAAAAAAAATCGATTTTTAATATATGGAGGATTAAAAAACTATAGAAGAACAGCAGCAAAGGTGTTGAGCTGGAAAAATCTTGGAGAAATGGCAGAGTAAAAGGTTATGTGAGTAGAACAATGTACCAAATACAGAAATTCAGAGAATTGGATATTTATTTCCAGAATGTTGACCATACTGATATAAAAACTATTGAGGGCAATGCAAGTTTAAGAAATTTTATTTCTGGAATGCTCTCTTATTACCCCTGGTGGATTGTAGTTCTATATCGAATTAGAAAATTTCTTGTAAATATCCTTGGTTTAAAAAGGCATGAGAAACCTGAAGTGTTGCCATCAATAAAGACAGAGGATCTTGCATTCGAGCCTGGAAGAAACGCGTCTTTCTTTATTGTAAGGACAACAAAAGAGAATATCTATTGGGTTTCGGAGACACCGGAAGATAAGCATTTGAAGGCTTATTTTGGTGTTATCGCTGAACACTTGAGTAACCACCTTACAAAATTTCATGTTTTTACATCAGTGAAGTTCATACATTGGACAGGACCAGTTTATTTCAACTTAATTCGTCCATTTCACCATCTTGTTGTTTCGAGTATGATGAGGGCCGGGATCAAACGCGGATTAAAAATTTAAACGCCTCAAGAAATATCTATAGTCAGACCATAGATGTTCATGTTAAATTCCTTTGTTCTTTATTTTTTTTTATTCAATTTTTTCGAAAGGACACAACAAATGAAATGGTTACGCCGAGTTCTAATTCTTATCTTCTTTTTGGCCTTCTGTGCAATGGCCCTGTTTTTCTATTTGCCTTTTTTAAATGACTTTAAGGATAACGGCGAGCTTAAGATTCCCGGTCTTAAAGAGCCGGTTACCATTCAGCGGGATGCCAATGGCATGGCATATATCCATGCCCGGAATGTGCAGGATCTTCTCATGGCCCAGGGGTTTGTCACGGCCCAGGATCGACTCTTTCAAATGCAGCTGACCCGCCTGGTGATACAGGGCCGGGTGTGTGAACTGGCAGGTCCTGGTGCCAGAAATTTTGATATTCGAATGCGGACCATTGGGCTGAACCGAATGGCAAAAAAACAGACCGAAATCCTGAATGGTGAAACAAAGAAAAAGTTTCAATCTTATGTGGACGGTATCAATGCCTTTATCGAAAACTGCCCGGATGATATCCACCTGGAATTCAAACTTGCCGGTATCCAGCCTGAAAAATGGGAAGTGGCGGACTCTGTAGGAATACTCTATTATATGGGATACTCCACGGCCGCCAATTTAAATACTGAAATCGTTGCACAGACGCTGCTGGAAACCCTGGACTATGAAAAAGTCTCCCAAATCATGCCCTTGAATATCAATGCTGATGATCCCAAGGATACTGGCATGCTTAAAATTCCTGCCAAATCAGATCTTCTGGCATCCATGAGCCGTATTCAATCGCTTGCCGCATATGCAACGGACAGAAAACTGCGTGCCGGAAGCAATAACTGGGCAGTATCCCCTGCCCGTTCGACCTCGGGAAGCGCCATTCTTGCAGGTGACCCCCATCTGGACCCCAGGATACTGCCCGGTGTCTGGTATCCCATCGGGCTGATTGCCCCTGATATCAGAGCCGTTGGAGTACATATCCCCGGCATTCCGGGTATGGCAATTGGCCGCACCGATTATATTGCCCTTTCTGCCACCAATAATTATGGGGATATGCTAGATCTGTATATTGAAACCATTGATTCTAAGAATCCGAATCATTACCTGGAAGGTAAAATATCCATTCCCTTCACCAGGATTGAAGAAACCCTTAGGATAAAAGACAAAGATGATCCAACCGGTTTTAAAACGGAAAACATCACCATCCTGACCACCCGAAGAGGCCCGGTTGTATCAGGCATATTCCCGGATCTGAACACCTCAAAAACCATTTCCATGAGATTTGCCCCGGCTGAATCCATGGGATCAACCATTGGTCTGTTTGACATTTTAACAGCAAAAAACAATCAGGATGTTGTAAATGCCCTGAAAAATGTTCCCATGGGATGCCTTAACTGGGTGTTTGCCGATGCTGACGGCAATATCGGTCACCAGGCTTCGGGTAAAATCCCCATCCGTTACAATGGTGATGGCACCTTTCCCCATTTGATAAAGGATAACACGGATAACTGGCATGGATGGATTCCCCAGGATGAAATGCCCGGCAGCATGAACCCGGATAAAAACTGGATTGGTACCTGTAACCAGAAAACAATAGATCATGACTACCCCTATTATTATTCATCCTATTTTGCCCCCTCCTACCGGTATAGAAGATTAAAAGAACTCATGGCTTCATCCGATAAAAAAAGCAGTCAGGATCTATGGGACTATCAAAGGGATACAAAAAATCTATTGGCCCAGAACATATCCCCGATAATGGCAAAGGTATTTCAAAGCCATGAAGAGACCAGGGTCATGGGGAAAATCATTGCCGAATGGGATTTCAGGGATGATCCGAACAAAGCAGCACCTGCCATATTCCAGGCCACCTACAGACATTTCGCCTATTTGGTTTTTGAAGACGAGCTGGGCCAAGACAATGCCATGGTCATGCTCAATAACTGGTACTTCTGGCAGGAACGGCTTGAACAGATGGTTTTACGGAATGAAGGGGCCTGGTTTGATAACATCAAGACCTTAGATCAGATTGAAACCCGTGAAGACCTGTTTTTTCTGGCAGGATTGGAAGCCAAAAAAGTTTTAAGCGGACAGATGGGAAACTCTCCTGAGAAATGGCAATGGGGGCAGGTCCATACCCTGGAACTTGTCAATCCCCTGAGAAGAACAGAACCCGGCAAAGCCTTGCTGGGTTCTGGCCTGTTGCCCATGGGCGGTTCAGGAGAAACATTGTACCGGGGTTGGTATGATTATGACAAACCCTTTGAGATCACCCATTGTGCTGCACTTCGCATGGTTACCGACTTTTCAGATAAGGATAAAATTTTAGCCGTGATGCCCGGCGGGGTCAGCGGCAGAAGTTTTTACCCCCATCAAAAAGATCAGATCAAGGCGTATATGTCCGGAGAAAAGCGCTATTGGTGGTTCAGCGATAAGGCCATTGATGACAATACCAAATCCAGACTGATGCTTACGCCTTAGGATAAGATATAACCGCAAATGGTTTGAACAGGAGCACATTATGGCCGGAGGTTGGTCCCGTGACGGGGCTGTGCAGGATCAGATAGACGCCAGCATTGACGATGCCGTCAAGCTGGCCAGGAGTCGGTTGCCGAACGGTGAGGGCTTGACACATTGTCAGGAATGCAAGGCTGTTATTCCGGACGTACGGCGCAAAGCGATCCCTGGTGTTCGGCTTTCTGGACCACGCCCGGTGATACTGCGCTTCGCGTCATGGTTGACTGGAACATTGAAATCATCTTCATGTTCTTGATCGGAGGTATTGTCTATTATCATACGCTTTCTGAAAGCACGACGGAAAAAATACTGGGCATTCCTGAAAAATGGTTCTGGGCAATCGGCTATTCGGTCTTTGCGGTTTTTGTTGAGTGCCTTCTAAACATAGGAGGGCATCTCGTCTGGGAATACCCGTTCTGGAATCTTTCTTTCAAGGGTGTCTGGCTAATATTTCTCTTTGGCTACTTTCACTTCTACTGTGCAGTTATTCTGGTAATCAGCCTAAAAACAATGCAGAAAAAAATTCTAACCCTTTTAATAATCTATGCTGTCCCGATCATTATGAATATTTTCGCCTTTGGTTTCTTTGGCTGGAATTATTGATTTACGGATGCAAGACAGATTTTTATCACCGGATTTTTTAATGATAAAAATAGATCCTGACGTCCAGGACCTGAAGAGCAGGACAAATTGTGAATGGTGAGTGATCAATAGTATTCTCCCAGGCCGCAATTATTGGCCTCATATTTTTTAATATCATTTAGTAACTCAAGGCGAAGACTTCAAAGATTTGGTGCTGCAGCTAACCTTGAGTCATACTTGGAAAAATTGAATATGCGGCCACAGGTTTGCATTAAAAAAAACTGACTGCCGTCTTTTGACAGCATATACAAAGTAGTGTCTACCTGTTTTGCAATTAAAGGGAAGAGGAGATCAGGCTCCTTTATGGTCTATTGAATAAAAACACAAAACAGCATGGATACTGATTTCATCAAAAGAATAACTAAAAAGAATTATGGCCGGGGAAATTTCACTTGAAAAAATGATCATCCCCATATATCAACATGACTATGAAACTGGACATAGATCAAATCAGAAATGGCTGCAATCAGTTTAATCTGTCTGGATTGAAAAGTGCCATACCATTGTCTGATGGATTTGCAAACCTGAACTATAAGATCATTACCGATCAGGGCTATTTTCTTTATCGGGTCTGTCTCCAGCAATCCAATATCAAACTCATCCATTGGGAGATTGAACTGCTCTTATCGCTTCAACGGTTTGATTTTCCAACAGCCTACATGCTGGCTTCAAAAGGGGGAGATTATTTAATCGACACAGACCATGGCAAAGTCATGATTTATGAATTTAAAAACGGACATGAACCGTTGCTGAACCCCGCTACCGTGGGTGAAATCGCCAAAGCCCTAGCCAGATTGAATCTATTTCCGGACTGGCACAGATTCTCCCGAAAAAATGTGATCAACATGGACAACTGCATAGGCCTGATAGAAAAATTCAAGGATGCACCAGTGCAGTACCCGGAAGTGTATCCCTATTTTAAAGATCAGACCTTGTTTTTAAAAGCGTTTGTCCAAAAAGATCTGCCAAAAGGGATTATTCACGGGGATTGCTTTCCTGACAACACCATTTTCCAGGGAGACAGGCTTGTGGCGATCATTGATTTTGAAGAGGGTTGTGTTGACCATTTATTGATGGAGATCGGGATGACTATAAACGGGTTCTGTTTTGTTGACAATCAGATAGACCCCGTGCTGATGAATGCCTTTTTAAGGGAATACAACAGGATCAGGCCATTGACACAAGAGGAACTGGAATTGCTGCCCCTTTATATCCAATGGGCTGCCCATGGGATGATATCGTGGCATTTGAAGTATTATTTGATATATAAAAAAAATTACAAACAGCTTAAAAGAGTGATGGAACTGATGAACCGGGTAAAAATATTAAAAAAAACAAGACTGCCACAAATAGAGATGTAACGCCATGAAGAAAAAGGATTCATTTTTAATTCAGAGGCTTGATCTCCATGATCTTTGCCGCAAGTTTGGTACACCGTTGTATGTCTATGATGCGAATATCATCAAACAGCAGGTCGAAAAGTTTAAAACCGCATTTGGCACGATACGGTATAAGGTGATGTATGCGGTCAAATCGTGTACCAATATCAGCATCATAAAATATATGAAGCTGTTGGGCACAGGTCTGGACACTGTATCCATTCCTGAAGTGCACATGGGGTTGAGCCTTGGTTTTGATCCCAGAGATATTGTTTTTACACCCAATGTGGTGGACTTCAAGGAGATTGAAGAGGCAGTTGACTCAGGTGTTTCAATTAATATCGAGAACCTTCAGAACCTTGAGTCTTTTGGGAAAAAATACGGATCATCTTACCCTGTGTGTGTCCGGCTGAACCCGAACATGATATCAGAGATAGAAAGCGGAAAAGCAACTGGGCCTGATTTTGCCTCTGCCAACAAAGAGCATTATGGCGATGTCAGTGAAGTGCAGGTCAGCGCATGGCATAATCAGTCCAAATTCGGAATTTCTTTGACCCAGTTTGATGATATCCTGAAACTGATTGAACAATACGGATTGCGCATCAATGGCCTTCATCTGCACTCAAGTCATGTCATACTCAACAAAACTGTATTTGAAAAAGGGGTTAAAACCCTGTTTAAAATCGCCAGACAATTTAAGCATCTTGAGTATATCGATTTCGGCGGTGGAATCATGGTCAAACACAAACCGGATGATGTGGTGATAGAGCTTTCAGATGCCGGTCCTGTTCTAAAAAGAGAATACGATACATTCTGCAGTGAAACCGGTAAAACCATCACCGTCTGGTTTGAGCCGGGGCGGTTCCTGATGAGTGAGGCAGGGTTTTTATTTACAGAGACCGTGGTACTGAAGACCAACGGCTGGATCGATTTTGTGGGAACCAATACAGGGTTCCATCACCTGGTCCGGCCCATGATGTATAATGCCTATCATTCCATAGAAAATATTTCCAACCCCAAAGGTCCAATCAAAAAGTATAATATTGTTGGAAATCTATGCGAGATCGACAACCTGGCATGTGACCGGGAACTCAATGAGGTCAGGAAAAAAGATTTGTTGATGATTAAAAATGTCGGTGCTTACGGGTTTGCCATGTCATCCAATTATAACTCCAGGCCAAAGCCGGCAGAAGTGTTGATCATCAACGGCCAGGCCAAACTGATCCGCAAACGGGAAACCTATGCGGATTTAGTCAGGAACCAGGTGGAAATTGACTTTTAAGTTGGGGTAAGATATCATACGATGAATACCAAAACAAAAGGAAAACACCATGCCGCTTTATAATCTGGTCAGTTTTGCCGGTATCTTTATCCTGCTGATCATTGCATGGCTAATGTCACGCTTTTTGTTTGGTAACAAAAACATCATAAACTGGCATCTGATTTGCTGGGGTATTGGACTGCAAATCCTGTTTGCACTTTTTATATTTATTGTTCCTGCAGGGATAAAACTTTTCCAGGCAATAAATGATCTTGCCGTCATTGTATTATCCACTGCATCTGACGGGGCAAGATTTGTTTTCGGAATTCTTGCAGCACCGCCAGGGAGCGAGGAATCTTTAGGATTTATACTTGCTTTCCAGGCATTTCCCACCATCATCTTTTTTTCTGCTTTGGTGGCCATCCTCTACTATTATAACATCCTGCCCTTTATCATCCGGCAATTTTCCAAACTGTTCGCGCGGCTGATGAAGATATCCGGTGCAGAAGCCCTATGTGCTGCCAGTAATATATTTGTCGGTGTAGAGTCAGCATTTACCATTAAACCCTATATCCGGGAAATGACACGTTCTGAGCTGTGCACCATTTTAACAGCCGGAATGGCCACTGTTGCTTCAAATGTACTGGCCCTTTACGTATTTACGCTTTATTCCCAGTTTCCATCCATTGCCGGTCACCTGATATCTGCATCATTTCTCTCAGCTCCTGCAGCCCTGATCATGTCAAAAATACTTTTCCCGGAAACTGGAACGCCCAAGACCCTTGGGAAAACTGTTGATATACACTATGAAAAGGATGCAAGCCTGTTTGAAGCCATTATCAATGGTGCTACATCCGGACTCAAGGTTGTTTTCAGTATTGTTGCCCTGTTAATCGCCGTCCTGGGTCTTGTAGCTCTGATTGACCTGGCCCTTGGCGGTGTGGGATCTCAATTGAACATCTGGATGGGAATAACCATTGACTGGTCATTAAAAGGTCTTCTGGGATATCTGTTTTATCCGTTTACCCTTATTATCGGTATTCCTGTTGAAGATGCAAAAATTATATCCCAGATCATTGGTGAGCGCATTATTCTGACAGAAGTGGCCTCGTACCAGGATCTGGCAGCCGCTATCAGCAACAACACCCTGATCCATGCCAGGTCTGCTGTGGTTACATCCTATGCCCTTTGCGGTTTTGCCCATGTGGCATCCATGGCTATTTTTGTCGGGGGCATAACGGCCCTTGCACCCGAACGGACGGCAGCCGTTTCAAGTGTTGCATTTAAAGCCTTGATTGCGGCTACTCTGGCCTGTTTACTGACAGCCTGCATTGCCGGGACATTTTTTACAGACACAAGCATTCTATTGGGTTGAAATAAAACACAGATGACCATGAAACCGATTGATCTCACAGCGCATCCCGAGGGCGGTCGATTCCGGGAAGTATTCAGATTTCACACTGATTGATCCAGACTCTGAAGAAGCAAAACGGCTCATCTGTATTGCACCTAAGATGGCCCGATACATCCTTTCCCGTTGATCGATCAACCATATAAGGTTAAAAATAAGGAGAATAAATGGATAATGAAGTACTTTTTGAGGTTAAAGAAGCTATAGCGACCATCACGCTGAACAGACCGGAAAGAAAAAATGCCATTAACCAGGCGCTTCTGACAGGACTTTATAATGGTATTGAACGAATAGCTAAAAGTGCTGAGATCAAAGTCGGCATTATTACGGGAAGTGGAAGCGCTTTTTGCTCCGGCATTGATCTTGCCTGTCTTTCAACTGACAAGCTTTTTGACCCCCGTTCAGACGGAAATGATATGCCGAAAATATTTTCATCCTGTAATAAACCGATTATCGGTGCGGTAAACGGGTATGCCATTACGGGCGGATTTGAAATTGCCTTGAACTGTGATTTTTTAATTGCCTCTGAAAATGCGGTTTTTGCTGACACTCATGCCAAAGTGGGAATCCATCCCGGATGGGGAATGAGCCAGCTGCTTCAGCAGGCAGTTGGCCAGAGGCTTGCAAAACAGTTTTCATCAACCTGTGAAAAAATTCCTGCGCAACGCGCTTTGGCCTGCGGTCTTGTCAATGAAGTTGTACCGGCTGATAAACTTCTTGCAAGAGCCTTTGAACTCGCCGAAAAGATATGTGAGGTCAACTATGACATGATGCTGACAATCAAAACCTTGATTGAAGCAAAAAACAGGATGACGTTTAACAATGCAATGGCAATGGAACAAAAAGGATTTGAATTTTTTTTAAAGGACTTTGGCAAGTGAATCATCTTAGGTTTTTGTTTCCCCCTGCCGTGATACAGTCGGCCAGAATCCTTGCCCGTGCACCTGACGCAAATGATCGCTTCAAACGCATCTGTTCTGAAAAGGCGAGATGAACACACATTTCTAAATTGGTGTTTGCTTGACAATCGCTGATTTTTGACAATATATCTTCCAGCTGATGTGGCTGAGCAGTGCAGTAAGTATTATTATGCCACCAATCAGCGTTCGAATCGTGGGAATTTCATCGTGAATCAACCACATCCATATCGGCGCCAAAACGGTTTCCGTGGTTCCTAAAAGTGCGGCAAGTGCCGAAGGGATGAGACGTGCTCCCGTGACAAATAAAGCAAGGCCAAAGCCAAGATTCAATCCTCCGAAAACAATCAGGATGCCCATATCAGGCAGTGTCACCACAACGGTGTTCATGAAACCGGCAGCCACACAAGCTGCCATTACAGTACCCAGACAAACTGCCGGAACCATTTGTACATGAGCATACCGCCGGGTAATCACTGTTGCACACGCAAAAGCAAAGGCAATCAACAACGACAGGGTATCGCCTATCGGTGATATCTTACCAGTAAACGAATCAGACACCATGACGGCAACGCCCATAATGACAAATGCAATTGCAATCCAGGTTGGTATTGTCACGCGTTCCTGAAACAGTATCCAGAGAATCAAGGCAGCAAACAACGGGACCCCTGCCTGCATCAACAGAATATTGGCAACGGTTGTGTGGGTCAATGCAACTATGAAACTGGTGGTTGCAACGGCAAAACAGATGCCAACGCTAATTCCCGGTAATCCCATGTTTGCAAATAATTCAAAGGTACGGCGGGGTCCCTTCCGGATAAGCATAAATGCCAATAAAAACAGTGCTGCCCAGAAAGACCGCCAGAAGACAATGGTCCAGCTTTCCTGCGTGGAAATAAAGTGTTTAAGTGCTCCACCAAAACTCCAAACAATGGCAGACGCAAGAACCAAAGTAAAACCAAAACGATTTTCAGGATTACTCCTGGTTTTTTCCTGGCCTGTAGTTGGAGATGATCTAAGTAAATTTTTCAACTGTTAATCCTGAAAAAATATGGTTATAGAAATTTTTTTGAGGCATCATAGATATCAAGTTACTTATTGTCAATAAAAGTATAAAAAACAATTTCAAAAGCTGGAATATGCACTTGCCTTGGGGTTGCAGGGCTGATAACCTGCAGGACATGGTTAATATATCCCCCAGGGTTTACATCCGGCATGAAAATGTCTATATAAAGCGCTGGAGATTTTAAAGTCAGATCCACTGCATTTCAATCGCCAGGAAAATTCCAGTTTTAATGGATTATTTACACCATAACCCTGTCACATAACGGGCTTTTTGAAGTATGATATGATAAGAGGAAAATTATTATAAACAAACAAATCATTGCTTCCATTGATATAAAACCATTTTTTAAATTTTTTAGACTGTTTTTGCGATAATTGAAAGGAAACCATAATGAATGTCTGCTATGATGGAAATGTTCTAAAAGAATTACTTCGGCTGTTAGCCCTGGAAAAAATAGAAGAAAATATTTTCAGGGGCCAAAGCCAGGATCTCGGGTTTGGCAACGTCTTTGGCGGCCAGGTCCTTGGCCAGGCACTGTCTGCCGCCTCAAGAACAGTGGAATCGGATTTCCATGCCCACAGCCTTCACGGGTATTTCATGCGACCCGGAGATGCCAAAAAACCAATTGTTTATACAGTAGACTGCATAAGGGACGGTAAAAGTTTTGTCACCCGCCGGGTGGTGGCCGTTCAGAATGGCCTTGCCATTTTCTCCATGGCCACCTCTTTTCACAGGGATGAACAGGGATATGAACACCAGAACACCATGCCTGACATTAAAGGGCCTGACGGCATAGAAAATGAGGTTGAGATGGCAAGACGTCTTTCAAATCAGATTCCACCTGCAATTCTTGAAAAACTTCTTTGTAAGAAACCAATTGAAATCAGGGTGGTGAATCCGGTTAATCCCTTTAGCCCCAAACCCATGCCGCCTAAAAAATATGTCTGGTTCAGGGCCATTGACAAGATCCCGGATGATGAAGCCACCCACCGGTATATGCTGGCCTATGCCTCGGATTTTCATCTGGTCGCGACCTCCCTTTATCCCCACGGCAAAACCTTCTGGTCCTCTGACATTCAGGTGGCAAGCCTGGACCATTCCATATGGTTCCATAGAAAGTTTAGAATGGATGACTGGCTCCTCCATGTCATGGAAAGCCCCTGCGCTGGAAAAGCAAGAGGATTGAACATAGGTTCCATCTATACACGGGACGGGGCTCTAGTGGCCAGTGTAGCCCAGGAAGGATTGTTAAGGCTCTTGAAAAAATAAATCCATGCGAAATATATGGAAATTCCAATGGCATTCAAAGGATTAACAAAATAAATAAAATACAAATAAAGGAAGAAACAATGAGAGATCCTATTTTTGAACCCATAATAATAAACAAACTTAAAATTAAAAACAGGATATATCTTCCTGCAATGCACCTGGGCATGGCGCAGAATTTTGAAGTCACGGACCAGATCATTAATTTCTATGCACAAAGAGCCAAGGGCAGGCCTGGAATGATTTGTGCCGGGTATGCAACGGTGGATGAACTTTCAGGCAATACCCAGAATATCGGGGCCCATGATGACAAATTCATACCAGGGCTTCAAAAACTTTCAAAAGCCATTAAAGACAATGGGTCTCTTTGCGCAATGCAGATCAACCATGCAGGTAGATATAATTTTTCCTTTTTCCTTAATGGAAAACAACCTGTTGCACCTTCTGCCATAGCATCAAGAATGACAAAAGAAACTCCCAAAGAAATGACGACTGATGAAATAAAAACAACTATCAACTCTTTTGCACAGGCTGCATTAAGGGTACAAAAAGCTGGGTTTGATGCAGTTGAAGTATTAAGCGGAACTGGATATCTTATCAGTGAATTCCTTTCTCCTTTGACCAACCAGCGCAGGGACAATTATGGAGGAAGCTTTGAAAACAGGATGAGATTCGGACTTGAGGTTATAAAGGCTGTCAGAGATGCAGTTGGGAAAGATTTCCCTTTGATAGTCAGGATGAACGGCAATGACTTTATGCCTGGAGGAAACCCAAGGACTGAACTGCAGGAATATGCCAAAGCCCTGTCAGACGGCCTGGTTGATGCTCTTTGCATCAATGTGGGATGGCACGAAGCAAGGGTACCTCAAATCGTGAGTTGCGTACCCAGAGGCGCTTTTTCATATCTTGCAAGGGGGATCAAAGAAAAAGTGAATGTGCCCGTTATTGCAAGCCACAGGATTAATGATCCTAAAACAGTAAGACAAATGCTGGATAACGGTATGTGCGACATGGTGGCCATGGGCCGCAGCCTTATTGCCGATCCAATGTTCCCTGAAAAAACAAGGCTTGGAAAGGAAAAGGAAATCATACATTGCATTGCCTGTGCTCAAGGATGCTTTGATAACCTTTTCAAATTAAAACATGTTGAATGTCTTTGCAATCCTTTGGCAGGGTTTGAAGGCACAAAGCCTGTTAAAAAGACTACCTCTCCTAAAAAAGTGCTTGTGGCAGGAGCCGGGCCCGCAGGGATGACAGCCGCCCTCACAGCACATTCAAGGGGCCATGATGTGATAATTTATGAAAGCAGCTCAAGACCTGGAGGACAACTTTACCTTGCAGCCGCTCCTCCGGGAAGGGATGAATTTGCCCAGCTTGCCAAAGACCTTGAAATCCAGATTGCTGCAAAAAAAATACCAATTGTTTTAAAAACCGAAGTAAGCCAGGAAATCATTAAAAAAGAAAAACCAGACACCATCATACTTGCAACGGGTTCAAAACCCCTGATTCCGCCTATTGCCGGAATAGACCTTCCCCATGTTGTGGAGTCATGGGATGTCTTACAGGACAAGGTGTTTACAGGCCAAAAAGTTGCTATTATCGGCGGCGGAGCAGTTGGTGTGGAAACGGCCCTCTTTCTTGCAGAAAAAGGAACAATATCAGCTGAAACTATAAAATTTCTTCTTGTTAACAGAGCCGAAAACCCTGATACACTTTTTGAAATGGCAACCCGGGGAACCAAACAGGTCACCCTTATTGAAATGCTGGGCAAAATGGGTAAAGATATCGGAAAATCAACTAAATGGGGCATGATGCAGGACCTTGGCCGGCATCATGTAAAAACCATGACGGGCAGCAAAGTAATAGAAATTACCCCTAACGGCCTGATTATTGAACAGGATGGTAAAATTTATGAGATTGAGGCAGATACTGTGGTTGTTGCAGCAGGTTCTGTATCAAACAATCCCCTTGAATCCGTGCTTGAAAAAATGGGTGTGGAATACAGGGTTGCAGGAGATGCCAGACAGGTTGCCACAGCTTTTGATGCTGTCCACCAGGGCTATAAGGCTGGATTGGAGATATAATCTCCCCACAACTGGATAGACAGGTGAATGATATATATATAATATCCAGAAAAGTTCTTTGGCTGTTTTGAATAATAGTGGAGGCAGATAAATGTTAGTTGCCGTAATAGATAATTATGACTCGTTCACATTCAACCTGGTTCACTATATCCGTGAAACGGGAGCGGGTGTAGTTGTTTATAGGAACGATAAGGCATCCATTGATGATCTTAAAGTCTTGAACCCGGATGCCATTGTCATCTCCCCAGGACCTGGTCGCCCTGAGGATGCCGGTATTTCCCTGGATGTTGTCAAACATTTTTCCGGCATTGTTCCTCTTCTTGACGTCTGCCTTGGACACCAGGCCATTGCCAAGAGCTTTGGAGGGACAATCATCCAGGCAAACCAGATCATGCATGGAAAAACATCCACGATTATAAGTGATGGAAAACAGATTTACTCCGGGATAAAAAGCCCTTTTACAGTGATGAGGTAT
Organism: Candidatus Desulfobacula maris; assembly: GCA_014383445.1. Lineage (GTDB taxonomy): Bacteria > Desulfobacterota > Desulfobacteria > Desulfobacterales > Desulfobacteraceae > Desulfobacula > Desulfobacula maris. Next base: position 12,353 of record JACNHV010000143.1, on the reverse strand, counting down.
CATTCCCTGGCAGTTTCCCACGAAAATCTTCCCGACTGCCTCTTAATTACTGCAAGGACTGAAGATGGTGAAATCATGGGAATTCGTCACAAAGAGCATCCAACACAGGGTGTCCAGTTTCACCCTGAATCCTTTATGACTGATGTGGGAAAAAAACTGATAAAAAATTTTATTAATGGTGATAAAAAAAATTGCCTCTGAAATAAGACTTACCGGACAAGGATACTATCCCCCTGATAAATCTTGGCATCTGGTGAAAGCTTGTTTAGCTTTTGTATGTTTGTGACTGTGGTATTATATTTTTTACTGATACTATAAAGGGTTTCCCCTTTTTTAATAGTATGAAACAAACCAGCCTTTATTTCCTTTTTTTCAGGTTCTGCAGGTTTTGCAACGGGTTGTGATGTTGTGACTGCAATAGATTTTTTCTTAGACCCAGAAATACTTTTTTCAATATTATCCAATCTCTTTAGTAAAGAATCAAATTTAACTGAAAAAGCTGTTTCAAGACTTGCCACCCGCTCTTTTACAGGGCCAATGCCCATTGCCGCTCCTGTACCTGAGCCATCTGGAGATAGGCCAGCGGTTTTCCAGATTTCAAGGTCCTTTTCCAGGGCTTCAACCCTTTGTTCCAAATCAGCAAAATATGAGCTTGAAGTATTTGTTTTAACCGTTTCCGTCCTGATGTCCGAAGACCTGAAAAAAAGGAAAAATATAACAACAGTTAATAACAAAGCCCCAATAAGAATCAAGGCAAATTCATTTTTTTTCAAATGAGACGGTTGAATTTTTTTAGTGCTGTTGCGAACTTGGTCTGTCTGGTTTTTATTGGGATTAATGTTTGTTGCCGGTATGTTTGATTCAGGCGTATCTTGGGGATCCATCGCAAAGCTCCTGTTTTTGTTTTTTAAAATTATCAAGCCGGAATTTTAAAATCATCAACCCCAACCATTCTTGATAAAGCCTGGATATATTTTCTTCAGGAAAACTGCCCTGCCCTTTATCTTTCATCTTTTCTCCCATGCGCTTTAAGCCAGCCTTAACCTCCGTAGACTGTTCCAGGCCGTCCAGAAATAAATAAATTTCCAATGCCTCTTCAAAATAGCCCTGGCTTTCATAAATCTGTGCAACTTCAAGTGTTTTTAATTCATGATTCATGGAGTCTTCCTTTTATTACCTGATTTGTCCTTAAAGATGAGCTCATCTTCTTCAGCCATATCATGTTCGTGTTTTGCCACATGTTTGATATAATTCATATCTGTTTTCAAACTTTTAATTTCTGTTTCAAGCTTTTGATTTTCCTGATCAATTGTCTGAACCTGTCTTAAAACTGTCCTTTCCTTTTCTTTTAACATTTTATAATCCAAAACACCATTTTTTGAAAAAAAAATTAAGAATAACAATATCACAATAATAAATAATGAAATATAAAAACCTGTTTTTTCGACCATTGTCATGATTTATTCCTGATCAATCCTTTTTTTAACAATTTCAATTCAGGGCTTGAAATAAAAAAATTAATGCTAAAGTAAAAAATCATTCCAAAACACATGCAGCACACCACCCCTGTTCCAAACCAAAATTTATTACTCCCTTCCGTCAGTATAAAAACGGCTGCCTGTTTTACAAGAAAAAACATTATAACAGATAAAAAAAAAGATCTGCAAGCAGAAACCACGATCTCAAATTTATTGATATTCACAACGCCCGGAATATTGATAAACAAAATAATAAGCCCCACCATGGCAGATATGGAAACAGACATAACAAGCCCCTTAAGCCCAAGGCTATCGATAAATAAAAAGCAGAGAATCAGATTCAACAAAATGGCAATGATGCTGGAATAAAATGGAATTCTTATATTGGACAGGGCATAATACAATGTGACAAACAATCGACTCCCTGTAAATGCCCACAATCCTGAACTCAAAAAAACCAGGCAATCTGCTGTCTGCTGAATGGCTATTGCATTAAAAACCCCATACCCGAATAAAAGCGCAACAATTTTTTCATCTAAGGCCATCAATCCCGCCATTGCCGGAATTGTAATAAAAAAAACAAGTCTTACTCCATTTGAAAACAGTTCGGAAATTTCATCCATATGCCCCAGAGCTGCTTTTTTTGAAAATTCAGGCAATAGCACTGTTGCGGCAGAAACGGCAAAAAGGGCCATGGGAAACTGAACCAGCCGGTCTGCATAATAAATAAAAGATACACTGCCCTCATCCAGTTTTGAAGCAAAAAAGGAGGCCACGGCAATATTAATCTGAAAAGCGGCAGCTCCAATCATACAGGGAATCATTATTTTTATGACCTTGAATATCCTGGGATGAAAAAATTGAAGCAGGGGTATTTTTAACATCCCTAAACGAATCATAAATGGAACCTGGATTAAAAGCTGAAGTAAGCCACCGATACTAACCCCCATTGCCAGGCCAATTATTGGCGTATCAAAATATTTTGATATCAGAAGCGCAAACCATATCACCACCAGATTAAATACAATAGGTGCCGTGGCAGGAACTCCAAAATTTCCCAGAGAATTCAATACACCCATGCAAAATGCGGCAATAAGAACCAGCCAGAAATAAGGCAGCATTATTTTAAATAATATAATTGTCAGTCCATATTTATAGGAATGAACTACAAAACCGGGTGCTATAATTTTTATGATCACAGGAGCAAAAAAGATTCCGGTCAGAACAATAAAAACACCGGCAAGGGATAAAAAACAAAAAAAGGAAAAAGCCAATGTGATCGCTTTGGATCGCCCTTCCTTTTCAAGGGTTTCAGTGAATATTGGCACAAATGAAACACTCAAAATTCCTTCGGAAAATAGCTTCCTGGCAAGATCAAAAGGGCGAAAAGCGATAAAAAAAGCATCACTTTGAGAGGTTGTTCCAAAATACATTGCAATGATGACATCCCTGATAATCCCAAGAACGCGGCTGGCAAAAGTTAAAATGGTCAGCAAAACTGTATTTTTTAAGATTTTACTCACAGGTTTTCCTTGACAAAAACTAACAATCCATATATTCTGGCTGTCTTAAAATAGGATGAATTTTTATATTAAATAAACTTAAACAAGGAGTAAGACCAAGTTGGCTAACCATAAATCTGCAAAGAAACGGGCAAAACAGAGTCAGGTAAGACGGCTTAGAAACAGATCTGTAAAAACCTCTCTTAAAAATTTGGAAAAAACCCTTCGCGCTGCAAAAGAGGCTGGTAGTGATAATAAAGATGAACTCATGAGAAAAACTCAATCTGCCATTCATAAAGCCGCTAAAAAAGGTGTTCTCCATAAAAAGACTGCTTCCAGAAAAATTTCAAGAATGTTCAAATTCATGAATGCATAGCCTTACAGGCTTTTGTTTCAAACAATTTAAGACAGGATTTATATTGATAAAATGTAAATCCTGTCTTCATCATTTTCATACTAAAAATTAGTCATTAGTTTACTGATTAATTTTTCAGCAATTCGAATGGCTATTTTATCCACAGCTGCTTTTTTGTTGCCTTCATCAGTTAGATTATCCTGTGATACTGTGTAGTCTTCATATGATGTAAAATCTGATGCCGACCAGATCACTTCACCTTCCCTGTTTATCAATTTCAAATCCATTGTAGCCCAAATTCTTCTTTCCATTACAGATTCTGTGGTTGAACGGGACAAGGTGGCAAATGTAATTTCCTTGATGGTTCCTTCAAGAAAAGCAGATGCATGGGATTCCTCTTCAACTTTGGTATCCGTCTTTTGAATGATCTCCTGAATTAATGCATTGGTAAATGCTATTACAGCCCCTGTTTCAGAACTTTTATTTTTCAAAGCCCTTACAGCAACACTGCTCACATCTTTATTAATATATCCGCCACCTTCAAACTGATACCCACAGGAAGCAAAAAATACAACCAGACAAGTATATAAAATCCATTTTAAATTTTTCATATTAAACCACAATATTTATAAGTGTTTGTTTTTTTCTAATAACGATAATTTTTTTGGGTTCTTTATCCCCTATGTATTTTTTAATCTTTTCATCTGCCAGGGCTGTTTCTTTGATCACAGCCTCCCCAATACCTGCATCAATTGTAAATTTTGAACGCAGCTTACCGTTTACCTGAACAACAACAATAATCTCATCTGTTTTAAGGGAATCTTTTCTGTATTCAGGCCAGGATTGTTCAAGAATTGAGCCGGTCTTACCAAATTTTTCAAACAATTCTTCACAAAAATGCGGAAGAATGGGAGACAGCAATAAAAGAATATTTTCAAGGCTGAACAGGATCACTTTTTTCATTTCAGCATCTGCAGAATCAAGGTCAATCGTATACAAGACATTAACAAGTTCCATTACTGCTGAAATGGCCGTATTAAAATGAAAGCTTTTATCAATATCATCAGTAACCTTTTGTATGGTCTGGTTTGCTTTGATATAAAGTGCTTTTGCCTGTTCTGACGATAGATCCGAAGCCGCACCCGTAAAGGGTTTAAAACCATCTATTTTTTCCAGGCATTCCAGGGCAAGCCGCCATACCCTGTTGACAAATCTATTACTGCCTTCAACCCCGTCTTCACTCCATTCAAGGTCCCTTTCAGGCGGAGCCGCAAACAGGCAGAATAACCGGGTCACATCAGCTCCATATTTTTCAAGCAGCTCATTGGGATCAACCACATTTTTCTTGGATTTTGACATCTTAATGACCCGACCCACTGCCACATCTTTGTTGCATTTTGTGCATACAAGGCTGCCCTTATCGTCTTTCAACGCTTCTTCGGGAAAAAGATATCCATGATCAGGACAGGTCATGGTTTCCTTGCAGACCATGCCCTGGGTCAAAAGCCGTGTAAACGGTTCTTTAAAATCAATCATTCCAAGGGTATGCAACACCCGCATAAAATACCGGGAATATAATAAGTGAAGGACTGCATGCTCTACCCCTCCGATGTATTGATCCACGGGAGCCCAGTATTTTACTGCTTTTGGATCAAACATACCCTCATCATATCTGGGAGAGCAATACCTTAAATAATACCAGGAGGATTCCACAAAGGTATCCATGGTATCAGTGTCTCTTTTTGCATCCTTTCTGCCACATTCAGGACAGAAGGCTTTTGCAAAACTATCAAGGTATGGCAAGGGAGATCCCCCTTTTTCAAGGAGATTTGCATCCTCAGGAAGCCTTATGGGAAGATCTGTTTCAGGAACAGGCACCACCCCGCAATCAGGGCAGTGAACAACAGGAATCGGTGCGCCCCAGTATCGTTGTCGAGATATTCCCCAGTCTCTTAACCGGTATGAAACCGCCTTTTTACCCCTGCCCTTTTTTTCCAGCCAGTCAGTGATCACATCTATGGCCTTTGCGCTTTCAAGCCCGTTAAATTCACTGGAATTTACAAGAAATCCCTCACCTGTGTAAGCCTGGTCCATGGTATTGCCATCAAATAGTTCTCCTTTTGGCTGGACCACAACCCTGATTTCAAGCCCATATTTCCTGGCAAAATCAAAATCTCTTTGATCCCCTGCCGGAACAGACATGATAGCACCTGTTCCATATCCCATTAGAACAAAATTGGCTGTATAAACCGGAATCTTCTCTCCCGTTGCTGGATTAATACAAAAGGCCCCGGTAAAAACACCTTCTTTTTCATATTTTTCCAATCCTTCAGCAGATCTTTCCTGTGTGGATACCTTTTGAACAAAAGCCGCCACTTCATCTTGTTTTTCTGTCCCCTTTGAAAGGCTTTCAACCAGGGGATGTTCCGGAGCAAGGCACATGAAGGTTGCACCAAAAACAGTATCCGGTCTTGTGGTAAAAACTTCAATATTATTTTCCTGGCCATGGATTTTAAATTTTAATTCAGATCCAACACTTCGACCTATCCAATTTTTCTGCATGACCGTTACCTTATCAGGCCATCCAGGAAGTTTATCACAATGGACAAGCAGGTCCTGTGCATAATCTGTAATTTTAAAAAACCATTGCCACAATTTTTTTTGCTGAACCGTCTGGGAGCATCTCCAGCATTTATCTTGTTCAACCTGTTCATTGGCAAGAACGGTTTGACATTTCTCACACCAGTTCACATAGGATTCTTTTCGATAGGCCATTTTCTTTTCCAGCATTTTAAGAAAAAGCCATTGCTCCCATTTATAATATTCCGGTCGGCAGGTGGCAATCTCTCGATCCCAGTCATATGAAAAACCCATCTTTTTAAGCTGTTCTCTCATGGAGCTGATGTTTTCATAGGTCCAGGCTGCCGGATGGGTGTTATTATCAATGGCTGCATTTTCAGCAGGCATGCCAAATGCATCCCACCCCATTGGATGGAGGACATTAAATCCCTTCATCCGTTTGTATCTGACGACCACATCACCAATGGTATAATTGCGCACATGACCTATATGTATTTTACCGGAAGGGTAAGGGAACATCTCCAACAAATAATATTTTTCTTTTAATGGGTTCTCAGTGACTTTGAAAAGCTGATTTTCTTTCCAGTATGCCTGCCATTTGGGTTCTACCAATTCCGGATGATACCGCTCCTCCATTGCACTTACTCCTTGTGAAAGCTTCTTCTATATTGAATTATCGTTTCTTTATTTGAATTGTTATAGATGCCACAATCAAACGCAAATAGCAAGAAAATCCAGCGAATTATTCTGATAAACATTGACTCAAAGCAGTTTTAATGATATACAAAATAGTTTTTATACAATACCTGACAGGCAGGTGTTGTTTTTTTGTATTTAATCCTTGCTCTGACAAAACGTCAGGGCTTTATATCCGTAAGGAGAAAAAATGAGGAAGTATGAAACTGTTTTTATTGCTAACCCTGATCTTCAGGACCAAACTCGCACCGACCTGTTTGAAAAAGTCAGGAATATTATTGCCAAAGAAGGTGGTATTCTTACAAATTTTGATGAATGGGGCAACAAAAAGCTTGCCTATGAAATCAAGAAAAAATTGCGAGGTCATTATGTATGTGTCTCATACGGCGGCACGGGCAATCTTATAAAAGAGCTTGAAAGAAATTTCCGTCTTAGTGATGATGTACTCAAATTCATGACAATCCTTATTTCTGATGATGTAACGGCCGAACAACTTGAAAAAGAAGTCCAGGAAGCCCTAGACCAATCCAAACTGGCAAACGAAGCAGGCAAAAAATCTGTTGAAGATGAAACGCCTGGGGAAGAGGCTTTTGCAGATGATGAAAAAGTTGAAGAAACCGAAGACAAAACAGAATAATTAATATTGGAGGATAATAATAATGTATGATAATAATAAATCACAATACGGAAGTGATAATAATAAATCACAACACGGCGGTGGTAAAAACAAATTTTATCAACGTCGCAAAATATGCAGAGTCTGTGTGGATAAGGATCTTTTTATAGACTATAAAACCCCGAAAGCACTCAGGCAATTCATTACAGAACGGGGGAAAATAATTCCCAGAAGAATCACGGGCACCTGTGCTAAACATCAGCGCCAGCTTACTGTTGCCATCAAGCAATCTCGCCAGATCGCGCTGTTGCCTTTTGTTGGCAGACCCATGTATTAAAATTTAGTTTTCAGGAGCAATACAGGTGACTGGCACACTAATACAACCAACCATAATTAAAAATATCCTGACCGGTATCCTCTTATGCATATTGATCATTGCCGTCATATATGTCATGCCGTTAATCGGTGTTTTTGCCTGGATGGTTCTTCCTTTACCTGTTCTATTTTACAGACTTAAGACAGGAAGAAACAGTAGCGGCATTATAATTGCGGCCAGTCTGGTAATGTTGGTGGTATTTACCCAAAACTTTGCATTTAATACAATCTACTTTGGTTCCTTATTGATGACAGGTTTTTTCCTTGGAGAATTTATAGAAAAACACTTGAGTATTGAAAAAATTATGCTCTACACCTGCTTTACAGTTCTTGGAACCTGTACAGCGGTTTTGTTTATTTATTCTTTAACTTCTGCCCAGGGAATTGAATACTTGATTACAACTTATGTTTCCAGATATCATGAATTGTCATCCCAGCTTTTTTCCGAATCTGCACAATTGTATCCGGAAATGAATGTTGACCGGCAAATGCTTGAACGAGCAAGTTCATTATTTGTTCTTATTTTTCCTGGAATATTTATCAATTCATATCTAACTATGATATGGCTCAACATTATACTGATAAAAAAAGTGTTATCAAAAAAAGGCATCACCGTTAAAAGTATTGAAAATTTAAATCAATGGAAAGCACCAGATTATCTGGTATTTGGTGTGATTGCGTTATCTGTTTTGATATTTTTGCCAATATACACAATAAAAATAATTGCTGTAAATAGTTTGATTATTTTAATGTTTGTATATTTTTTTCAGGGAATTGCAGTGGTATCATTTTTTTTTCAAAAGAAAAGCTGGCCTTTTGCAATTAGGTTATTTTTTTACACCCTAATTGCGATTCAACCTCTTTTCATGTTCCTTGTTATCGGATTTGGATTGTTTGATACATGGATCAATTTTAGAAAACTTGATGCGGCTACATAATAAAAAATAAACTAAAAGTCAGCCCAATGAAACAAAGGGCTGAATCTTTTTGGAGGTTTAAATGAGAGTTATATTAAAAGAAACCATTGACACACTCGGCATCGCAGGAGCAGAATTTGAAGTTACTGCAGGATATGGCCGCAACTATCTTCTGCCCCAGGGTAAAGCAATTATTGCGACACCCCAGAACAGAAAAGTCATGGAGCAGACAAAGGCAAAGCTTGAACTTCAGATTGCCAAAGAAAGAAAGATTGCTGAAGAAATGGCTGCTAAAATTAAAAACATTGTATGCACAATCAAAGCCAAGGTTCATGAAGAATCCCGCCTTTACGGATCAGTCACTACCCATGACATCAAAGAATCTTTGAACCTTCAGGATATAATTCTGGAACGCCGTTCTATCCTACTTGCAGAGCCGATAAAAGAAATCGGTGAATACAAGGTTCCCATTCGTCTTTACAAGGATGTTGAACCTGAGATTACAGTCAATGTTATTGCAGAAGAAAAAGAAGGAAAATAATGTTTAAACTTCATCCGGGAAGATGGTTAAATTTTCCCGGATGTATTTTTTAAAATTATATTGTGCTAAAAAAAAATAACATATCTCAAGACCCCCTCTTAAGTAAAACGCCTCCTCATGATATTGATGCGGAAGAATCAATATTAAGTGCCATATTTATTAACAATGACAGCCTTCTTGATATTATTGATATTCTGTCCTATGAGGACTTCTATAAAGGATCACATAAAAAAATATTCAAGGTAATTGTTGAACTTGCCACTAAAGAAGAACCTGCGGATCTTGTTACTGTTGCCAATCGACTAAAAGAAAAAGGCGAGCTTGAAAGTATCGGTGGAGCCGCATTTCTTGCAGCCATTTCCGATGCAGCTCCCATTGCAGTAAATGCAGTCCATTATGCCAAAATCATTAAGGGCAAGGCCTCTTTAAGACAATTGATAACAGCCTCATCTGATATTATTGAAAGATGCCTGAAAGACAAAGGAGATTTTGAAGATATTATTGATTTTGCCGAAAGCTCTATTTTTAATATTTCAGAAAAAAAATCAGGCACTTCCTTTCAAAGCCTGGGAGAATTGATCAATTTAAATATTGATAAACTTGAAGATCAACAGGGAAAAGATGGTGGACTTTCCGGTATATCCTCAGGATATCCAAGATTAAACCAGATTACATCTGGATTGCAAAAATCTGATTTGATAATTCTGGCCGCAAGACCCAGCATGGGAAAAACTGCCTTTGCGTTAAATATTGCCAGAAATGTTGCCCTTAATGAACGTAAACCAGTTGCTGTTTTCTCTTTGGAAATGTCCAATGAACAGCTTTCCATGAGACTGCTTACCTCTGAGGCCCGCATAGATTCAAACAGACTTAGAACCGGCTTTATCAGCCAGGAGGACTGGCAAAATGCAACAGATGCTGCTGGTGTTTTAAATGAATTGCCCATTTTTATTGATGACTCGCCCAATATTACTGCAATGGAAATAAGAGCAAAAGCAAGAAAGCT
>JACNHV010000143.1:0-1560 GCA_014383445.1 Candidatus Desulfobacula maris | reverse complement strand
GGATATATGGCCCTTCCCGGCAAACTCAAAGGCCTTCGCCTTTTTCATACCCATTTAAAAGACGAGCCCCTGACAAGGGATGATTTAACAGACCTTGCACTATTGCGGTTGGATTATATCACGGCAATTTGCATTTCACAGGATGGTAAACCAGGAATAGTTTACTCAGGACATATTCTCCCGGATGAAGATTCAGAACCATACCAGATTCTCGAGCCCACCACAATTCAAAAACTAAATATTGATTGCCTGGCTCAAATTCTGGCTCTTGAATCTGAGCTGACAAGAAAAAATTATTTATACAAACCTGAATCAGGTAGAGAAACCGCATTTTTAATCAATGCAACGACTTCAGATCCAAAAGACGCTTATGCCTCTATTGAAGAACTTAAAGAACTTTGCAAAACAAGTCGTATCAATGTGATTGGTACTGCCATCCAAAGAAGAAAAACCATTGATCCCAAATTTGTAGTGGGCAAAGGAAAACTTTCAAGCCTGATCATTCAGGCGATTCAAAAGTATGCTACCCTGCTGGTGTTTGACAGGGAACTCTCGTCGTCCCAGATTCGTTCCATTACTGATTTTGTTGAAATGAAGGTCATTGACCGGACTCAACTGATCCTGGATATCTTTGCCAAACAGGCAAAGTCCAGGGAAGGTAAATTTCAGGTGGAACTTGCCCAGATGGAATATCTCTTACCACGATTGATCACCAAAAATACTGCCATGTCACGATTGACCGGTGGAATAGGTGGCAGAGGGCCTGGTGAAACAAAGCTTGAAATAAACCGACGGCGGGTCAATGAAAGGATTAACCAGTTAAAAAAGGAAATTGGCAAAATCCGCAAACAAAGGCACCAACAAAAATCCAGACGTAAAAGAAAGGATTTACCCATTATCTCAATTGTTGGTTATACAAATGTTGGCAAATCAACACTTTTGAATACCTTGACCCAAAGTAAGATCACTGTAGCGAATCGACTGTTTGCTACCCTTGACCCTTCCAGCAGACGTCTAAGATTTCCAAAAGATACTGAAGTCATTATCACAGATACCGTCGGATTTATCCAGAACCTTCCAAAAGATTTAATGGAAGCATTCCATGCCACCCTGGAAGAACTTTCCGATGCAGATGTTATCCTCCATGTGATAGATATCAGCAATCCCCGGTATCAGCAGCAAAAAGACTCTGTTGAAAAAATTCTTAAGGATTTAAAATTAGATACTATCCCTACCCTCTATGTATTTAACAAAATAGACAGGGTTGATCTTGATTCTTTTGACAATAAATGGCTATTAAACCAAGGGGTTCTTATTTGTGCCACTCAAAAGCAAACTCTGAAACCCTTGGTTGAAAAATTAGAATCAATGGTTTCCATATAAAAAAAAATTAGATGTTGACCAATAGATTTTTTTACACTAAATAAACAAAAAAAATAACTTAATATATGGAATGAAGATGGAAATAAAACAACTGGGACAAATTCTTAACGATAATTTGATTAAAAGGGACTCCCTTGATATACCCGATTGTTTTGGAGAATTTAATAAAAAGAACAG
>JACNHV010000233.1 GCA_014383445.1 Candidatus Desulfobacula maris | reverse complement strand
CATACCATCTTTCTTTAATCCTTTAATATCATCAACCCAGTTTTTTATATACTGCGGCGTTTTTTGTTTTACTTCAGTCATATGTTCTTCTGACAATTTGTTTGCTATGTGGCAATTTATAACTGTACTGGTTAGTTGGTATATTGGTATAATTATAGCGTTTGGCGCCTTCCTGATGAATAAATCCTCAACTGATCTGACTGCATATGCCTTTTTCGGAATTAAAATATAATCAGGCTTTAATATATCCAAATCAGACCCAATATACGGAAAAGAATGCTCAAGCATAGAAAGACTACTGATATAATCTTTATTAGGTCCCCCAATGGTTTTAATGCTGTACTTACCCAAATTGTCAATAGATAAATTTTCAATAAACTCGTATGGATCAGGTGACATTTTCAACAGATTATGCCAATCAGCTAACAGAGCAACGGTAGCAAGCAACCCACCATTATTGACAGGTGAGATATGGACATTTGGAAATATAGATTCAGGATTGAGATCAATACTATACCTCCTCCTATTCCATGCAATTTCTGTTTCTAATAAATCGTTTTTCGATTCATCTTTCTCATAATATGTAAGATTTTCAGCGCTTGCATATATAAGGACTTTGTTTTTTGATAGATGATAGTTTTTCCCAACGAACGGAATTGATGGACAAATTTTCTCTCCACTAACCCTATTCTCTACCGCCCAATCTGGAGGTGCTATTTCACTAAATATTTTCTTATACTTTGTTAGTAAATCCGCAACTTGTTTATCAACGCGCATATGGTATAATTTCCTTTCGACCCGTTCCGGTCTTGAATTGCAGGTTCCTTGCCTGCATCTGCTACGGCATACCGTTCAATTCCGTTTGCGATTACCGTTCCAAATCTTGAATATTTTGTGATTTAAAGTTTCATGCATGAACCATAAACCCGGCCTGTAAATTCCTTGCCGTTAGTCCTCTGATTTCATTACACCAAATTAGCGGGGAATACAAATAAAAGTGTTCGGTCCAATTGTTTTAGCATAGCAACAGCACCCCAACCACCCTGCAAAACCCTCTCCAGTCAACCGGAATTTTAAACTTGATAAGCTGCTCGTTGCTCTGCATGGTCCTGCCTTTATTGTTCCCTATTTTATTGTGCCTGGTATCCTCAATTCATTTCCAAAAGGCTTATCACATTTTCTTCTGAAAATACCCAACCAACTTAACCATCGCCAATGTATCCATCTTGCAATATTCCAGCAATCTTTCAATCAATTCTTCCCGCCGTGATTCTGATGTTTCAGGATTAATAGCTTCAAGGTAGGCCATTTGGGCACCCATTCCTTTCTGAACCTCTTCTAAATCACTGTAATTCAATTTCGGCGCAACCGTCGGGAGTACACTTTTAATAGACCATGAACCCTTCATTTCAGGATGATAATAATATTCGCGTGCAAGCGGCAAAAGATCAACCAAACGATTCTTGATCTTATTCAGTTTTGATAAAAGGTCTGGGAAAAACTCTCCAAGTCTATTCAGCACAGTGTTTTCAAATGAACTGTAAACAAATATAGGACCTTTATCTCCAAGAATAGACATTAACTTTTCAGCCAATGGGCGCATGGGATTTTCTTCAGTGACATCCAGATATTCCTCATGACGCAATTCTCCTAATTGTTCCTCAATATGACATGACCACTGATAAGGAAGATGTGTCTGATAAGGACGTGTGCCTGGCCAAATAGGAATTGGAGTCATGAGAGCCTCGAAATCCAAATAATAACGTGGATATGACAGATCCTTCAAGTATGTACTAATCTCTGGATCTATTTCCGGTTTTCCATTAACAGTGACCCGACGGACCTTCTCATGCTTAAGGTTAGTTAACCGTCCTTCGGGAATATCCCGAATGTCCTCAATACCCTCATCGAGTAATTCGTCTACAACTTTCCCACCACGCGGAAGAATAGAAACCGGATATTCGTGAGGCTCTGGATAACAATGATTAACAAAAGGACATTCAAAAGGGTCATTGCAATGATCCCCCACATCTATATCAGGCAGATCACCAGAAAGCATTGACTGGAAATTCTTTGCCAAACCTGGAACCTTTTCTTTTAAAGGTAAAATGTTATTTGTAACATCTTCGTGATGAAACAATCCCTGGTAATCGCCATCTCCCTTATACACAAATGTATTGTCTATATGTGCAAGCTCGACGCGTTCTAACGGATATCCCAAGGATTCAATCACCCATGCCTGAACAGCACAATCCGGTATATGGTAGTCTTTTACCGATGTGGAATTTTTAACCTCTACCAAACGATAACCATTATCTCCCTTATAAAAAATGTCCGTCCTGACTAAAACTCCACCATGAGAGAATGTCGCTTCAAAAATAGGTGTGTCCGGAGAACTCTCAAGAATATGACGTGTTTCTTTCAAAGCTTGTGATAGCCCACCATCGTATTCAATCAATATCCCATCAGGGACTAACTTTTGTGCCATTTCACCAACCAGATGCCCTATGGTAAACCTCCGTTGAAGATCAGCGCTTTCCTCGATTAGCTCTGGATGATGGACTTCAAGATAGAGACGCTTAGGGCATTGTAACCCGGAGAGCATTTTTGACTTTGAAAGATAGTGGATATTCATAAGAATAAATTTCCATCTATGAATTGAAAATTTAAAATATCTTATTAAAATATTTATAAAAAAACAAGTTCAAGACTAAAATTCAAAATGATTTCAGAGATACTGGAGTTCCCCCAAAAAAGTGGCCACAAAGTTAAACGAAATTTTTCGTTTGTAAAATTAGAAGAACAGACGGAAATAATTTCTCGCGGCACCTTGTATAAAAGCTGCATTGGTCATCCCATTCATACCCCAATTCCAGCTTTTATCGTCTCCATTCAAATAGAGGAATTCAACGAAATCATCACTATACGCAGGAGAATCGAATAACGATATTTTTGTCATCTTTTCGTTCTCGGTTATTTCGTTTTCGAATTCTTCATACATTACATCACGAAAGCGAAGCATCATTGGACTCCAGGAAGCTTGATTCTTTTGGGAACCTTGCCATGTGTATACATATATATCCAATAGTTCAATCAATCCTATACGCCATTTTGCACTCGGATGAGAATCAATAACAAAACGTAAATTTTCATATGTTTCATTACCCGAACTAAATTCTCTTATTAATTCATCAGCTGAAACATGCCATCCTTGATTTGTTGGTTTACCCCTTTTCACCCATAGGTTATAAATCAAATTATATCCAGCCAGCTTAAAAGTTTTTCCTGTATTTTCTAATGATTCTATCTTTTCTTTTTTAAGAACTTTGTAAACAAGAAATGCCATGGTTTCCCCCTTAAAAAATGGATAAAAATCTTAAAGATTTATATCAAAATATTTGCCAAAAGCAAGTTCATCACTTGACCTACATTACCATTATTCAACCCACTCAAAATAGCTAAACCCGATCCGCCTCTTACCGTCTTTATATTCTTTTATAGAATATGTAGCCCCATTGAAATCAATTGATTCATAGATTTCGTCCATTTTAAAAAATTCAGGACCATGGGAACATTCAATATCCTCACACCCACAGCCAATATATTTTAACCTGCGAATGCATGGCCTTGGTTCGAACAAGCCATCGAGGAAGTCAGGAGCTACATGGGCGATGATTTTTTTGATTGTTCTTGCCATTATAATAGGGTTCTCTCTACGAGCGAGGGAAATAATTTGGTGAAACTTACGTTCCTTCTCAAAGCCATCTTGGCGGTCTGCATACATTGATAACCTCCTTTATTAGATTTTCTTAAATAAAAATAAATTTGCATTATATTTTATTTCTTAAGTACCGTCCGTTAAAGCTTTCCTGTCAGAAATACTCTTGATCAAATGACAAATATTCTCATCCGATTTTTTAAACATATTAAGAATCGTTTCATCTTTGCTAACCATTCCCCTGATTCTATCATTTGGCATAACAATAATTGTATCGACAACTTTCTTCAAAGCAAGCATCCCTTCTTCTGCCTGTTTGTTCCTTTTTTCACCTTCAAATGAAAAGGGCGTTGAAACAATTACAATTACTTGACCTCCAAAGTCCTTACATATCTTAGCTATTACCGGTGATGCTCCGGTACCCGTACCACCCCCTAATCCTGCTATGATAAATACCATATGACTGTCTGTAAAAGTTCTTTTAATTGCTCCAGCGCTTTGAAATGCCGCCCCACGACCTATTAAAGGATTCCCATTAGCATTTTTCCCTTTAGTAAGGTTTTCACCTATCAATAGCTTGGCCGGTGCCTTGGATGTTTCAAGAGATTTGGCATCAGTATTGACCGCAATAAACTCCACATTTTTGAGATTTAAATCAATCAGATTATTAATCGTGTTAGTCCCAGCACCACCAACACCAACAATTTTAACTTTTGCAGAGTTTAATTTTTTTGAGAGATTTTCATTGAAATTATTCTGCATAAAAATGTCTATTATTGGTAAAGATGTAAACACCCCGGCTGACAAAAACGATGTAGTTGTTAGAAATTGACGACGATCTATTTTATAATCTTTTTTCATTACGCACCTCCTTATGATTTAAATGTTTATTTTATGATTACAAAAAACTTGGCCGTTAATTTTAAAATAAGCCATATCCCAATTCCTATATTATCTTGGAATAGGTGATTATTCCGTATAAGCGTTTTAAGAGGGCAAATTAGCCGGAAAAAATGAAATAAAATTAAAGATAAATTTATTATGGTGTGAAAACAGTAAGATACAGTTGAGAAAAAAACGTATTCAGAAATAAAAATTGTGGATCGAGCATAAAACCGGAAACGGCAATTGTGGTCATTCATGGTTCACGGTTAAGGTCCCGGAAGATTTATTAGAACAAATTCATAAATACCCCCCAGACATGCATTTATACACAGGAGGAAATAATGAGTAAAATACCGGCAATGCTCTCAGCAGACGCAACGTGGATCCGATTAAACCGGGACAATAATTTTGAAACCTTCTTTAAGGACTTCCGGGACGCCCCTAATATTATAAGATTCTAGCCATCCATTAGTGAATAT
>JACNHV010000077.1 GCA_014383445.1 Candidatus Desulfobacula maris | reverse complement strand
ACGAACCGATGTCTTCTGGGCAACCCTTGTCAGAGTAGCTTCTGCCAGTATATCCCTGTTTGCCCTTATCTTATTCCACCCCAGGCGTAAACAATACTTCAGAGAGCTCAAATTTTCAAAGGCCTGGTTAACTGCCCTTCCCGCCTCGATTATCGGAAATTATCTGGCACTGCTGTGCTGGGTTTCAGGAATGAAATATACTACTGCATCACGGGCGGCTATCCTGAACCAGATGTCCTCGATTTTCATCTTTATCCTGGCTGCAATTTTTCTGAAGGAAAAAATAACAGTGAACAAAACCATTGCCATTCTCCTGGCACTGGCGGGCGCCTGCCTGACTATTTTTGGCTGATTATCTTTTTTAAATCAGGCCAATCCGGGTTATTTATTTTGGTCATTGACAAAATTAAGCGCAACAAGGTATAACCTTTTTCCAGGTATAAAGGTGCCGGGGTTTGTCATGATTCAATCTCCGGGTAAAAGGAAAGACGGTGCAAGTCCGTCACATGCCAGCCATTGCCGTGAACGGGGACGAAAACTGCACTAGGTCACTCTTTTAATAAGGGGAAGACGCAGTGATTAGGATAATCCGTAAGTCGGAAAGCCTGCCTTCATGCAAAAATTAAGGATTCTCTGCTGGAACAAGATCCTTTTGAATAAATTTATGATTATTCAGGAGGAATACTTCTATGTCCCAGACATCAAACAGAGAATTTGGCGCAATTATCACCCGCCTTATCCAGAAAGAAAATCTCACCAGAAATGAAGCTAAACAAGCATTTACGTCTGTTTTGAATAATGAGATCACAGACATGCAGCAGGGCGCCTTCCTGGCAGCGCTGACATCCAAGGGAGAAACAAAGCAGGAAGTAGCAGGTTCCTGGGAAGCCATTTATGACCTTGACACCACCAAAGTGGATTTAAGCCCACAGATCAAAACCGTTGATAACAGCGGCACGGGCATGGACACCTTTAAAACCTTCAACATAAGTACAGCAGCCTCAATCATTGCGGCTGCAGGCGGCATCCCCATGGCAAGACACGGTGCCCGGGCCATTACCTCTGTCTGCGGAACAGTGGATATGGCAGAAGCCCTTGGAGTTGATGTGGAATGTACGGCAGATCTTGTTGTCAAAAGTATTAAAACTGCTGGTATAGGTCTTTTCAACGGCATGAGCCCCCATATTCACCCCATGGCATTAGGCCGCATTCTCTCCCAGATATATTTTGGATCCACCCTCAATATTGCCGCATCTTTAGCCAATCCCGCCCTTCCTTCCATCGGGGTAAGGGGCGTGTATTCAAAAAAAATGATCCTGCCCGTGGCCAATGTCATGCAGGAAATAGGTTATACAAGTGCTATTGTGCTTCATGGCTCCATTGATGAATCAGACAAGGGCATGGATGAAGCCTCGGTCTGCGGCATCACCCATTGTGCACAAATATCTGAAAAAGGCGGAATCAATGAGTTTACCATTGATCCGAAAAAACTTGGCCTTGCTGCGAAAAACCACACTGATTTGTCGCCTGAAAAAGAGATCAAAACAGAATCAAAACGGTTTGCCGCCCTTTTGTGCAACAGGGAAAACAGTGCCAGAAAAGATGCAGCGCTGCTCAATGCGGGATTGATTTTTCTTGCAGCAGATCGTGCGACCAGCCTTGAAGACGGAATTGAACAGTCTGCAAAACTCCTGGAATCCGGAACCGCCTTTGAAACACTTGAAAAATGGGTGGCAGCCCAGAACACTGATCCCAAAAAAGGATTAGCAAAATTCCACAGCCTTGTAGAATAAGTCAGGTTTCATGCCATGGAATTATTGATCATAAAATCCGGCCGGAAATATATCCGGTTCAAAGATGACAGCTATCTTCTCGTCAGCCTTGATAAAGCAAGTGTATATCCCTTTGATAAAATGGACAAGGTGCAGCAGCATGAATCCTGCCTAAAGGAAAAAGGATTTCAAGATGTCTGTATCAAAAAACTGGTTCTTGAGGAAAAAGATTTATAAAAATGAAAATAGTATTAACAGGCCTTGGACAATTTACGATCCTACAGGATACAAACCCGGACCATCAAAAAACAGACCCTATGACATCAGGATTTATAAAAACCACCGTCCTTTGCTGTGCCATCTGCAGGACGGACGCAAAAATGTGGGAACAGGGCCACAGGGATCTTATCTTTCCAAGGGTTCTGGGACATGAAATGGTGGTCAGGGATCAAACCCGTCAAAGATATATTGTCTGGCCCGGGAAAAGCTGCGGAAAATGTAAATTTTGTCAGAACAGCCGGGAAAACCTCTGTGAAGACATGAAAATTACGGGATTTCATACGGACGGCGGATTTGCAAGCCAGGTCATTTTGCCGGAAGAAAGTCTGATCCCCATACCAGATGATCTAAATTGCCATGTGGCCTGCTTTGCAGAGCCCATTGGTTGCGTGATCAATGCCTTTGAAAAATTGACTTTTAAAAAAAATGACAGGATACTGATTATCGGTTCTGGCACCATGGGCCTGATCACAGCTCTTTATGCCCGTCATCTGGGGCTTATCCCATTAATAATTGAAAAAAATGAAACAAAAATAAACCATGTGGCTCCCTTTCTTGCGGCAACCGGCATACCCTGCACCAAAGATACCCATGAGAGTGAATTTGATCTGGTGATAAATGCCTGCGCAGATTTTATTGCCTTTTGCCAGGGCATTGCCAAGGTCGGCAAAGGGGGCCAGATCTCCTTTTTCAGCGGGATTTCAAAAAACGAGCACATTGAAACCAATCTTCTCAACCTTATCCACTACAGGGAAGCCAAAGTATCCGGCGTTTACGGCATGACAAAAGATCACATGAAAAAGGCCGTGCCCTTCATGCAGACCCATGAAAGTGCGCTTAAGTTAATAATTGAAGCGGTTGTTGCCCCGGAAAAAGTCCCGCAGCTCATGCCGGAAGTGCTTTCCGGAAAACACCTGAAATATATCCTTGATTTCAGCCTGGCCTCTGGCATGCCGACAAATGAAGAAAAACAAAAAAGCCAGGCGCCCGGCATCAGTCTGAATGATCTGGCATATGACAGCCTTTGCAGAAAAGTGATTGAGAACATCACCCCCCTGTCGGACTGCCTGCTGGCTGATGCCACTGCAAAGATTGATAACAAGACAAAGCCCCTGGGCGCCCTTGGCCGAATGGAAGATCTTGCCGTCCAGATCAGCCTGATCCAAGGCAGTCTGAACCCTGAAATCAAGAAAAAAAACCTGTTTGTATTTGCCGGAGACCATGGGATCACAGAGGAAGGGGTATCAGCCTATCCTTCCGAGGTCACGGCCCAGATGGTGGATAATTTTTTAAATGGCGGCGCTGCCATCAATGTGCTTTGCCGCCACCACTGCATCGAGATGAAAGTGGTGGATATGGGTGTATCCCGGGAATTCAACCCCCATCCAGAACTGATCATCAAAAAGGTGGCCAGAGGAACGAAAAACTTTGCCATTGAGGATGCCATGACAAAGCAGCAGATGATCCTGGCCCTTGAAAACGGAATGAATACCTTTCTTGATGCCTATGACCGGCACCCCATTGATATTGTGGGCGTCGGAGAAATGGGCATCGGCAATACCACCTCTGCCGCTGCCATTATTTCTGTCATTACAGGCATACCACCTGATAAGGCCACAGGAAGGGGAACAGGGGTGGACGATAAAGGGCTTGCCCACAAAACCAGGGTCATTGAGAAAGCCCTTGCGTTTCACACCATTGATCCTTCCAATGGGTTTGAAATCCTTCAGAAGATCGGAGGTTTTGAGATTGCGGGTATTGCCGGGGCTGTTCTGGCAGCGGCATCAAAAAAGACCCCTGTCGTACTTGACGGCGTTATTTCAACGGCTGCAGGACTTGTGGCCTTTCTCATCAACCCGGGTGTCAGGGGGTATCTTATCTCCGGTCATAAATCAGTTGAAAAGGCACAGAAAGCCGCGCTTGAACACATGAAGCTTAAACCCTTGATCGATTTTGGCATGCGCCTGGGTGAAGGCACAGGAGCCGCACTTGCCATTGATAAGGCAGATGCGGCCTGCAAAATCATGTGTCAGATGGCCTCTTTTGATGAGGCCAGGGTTGCAAGATCATCTATCCTTCCCAATTAAACCAGGAACATGGCAGAACCTCATAGTCTGTCAAATTTACATTTGTCCAATTTGATGCATAAAAGATTCAGCAGACATAGTTGCTGAATCTTTTCATGGGCCAGATAGAACTTATGGCACTTCTGTTTCAATCCTAACCAGGTTAAAATCCGCCAGCATGGCGTAAAGGCAGGGAACCACCAGCAGCACCAGTATGGTGGACATCAATAGCCCGAACACAATGGAGCAGGCAAGGGGAATCAGGATCTGGGCCTGCATTGATCTTTCCGAAAGAAGGGGCAGAAGGCCTGCAATGGTGGTTATCGAGGTCAGCATCACAGCCCTGAATCTTTCCCTTGATGCCATTTTCCCGGCCTCTTTTGCAGATTTACCCCGGGCTGTATTGAGTTTGATAAAACTGACCAGGAGAATGGAATCATTCACCACAATACCGGCAAGAGAGACAAAGCCAAGAATGCTGGGCATGCATATATCAAGTCCCATAAAAATGTGACCCCAGACAACACCGATAAAGGCAAAAGGGATAGTGACCATGACCACCAATGGTTCCTGATAAGACTTGAATTGAAAGCTTAGCAGACAGAACACACCAAAAATACCAATGGCAAAAGCCTTTATCATACCGCCCATGGAGGCCTTCATCTCCTTTTCCTGACCCTCAAGGCCTATGGTGATATTGGGAAATTGTTTGTTTAGTTCGGGCAGAAACCGTTTTCTGGTATCTGCGATAATATCTGCTGCATTTGCCACCCGGGTGTCCACATCCCCCGTCACAGTGACCGTCCGGTCGGAATCCACCCGCCTGATCCCGGCATAGCCCCGGCTATGGGTGATGGATGCCACGATGTTCAACGGAACACGATCGCCACGGCTGTTTATGAGATAGAAATTTTCAAGGTCAGCCATGCTGTTTTTGTCAGGGCCTGCCATCTGAAGATTGACCTCATAGGATTCATCCCT
>JACNHV010000311.1 GCA_014383445.1 Candidatus Desulfobacula maris | reverse complement strand
CCATTTTCGGGGTAATTGCCGGAGCCGTATTTCTAAACGAGCAGATAACCCTATATCTTTTTTGTGCTCTTGTTCTGGTGGGGACAGGGATATACCTTGTAAATCGACGTTGAAGGGTGACAACTCGCTTGACATCCACCGGTTCTTTCATCGCCGACCACTCACGCGACCTCTTCATCTTGAGAGGCACATCAAGGTCTTCGAGCCCTTTGGTTTCAACAATAACGACTAAATCTGGAGAGTGTTTGATTATAAAATCAGGACTGTGAATTTTCCCCCAAAGACCCATCTCAAATTCAAACCCGAGAATATCAACTCTGGTAATGTGTAATTGCTTTGCCAAATAGATATTTTCTTGAACGCGGGTTATACCTGCCTGGGAATTAATCTGCCATATCAGCCGAACCGCCCCGGTACCGATCGGTTTGCCAGGTGCTCTTATTTATCGAAAGAGGAAGTGAAAATATTTAATCTCACTCCGGTTTAATTAATCGGAACCAATTATATTAACCGGCCAATATCGTGATCAAGTCAATAGATATGTAAATATTCGAGTTCTTTTTTTTGATTCAATTTTTCAACAAAACTCTAAACTTTTTATCAAGAGGATACACCCAGATATCTTTAATGGGAACACTAATCTTCCCCGGTGGTCCAAGTTTCCCACGACCTTTGGTTTGACCAACTTTGATCCAGTTAGCGGCTTTATAACAAGTGCCTGCGAATAGATTTTTTTGTACAAAAGATTCCATCAACACTGGCCGGATATTATATTTTCCCTTCCAGTCGTTTGGAAGTTGACGTGCGGTTAATGACAATATCTTCGAGGCAAGATTTTTCGATTGAATCCAAGGCAAAATAAGGAATCGAGCATTATTGGTAACTAATGACAAATTGCGTTTGCGCTGATCGTGATTCCATTCAATGAATTGATCTCTTGGTGCGGTTTGCCATGCAGCAGCACCAAATCCCATCAGGGCAACAATTTGTTTGCCGGCAGTAATAAAATAGCGTAGCTGAGCTCCAGGTAGTGGGGTAAACCCGAGGTAATGATATCGTTCAATATACTCATTCCACAACGCAGAGGTGGTTTTGGA
This sequence comes from Candidatus Desulfobacula maris, assembly GCA_014383445.1. Lineage (GTDB taxonomy): Bacteria > Desulfobacterota > Desulfobacteria > Desulfobacterales > Desulfobacteraceae > Desulfobacula > Desulfobacula maris. The sequence goes on along the minus strand of JACNHV010000311.1, from coordinate 4,009 downwards.
AACCAGCTGTAAAGATAGTGGTGGTAGTTCGTTGACCGCACAAACAACAGGGCTGTGTGGATCAGTTGCTGGTGTAAACTTAATTTTTTTTACAGCTCCTTTGGTATGAGAGGGAGGGGGCAGCACAATAGTACCATCTTTTTGCATACGCAGCATAGCAACACGGCACGACATGTCCTTTAGATTGCCGTCTGGTTTTAGCCATTGAAACATCCGGCATACTTCTTTTGAAAGCCGCATCCGGTTGAACCCTGGATTTTGCTTTATAAGGGATCGAATCTGTTTGATTTCTTTGGGTGTAAAGTCCCGGCCAGAGTAACGGGTCATGATGAGTCAGGTACTGGTTTGATAAGTCGCTGTCGACGGTCTCCATCCATAGCCCATGGCAGGAAGGTGGATAAATCTTCAGGTGCTTTGCCATTATTCTTGGCACAGGCCGTCAGATAGGATCTCAGCCAGTGCTTGCAGTTGATCTTCCATAAAGCCATGCTTTGAAAGATAGAAAACATTATCGCAGCCAGTTGAGAACTCCACAGGCTGCCGGAACCATAAAAATTTTTACGTCCTGTTACCGGATTACGGATTGACCGTTCTCCTTTATTATTATCCATCGGCACTTCAGGGTGCTCAACAAATATGCTCAGACCCTCCCAATGGTTCTTAAGACTTGTCAAAATCTTGTATTTAACGTTGGACAGCAGATCTGAATCGAGATCATCAGGATTGTGTGATGCTATAAAAGCATCCCGTTCTTTAGCTATTTCATCCATCTTTTCAACCAGTTTCTTGTGTTGGTCTTTGAATGATGCTGGTTGCCATTGAATAGGAAATTTTTGAACAAATTCTTTACAACGCAGGTTATTAATGTGGTATAGTTCTCCGAACTTTTCAACCCAGGGTAGTGCCCACTCTTCCAAATCCGGATATTTTCTGATCGCATCTAAAAAGTCACGACGAATATGCGCCCAGCAAAAAGCCAGGATGATGAAAGGCAGTTGTTTTGCCAAGGATTTATAAGCGCTGTATCGATCACAGATAACAATAATTTTTTTCTTCTGTATATTACTAAAATATTCCACAGGGACATTGGCACCACGGCCTGGAGCAATCTGAAAATAAACAACTGATACAGAACGACTGACCCATAACCACCAGCGGTTGCCGATTTTACCTTCAACTGTCTCAAAAACTTTCCAGCCGCTTTCATCATTATGGAATCTGTCTTCTGTCATTTGATGATTGTAGAGTGCATCGTAAACAGGTTGGAATAATTCTTTGAGCTTTTTTAAATCTCCTGCAATGGTTCCGGGAGAAATGGGTAACCCCAGCTCCTTATACTGATTTAGAAGACGATTGGTTGGCTGGCAATAGTGAAATTTGCTTAACAAGACTGCTTCCATGATTGAAATTCCATATGGACTTTTCGGTATGACCTTGGGAGGCATGGGCGCAGTAATTGTATTGGGCACACCCTTACACAAACAGTCTTTTTTCATACACTGACGTATGATTTTACGAGTATAAGCCTTGACTTCAACTTCAATTATTTTAGCTTCCTTACTTTCATCAGGCACATATGGTTTGTTGCAATTGGGACATATTGGATCTTGTAAAAAGTTAGACTCTTCTTCTTGCTCGGGGAGATCTGGTCGTTTTGTCCTCCCATGTCCTTTGCTGCCGGGCTGTTGACCACGAGGACGCTTGGACTTATCAGGTTTCGATTTGCCTGTATCTTTACTGGCACTTTTTTTTTCACTTTTTTTCCCAAATACACGATTCTTCAGATCTCGTATTTGACCGTCTTTTTCCTTTATTGTTTGCTTGAGCTTTATTTCACGAACAATGGATCTTTGATGCAGGGACTGCCAATAACCAACTTCCCATTTAAGTTCAGAATATTCCCTTTCTGAAATGATAATTTGAGGGGATGGTTCAATGTCGTTGTTATCAATTTTAGGTGTGTAGGCCGGCAATAATGTTTGACAAAAAGCATTCATGCTTCTTCTTATATCAAATTTATTTGCTTGTGTCCCGAACTTTTTTTAAAATTTTAAACAAACCGAATATTTACCAATTTTGGGTGTTTTTTGCTCTTAGGGCCTGGTTTTTGGGGTCAAAAACCGGGTTTTAAGGATTTAAGCTTGATTAGTGCTTTTTTGCTATTAAAAGGGTTCTGCCAGTAGTTTGGTTTTAATTTATTAAGGAAAGTAACGATAAATATCTTTTCGGTGTAACGCACGGATAAAAACAACCAAATCGTTTTTCCGCTTTTGTAAATCTCGGGCGAAACTTTTTCTAAAGTCTGTTCTCATGTAACGTCTTATTCAGCTTCCAGAATTTGAAAAATCTCATCTCTACAGGCCGGGCCGGAATTCTCGCCATCCTGAATAGCCCGAACCAAGGCAATATCTTCCATTACTTCAATCAACAATTCATGTACTACGTCTTTTTTCTCTTCAATCGCTTCAATAATTGCCTGTTTAAAGAGATCCTTAATTTTTTTATCATCAATCAGTGTTTCCATGGTAACTCTCCATCAAATTTTATGACTGCTGTATTATAACCCACCATAATTTGAAAATAAAGTGTAAAGGGGCAAAAACAGCATTTTAAGGATTTTAAAGCTCACAAATTGAATGCATTTACAACAGCTTTTAAAAAATCATTGAGGTCTTTGATATCATGCCGGGATGCCTCATATATCATTTTCATATCAAGGTTGCCGTATTCATAAACTATGAGATTCCTCAATCCCACCGCTTTTATCATTTTTTCAGTAAGCTGTTGCTTTATCACTGCGTTTTCTTCAAGATAATAGAACATTTCACTGGTGCTGCCAGCGACTTTCATGACTTCTTCACTGACTATATGGGCGGCAATGTCAATGCAGTTTTGAATCGCTAGTTGAAGATTAAACAAAATAATATCCTGGGCATCTGCATTATTTACAAATTCACTTAAAGTTATCCCGGCCTGTTTTTTCACCCGGTTTAAATGTTTTTTTACAGAACTGATTTTGGCAAACAATATATCGTTATCAACCATTTTATGCCTCCAAAATACTTTTCTTCAGTCCTGACTGCATTTTTCTCAAATAAAAATTAAAATCTGCAATCCTGGACAGGGATACCATTTTAAATTGTTTATTATGCTTTGGGTCTTTCACCAGGACAGGGTTTCCTTTGAACAAAATTTGTTTCAACAGAACTTCACCGGCATGGTTTAAAATGACAGGATGGATATCTTTTCTTAATTGTCTTCCAAGCTGATTGATAGTAGCAAAAGTCAGCGTTCAGTTTTTGCTACGCCCTTTATATGATTATCAGGCATATGGGACGCAGATTTACTCAGATGACTCTGATTGTTTTTTACAAAATCCTGGGGATCTGCGTTGATCTAAGTGCTATTTATGGGACGCAGATTTACTCAGATGACTCAGTTGAGGGTCAGGCTATCTTTATTGCCGGTATTCATAAAAAATGAGTTTCAGGGTCTGACCCCGGTAAGTGTTTGTTTTTATGGAAAAATCGCTCTAATTTGGGGTGTTTTTTGGTCTTAGCGCCGGGTTTTTGGGGTACAAACAGCGGTTTTAAGAATTTCAATGGGTGTTTCAATTTGATGGGTATTGGGTATTTCTGTGGAATCTGCGGAATCCTGACCTCTAAAAGCCTAACTCTTTTTTGCTATTAAAAGGGTTCTGCCCGTGGTGCCCAGGATTCGGCTGTCCTGCATTTTTTTTACCATGCTGCCCGTGAGGCGCTCCGTGGACAGGGGGCTTTCAATGCGACGGATGACCTTCCAGCCCGTTTGTGTCAAGAGCCTGTGGTAATCAAATATGGTGATGGATCTGCCGGGGTCTTCCTGTGCGGCCGGGGTGGATTCAAAATCGTACCAGTCGGCATTTAAAAAAGCCAGGGTGGCTGCGGGTCTGGTGTTTTCATGGGCCAGGAAGAAAAAATCCTTAAAAAATGCTTCATACTCCTTTTTTGTAAAGGATGATATGGAAGGG
>JACNHV010000078.1 GCA_014383445.1 Candidatus Desulfobacula maris | reverse complement strand
CTATGATGATTGTTGAAGAATAAACAAACCCTTGTAATTATCCAATCCCCAAAAGCCGTAAGTCTAACCCAATGACTTATGGCCTTTTTTATTTGCCTTCCCTTCCCTTAATAAATTGTGACATATAAAAACTTGGCTGCTAAATTATAAATAACTGACGTTATTTAGCCAAAATGCCAATCTTGGCATTTTGGCTAAATAGCACTTTTTTGACGCTTCTGAAAATTCCTTTTTCTGGATTAACTTGCTTAAACCCATTGTCTGATAAAATTTTCAATGGATTTATAAACTCTTTTGACACCCTCCCCTATTAAAATTCCATGCCGCTCATAGTCAAAGATATAATACTCTTTGATATCTGATCCCAATCGCTCAAACAGTTTAAGAGTTCCTTGAGGATCTACCACAGGGTCTTTTCTGGACTGGACCACAAGGACTGGTTTATTGATGGTTTTAAGCTTTGGTTCAAGATGGTCCATGAGTTTTTCAAGCTGGCGAATACCTGCAATAGGATTTCTGACGTAATTGATATGAGGGTTTTCAGGATGATTTTCAATAAATTCTTTTGCAATAGCATCCAGATGAATTGTTTTTATCATGGCATTCCAGGTATCAATGGCCGGAACAAAATATGATCCCAAATCCTGAAGCCTCATGGGAGGAGCAGCAGCAAAAACAGCCTTTATATCATCCACCCTTGTGGACAGCTCCAGAGCAAGTCCGGCTCCTGTTGAAAAACCGCCGACAATTATTTTTTTACAGGAATGTCTTAAGACGATAAAGGCTTCTTCAACTGATTCTACCCATTGTTCAAATTTAGTTTTTGCAAGATCCTCTGGTGCTGTCCCATGCCCTTTAAGCCTTGGTACATAAACCGTAAAAGATTTTTCATGCAGATAATGTGCAAAAGCTTTCATCTCTTCAGGGGCAGCCATATAGCCATGAATCAATAAAATACCTGCCTGTTCAATTTTATGCTTTAAAAATAAGGGTTTTCCAATATTCTTTTCCTTTGATTCTCCATCAATATAGTTGTCATTGTAATCTTTGTAAAAATCCCTATCTATTTTTTCAAGAATAATATCTTTTACAAGGTTCTTTATTTCATCATTGGATTTTTGAGCAACTTTTTTTAAAAACTCTTCAACCTCCCTTACCGGTTCTACTTCATTGGCCATGACAAGAATGGGATTTTCTATCCTGATGGTATGAAAATTTAATTTGGTAATAAATTTGGTCTGATCTTTAAATATTTTACCATCTTTTATTTTGATAACATTTGTATTTTCGGCAATAGCAAAAAAATCAGCAAATCTTTTAAATCGGTCATCTGTAAGAAGATGGATTTGATTTTTAAAAAACACATCTGATAAACAACAAGTTTTGTCGGAAACAAGCCAGGAAATTGCAAAATAGACCTTGCATTTGAACTCATATATGTCAATTCCATCTTTTCTATAAGGGAAGTGTTTTAGTATACAGGCCAGAACATGATCATAATTAAGTGTAGTCATGGCATATACGGCTGACATATAATTTTCCATGATTTCAATTGAAAACAGCTTTAATTTCTGCTTTGCATTGGTATCACCATCAAGCTCTATTTTTCTCTTGGTCGTCAGCATGCTTTCAATATAGGGATCATTTAAATACCCCTTAATATTAATGGGTTCCCCAAACCGAATATTGATATCCACATTGGAAAACAGCATGCTGCCTTCAGTCATTAACTCGTCCATAACCCTTTTTGAAGGGTTTTTCATCACTATCTGGGCAATTCTGCTTAAAATGTTTTCCTTTGGGCTTGCAGGATAATAGGTGATGTTAACAGGAACAATATGTGTTTCCTGATTAAGTACCTGATCAATATTTTCTATTTCAAAAACGTTAACAAGTCTATCAAATTCAGATTCATTCAAATCTTTCATTCTTCTGAGACGTTCGCGGTAAAATTCACAACGCAGGGCCACGATGGCAGCACCGGTATGAGGCCGCTTCACTGTCCCCTCATCCGTCACAGCAAACTGATCTTTTTTAATCAATTTCTTATTCTTCACCATCATGCCTTCGGGAAAAATAATCCACTGAACATCACCTGATAAAAGTGTCTTTAAAATGAGTTCATCCCTTTGGGGATCTTTTGTAGATACGGCCCCCAGATTATTCAGAAATCCTTGTAATATCTGCACATCAAACAATTCTGCTGCTGCAAGGGACCAGACTTCTTTTTTTGTGATATTATGAATATGAAAGGGGAGAAAAATGGTTTCGATCCTGGTAAAGTGATTTGCCGTGAAAATAATTGATCCATCCGGGATATTCTGCTTTCCCGAAATCTTGATATTTGCATTTGAAAAACCTGAAAAAGTTTTAAGTGTATAACTGGATAATTCAAATGCAAATCTGTTCATAATTCACACCTTAAAAACAAGATTGTTTATCTATGGTATTTATAATATAACATCAGTGATGTTAATATAAATTTTGACCCTGTAAGCGATAATACTTAATGTGTCTCTTTTGTCAAAGAAAATTATTTATATAAGACAAAAATTGGAGGTTTAGATTGTATTCAAAAATAATGATACTGACCTTTCCACCGGAAGTTGCCCAGAAAGCACTGGTCTGTCAGTTAACAAAAAAATATGACCTTTTATTTAATATTTTAAGTGCCAGAATATCCAATAAAAAAGAGGGGTATATGGTGCTGGAAATTTCCTCAGTATCTAAAGCAGGATTTAATAAGGGCATAAAGTTTTTAAAAGACCAGGGGGTTTGTATATCCAGTCCTGAACATCAAATCTATAAAGATGAGGAGATCTGTACTCATTGCGGCTCCTGCACTGCAGTCTGTCCGACGGAAGCCCTGTATATCAAACGACCGGAAATGGAAGTTATTTTTGACAAGGAAAAGTGCAGTGTGTGCGAGCTTTGTATTGTAACCTGCCCGACACGGGCCATGGGGCTGTTTTCTTCAAAGACCCAGGAAGTTGCATGATGCAAAACCCGATTGTTGCTGTTGCTTTAAGTGGCGGGGTTGACTCCCTTGTTTCAGGTTATCTCTTAAAACAGAAATACAAACATGTTTTTGGCATTCATTTTACAACGGGTTATGAAAAAGAGCCGGCAGATCATACCAGTCTTGGAAACCAGCTCGGGTTTCCTGTCACTTGTATTGATCTTTCTAAAGTCTTTGAAAAAAAAATTGTTCAGTATTTTATCCAGACCTATCTTGAAGGTAAAACCCCAAACCCCTGTATTATCTGCAATAAAGAGATAAAATTCGGAGAACTTTTGAAAACAGCTCAAAACATGGGGGCAGATTTCCTGGCTACTGGCCATTATGCCACAGTTGTTAATCCCATTTCTTTTCCAAATAAAAAAATTTCCCATTGCTATCTTGAAAAAGGAATAGATCCGCTAAAGGACCAGAGTTATTTTCTCTCCCTTTTATCCAGCGACCAGCTTGAAAAAATTATTTTCCCATTGGCAGGGATGACAAAACAAGAGGTAAAGGCATTTGCCAGGTCAAAGCACCTTGCCCCGCCCCAGCCCAGTGAAAGCCAGGACATCTGTTTTATACATGATAATAATTTTTCACGTTTTATTCTGGAAAAACAAGTAATATCTCCCCAACACGGCAATATTATAGATATGAATGGAAAAATTGTCGGCCGTCACAAGGGACTGCATAAATTTACCATAGGACAAAGACGCGGCATCAACTGCCCGGCAAAAGAACCCTATTATGTTAAAAAAATTGATATGAAAAATAATGTCCTGGGGGTCTGCTTTAAAAAAGATCTGTCTGAAAAAAACATTAAAATTGCCCAGATAAATTGGAATTTTCCAAACCGGAAAATCATCTCTGATATTATGACCAAAATCAGATACAGCCACAAAGGCGCCATATCATCACTGTCTTTAAACGGATCTTGCGGAGAACTTGTTTTTGATGAACCCCAGAATGCGATTACTCCTGGACAGGCTGCGGTTTTTTATAAGGATGCCAGAGTCCTGGGAGCCGGTATTATTCAATGAAAAAATTTTATATTCAAACCCTGGGATGCAAAGTCAATCAATATGAAAGTGATGGTATTGCTGCAGGCCTTAAGGAACAGGGCTGGATAAAGGGTGCCAAAAAACAGGACACTGATGTGTTTATCATCAACACCTGCGCTGTTACATCAAAGGCCAGTATGCAGTCAAGACAGGCCATTAGAAAAATTATCAGGGAAAATCCCGATGCAAAAGTCATTGTCACGGGCTGCCATGCCCAGACTGATCCTGACCAGATAAAAAGAATTGATCGACTTGGCCAGATTGTCTGCCATAAAGACAAGCTTAAAATCGCAAACCATATTACCGCTATTTGTGAAAACAACTCGTCTCTTAAATTTAGAAAAACAGATCACAGCAAAGCAAATTCTTTTCTTGGGTTTGATCATGCGGTGGAAGGAGAAATGACCCGGGCATATCTTAAGATACAGGATGGTTGTGATGCTTTCTGTACCTATTGTATTGTTCCCTATGCCAGAGGATCTTCTGTGAGCATGCCAGAGAAAGAAATTTTTCAACATTTAAAAGAACTTAAAGATTCTGGATTTAAAGAGGTAATTATCACTGGAATTCATACTGGAATGTATGGCCTTGACTTTAAAAAAAAATCATCTCTTTTGCAATTGCTTGAGAAAATAAACCATGAAAAACCGGTTTACAGGATCAGACTCAGCTCCATTGAACCAGGTGAGATCAACGAAGGCATTATTAATCTTGCAAAACATGGAAATATTTTATGTGATCATTTTCACATTCCGCTGCAATCCGGGGATGATGATATTCTAAAAAAAATGAAACGGCCATATAATGTGGCATTATTTGAAGATATCATTCATAAAATCCATGAAACCCTTCCCAGCGCAGGCATTGGTGTAGATATATTAATTGGATTTCCTTCAGAAACCCAGGAACAGTTTAATAATACCTATGAGCTGATTAAAAAACTCCCCATATCTTATCTCCATGTCTTTCCATTTTCTGCCAGAAAAGGAACCCCAGCCTATCATTTTGATAACAAGGTCGATCCTCTGATTATTAAGAACCGATGTGCAA
>JACNHV010000081.1 GCA_014383445.1 Candidatus Desulfobacula maris | reverse complement strand
CTAGCTACAGTAAGCGTCCGCGCAGACTGCCAGAAATGCTGGCCGATCTCGATAATATCACTTCACGTATTACCGATCTGGATCCGTTGCTTGAGCTGATTTTAGACATTACGGCAAAAGAAACAGGGGCAGAGCGTGCAAGCCTGTTTCTGAATGATACACGGACCAATGAACTGTACACCCGTAAGGCTATGGGAATTAGTATCGGTGAAATTCGCGTGCCCAATGATAGAGGCCTTATAGGCCATGTTTTTCAGACGGGGGACGGCATTATAATCAACGATGCTTATAGAGATGATCGCTTTAACCCGGAAGTCGATAAGCTAACCGGATTTACCACCCGCAACATACTGTGTGTACCCGTACGCACATTGGAAGGTGAGATTATTGGTGCCGTTCAGGCTTTAAACAAGATCGATGGAATGTTCGACCAGGATGACCGGACTTGTCTCGAGGCGATGGCCACTCACGCAGCAAAGAGCCTGCGTCAGGCGGCATTTGCGCAACGTATGGATCCTGGTTTTTTGCGTAAAATTAAAAACTTGTTCAGATATATATCGGGGGACAGGCGCTAATGATCACAGAAACTGATAGCGCTGCCGTATATCTGCGCAATGAACCCTTATTTGACGCATGTGCCGCTCCCGATCTAGCACGACTTCTACCCCACGTATCTATCAGGACGTTAGAAGCTGGTGAAGAATTGCACAGCATGGGCCGCTCTGCTACTTTTATGTATCTGATTATTGATGGCGCCTTTAGTACCGGTAGAGAAGAAGTAATCCTGGAGAGTGGCTTTCTGGGGGAAGAGGCCGCTATCGGTTTAGAATTCTATGTTGCAACCGCAGTTGCAACCCGGTCATCTCGTGTGCTGGTGCTTCCCGCTGGCCCCATGCAAAAACTGGCGCAAATGGCATTGTTTCGTGAACGTATGCTGGCATCGTTTAGCGGGCGATTTTTGAATGGCGGAAAACAGCATGAAATCAAGCATTGGGATATAGCTAAAAAATTTTTAGAGTCTCCCCGTATTATTCTCGGCTGGATGATGACACTGTTGGCACCGGCAGCGGTAATCGGCTACTTTCTATCAACTAGTCATCCCCTTCTCAATGAACAGGCCGTGTATTTTTTGGGCATTATTAGTTCCATAGTGATGATGTGGGTATTTCGTCTGCTTCCTGATTTTATTCCGGCGCTGTTTGCGGTTTTGGGCGCAATTCTTCTGGGTGTTGCACCACCTGAACTGGCGCTTGGTGGTTTTGCTTCAGATAGCTTTTTTATGGCACTTAGCATTCTTGGACTCAGTGCCGTAATTTCCATTTCGGGGCTGAGCTATAGAATGCTGTTGTGGCTGCTAAGGGTCGGTCCGGACAGCAAATTTTGGTATAATTTTTCACTGTTTATCACCGGTGCATTTCTTACCCCTGTGATACCTACCACCAATGGACGTGTTGCTATCATGACCCCGTTTTTAACGGATTTATTGGGTGCTATGGATAAGGATTCTGCTGCGCGTGAGGCTCCGGGGTTATCGATGAGTCTTATTTCCGGGATAAGCCTTTTTTCGGCCATTTTTCTTAGCAGTAAATCAGTTAATTTCGTGATTTTTGGAATGCTTCCGCCGCAGGAACAATTTTTATTTCAGTGGCTGCACTGGTTTTATGCCGCATCAGTGTGCGGAGGCGTGCTGTTCGTTCTTTACTGGCTGGCCAGATTGTTACTGTTTCGTACAACCGGGAATCCTGCAATTCCGAAACAGGTTGTGCGCGAACAAATCCATCTGCTGGGATCAATGTCGGCAATTGAATGGGCTGGTGTGCTAGGCCTTATTGCATTAATGGCCAGTTTCCTCACCTCATCATTGCACCGCATTGACATTCCATGGGTTGCACTGGCTATATTGTTTAGTCTGCTGATGTTCGGCTTTCTGGATCAAAATGATTTCCGCAAAAAAATTGACTGGAGCTTTCTGTTTTTCCTTGGCTCATTGATTGGTATTGTGTCGATAATTCGGTACGTTGGGCTTGATATATGGCTTTCTGCAAATCTCACATGGATCGGTAATTTCATGGCCGGTGATTTCATTGCTTTTGTTTTGATAGTAGCGGCAGCCATGTTTGTAGTGCGACTGGCGCTTCCTATCAATGCCACTGTCATTATATTTGCCTCAATACTGATACCGACAGCACTGCATATCGGTTTCAACCCATGGTTAATTGGATTTATCATTCTGTTGCTGGCGGAAACATTTATCTGGCCCTATCAGGCATCATTTTATACGCAGTTTATTTCCATGGCAGGCCCTGAGGCGCGCACAGATGATCAACGGGTTGCCGTCATGCACGTTGTCCTTTTCTTCTGCAAACTGGTGGCAATTTATGTCTCCATACCCTTCTGGAAATCGTTGGGAATTCTGTAATGGGGAAAAATATAAAAATATTTTTTATGGGAGCTTTTTTTGTTTCACTTTTATCGGTGGTTCTGTGGAGCAGCACGCATCGCCCCAGAATCATGGTTTTGCATAGTTATTCAACCGATTATATCTGGACCCAGGAAGTTGATGTGGGTCTGGATCGTGTTCTGGGCGACAAAAGCTGGATTGATATCCGCAGAAATTTTATGGAAACCAAAAAACACTCCAGTAAAGACTATCTGCGGCGAGCAGGTATTAGTGCTCGCAATGTTATCGAAAACCTTGAACCGGACGTATTAATAGCGGTTGATGACGATGCGCAGGAACTGGCTGCCAGGTTTTTTATTAATCATCCGCGCATAAAAATTATTTTTGTTGGCGTCAACGGCAGTATTGAGCCCTATGGATACGACAGGGCAAATAATGTAACAGGGATTTACGAACGAAAGCCGGTACGGGCACTGGTTGAAATGATGCAAACAATTGCTGCAAGTTCCGAGATTGAAGGTAAGCCTCGCGCCCTGTTTATATCAGACAAATCTCTTTCGTCCGAAAGGGATCACAATTATATGAAAACAGAAAACTGGGACCCGGTTGTATATAACGGTCACAAAAGCTTTGATACCTTTACCGAATGGAAGGAGTATGTACTCGATTCAGCAAAAGAAACCGATTTTTTGTTGATAGGTGGCTATCGCAGGCTTTATCGCGATAACCGAGTCATAGATGAAATAGATAAAGGCCAAACTGTATCTGCCAAAGAGGTAGCCACCTGGACGGAGGAGCATTCTCCGGTTCCGGTTTTGGGTATGAATATCTTCAACGCCAGCGATGGCGCTATGGTTTCGATCGGTGTATCTCCATACGAACAGGGTGAAGTTGCTGCTAATATGGCCCTTGACCTGATTAGCGCGCGCAAAACAATTGACGAAATTCCGATACAGACTTCAAAACAGTACGTGGTTTCCATGCGTAGATCAGCACTGGATAAGCGCAACATTAAGTTGCCGAACGTGTTTGAAGCTTTTGCCCGATCTACCAATAATTACATTCCTTGATACATGGCAGGATTTTGATAGATGAATAAAACAAGATTGCCAGCTACCAGAAAGTCTGACGGATATTTACGTCTACTAATGCTTGTAGCCTTAACCTTACCGGTTACAGTCGTTACTTCTTCGTGTAGCACGATTGAAGAGATTACGCGGGTATACCAAAAAGGTCGCTACGATCCAGAGCATCCCGGAAAGTCCTGTCCGCAGTGCGACCTGCGCTATAAAGACTTTAGTGGAGTTGATTTGTCAGGTGCTGATTTTCAGGGTGCATACCTTTTTAACGTGACATTCAATCGTGGAAATTTGGTCGCTACCAACTTTGAAAGCGCTACTCTGGTTTATGTGGATTTTGTACGTGTGGATTTGTCACAAGCCAATCTGAAAAAGGCTGACCTGACTCGCGCATCCATGTATGGCGCAACCTTGCGTGGCGCAGACCTGAGGTTTGCTAATCTGCGTGAGGCCGACCTGGAAGCGGTTGAATTAACCGATGCCAACCTGACCACGGCAAGTCTGGAGGGTGCAAAATTAACCAATGCTTTTGCTAATCGCGCATCCTTTCGAAGTGCTAATTTACGCGGTGCCAATCTTGCTGGTATCAATCTTTACAATGCCAATCTGGAAGGCGCAGATTTGAGCAAGGCGGATCTATCCGGCGCAAATCTAACCATGGCCAATTTGCAGGGTGCCAGGTTAAGTGGCGCCAACCTGACGGGAGCCATAATTGATTACACCACGTTGATCGAGGCCGACCTTTCTCACGCCAATCTGGCAGGGGCGCATATTAATGGTGCCAATCTTAAACGCGCAGATTTCAATCGCGCTAATTTGAAGAATGCCGAGATAAGCAGTGTTCTTAAAACTGGCACCAGTTTTTGTCAGGCAATCATGCCTGATGGTGACATTGGTAAGTGCCCTTAAAGCAATAAGAGCATCATTATAAAAACCCTGTAAAGTTTAAAACCTGGAGGGGTGTGCTTTCGTTGATTTGAAAGATTTTACTTTTTTACTGAAGATGCCTCCAGCTTTAATAACAACAGAAGTAAAGTTCATTCAATCAGATACAAATTTTTTACAGGTAATGCCAATGAATAAATCAATACTATCCACCCTTATTACTGCCGGATACCTGTTAATTTTATTAAATGGCTGTGATGTAGACTCGACGAACTCATCAGCAACAGCATCATCAGCAGTAACAGGTATTGTGAGTCACCGGGATTTTACTATCCGGTTTGATCCGGATTTTGTTTCAGTTTTTAGTTCAGAAGGCTTTAACGGAGCCGAGGAAGTATCGGTGATAATAAGAGCCAATGGCATTAATGAGCAGCTCGTAGAAGGACAGGTCGTCAATATTAGAACGGAATGGGGCACTTTTTCAGATTCAGCAGACTCTTTTGATAACCCAGACGCTACAAGCTCAACCAATAAAGGTTCCTGCGTATTAACCAATGGATCCTGTGCAGTAAAATGGCTGCCTGGAGATAAGCTGTTCGCACCCTCTGTTATTCCTGCGCCCGCAACATCTGCTGAATGCATAGTCGCCTTTACGGCCTGGACGAGAGGAGAAGAAAAATTTGGGGATATTAATGGGAATGGTCTATTCGATAGCGGTGAAACACACTTTGATTTGCCTGAACCCTATTTAG
>JACNHV010000126.1 GCA_014383445.1 Candidatus Desulfobacula maris | reverse complement strand
ATGGCATTGCCTTAATAGACTCATTGCCAGGACATATCTATGAAGTCAACCCAAAATTTGCCCAGATTGCCGGCAGAACATTAGAGGAGATGCTATCTATAGATTGGATGAGCATTACACATCCTGACGATGTACAGGAAGACTTAGACAATATGACCTTGTTGAATGCAGGTAAAATAAATGGTTTCAATATGGAAAAGAGGTATATCCTACCGGATGGTTCTTTTGTCTGGATCGATATGAAGATTACTCCTTTAAAGGCTGAAAATGAAACCCAGCCATGTCATCTATGTATGATACAGGATATCACCGCCGGCAAGAAAGCAGAGGAGGCTCTTAAAAGTAGCGAGGAACGACTCCGAACCATTTTTAACGCTGCCAAGAATGTGTCGTTAATAATAACTGACGCTCAAGACCCTGAGCCCAAAGTAATGGAATTCAGTCCGGGAGCTGAAAGAATGTTTGGGTATAGCTCTAAAGAAGTTCGAAAATGTACCTGAGATCCCACCGAAAATCCTAAATTCCTTTACCTAAGTGAAAAAAAGTCAGGTATCAGAAATTAAGAAAATGCAGGTTTTTTAAGCCGAGATAGCGGGAACCGCTTTATGCCTTTTATTCTCCTCCCCCCTTTTGGGGGGGATAAGAGGGGGGGCATGTGTTATACCTCATTATTTTACCGTCCAAAATAAAAAGAGAGGAAAAAAAACACATGCACCACCCCTGGAGTTCTTTAATATCTTTTCTGTCAGAAATCACAAGGAAAAATTGCGATTCAATTATTTGTTGTACCCACTGTGGGAATCGTCACACCTATGTAAAATGGGGTTTTTACAGCCGGTATCTATTTGATGATGAATTAATAAATATCCAAAGATTTCGTTGTGATAATGATTTATGCCCACGAAAAACATTTTCTATCCTGCCTCATGCATTATTGCCCATAATGCGGGCTTCTTTATGTATGCTGATGTATATTTTAAAAATGTATGAGCAGAGAAATAGTATTGCAGGTATTGCTCGGCACACCGGCAGCAACTGGACCCGAATTCAAAGATTGATTGCCAAGGCCATATCAATTCGGGACTGGATCAAGCAGGAATATGGCAGCACATCTGCTTGTCTGTCAGCAAGCAAGCAATGGACATACTTTACCCGGGAGTTTTCCTGGGTTTTTTACCCGGACAGGTGATATAAAAGTTCACCAACACAAAACGTATATTTAATAAAATCAGACAGTTTGTTAATCGGACCTCCATAGAGTTTAATTTTTTAATAACGGAGGTTTGAATGACAGAACAAAATGACAAAAATTTAGATCTTGCCCTATGGCGTTATGGGATTATCAGCCCCCTTTTGCACCGAGATGCCAATGATCTTCCTGCAGGAGAGGTGCTTGACCTGGCATCCTGGAATCGCTATGTGCACCCGAACGGTAACCATATTACTCTGAGTGCTGAAACTTTAAGAAAATGGTTGTACCGGTATCTTCATCAGGGGCTGCCGGGCCTGATGGGTAAAACAAGATCCGATAAAGGCAACCACAAGATCCCCGATGATATTACCTCAGTAATGGCTGCCTTGCGAATAGAACACCCAAGATGGACCATTGCCCGGATGATTAAACAACTCACTAAGAAAGGCATTTGGAATGGATATAAACCAAGCAGATCTGCGATTTATAGATATGCCAAAGCCAACAATCTCCAAAGAGATCCGCATATCAACCAGGAACAGACAAGACCCTTTGCATTTGATCATTTTGGGCAATTATGGCTGGCGGACTATCTCCACGGCCCCAAATTGTTCAACGGTAAGAAGAAACAAAAGACCTACTTGCATGTAATTTTAGATGACTGCACCCGATTTATTGTTCATGGCGGGTTTTACCTTACCGAATCTGTTGAGCCTTTAATTTATGATCTCATGGGAGCGGTAAGGCGATTTGGAATGCCCCTGCGTTTTTATGCCGACAATGGTGCAGCGTATAGCAGTCGTCACCTGAAAATATTGTGTGCAAGGAGTGCAATCGATTTGGTTCATACTCCGCCATACAAACCCCAAGGTCGTGGAAAAGTAGAACGGGTCTTCAGGACCGTCAGAGATCAGTTCCTTTGTGATAAATTCAAATCGCTAAAACAGATCAATGATGCTTTTAAAATATGGATGAGCAGCTATCATGAAACCATCCATTCTTCTTTAGAATGCTCACCGTTGCAAAAAAGACTTCAGGTTAAAAATGTATGCCGCATTTTGCCGCCATCAACTGATATTGATGCCCTCTTTAGAATGGAGCGCAGATGCCGGGTATACAACGACTCCAC
Source organism: Candidatus Desulfobacula maris (assembly GCA_014383445.1). GTDB lineage: Bacteria > Desulfobacterota > Desulfobacteria > Desulfobacterales > Desulfobacteraceae > Desulfobacula > Desulfobacula maris. Next base: position 2,800 of record JACNHV010000126.1, on the reverse strand, counting down.
TATTAGGTTTAAAAAAACCAAATACGAGGTTCCTGACTGTCTGCCGGGAACACGAGTGATGATTTATTATATGCCCTGGGACAAGACCTGTATCTACTACGGGAATGAAATGAGAAAAGCACGCATTCTTGATCTGAGTGCCAATGCAAGACGATTTGAACATCCAAACCAATAAAGGAAAATATAATGATAAGCCATGGAGAATCTCCCGCAGAATTTTTTGATTATAAATATCATCCGTTTGCAGACACCTACCGGTTAAAGACACCTTATCTGGGTGATGAGGATAATCGATTTTTAAAAACAGCATTATCTTTGATCTCGACCGGAAAAAGTTTTGCCCTGTCCGGTCCATCCGGTGCAGGCAAATCAACTTTAGTCCACTATGTTTTATCCCGGCTGGATGCCAATTGTTACAGACCCGCCTTAGTCCATTATGGTGGATTACAGCGAAACGGCATGCTCAAGGCAATTGCCGATGTCCTTGGCGTGGTGACCAGTGGAAGGACGGTACCCTTGCTGATCAAGTTGCAAAAACAAATCACACAGATGGCATCTGAAAATCGCAGCATGTTCCCTGTTTTTGTGATTGACGATGCCCACTTAATGGAAAAAGAATCGTTAATGGACATCTGCTCTTTGATGTTTAATCCTCACAAAGAAACAGTGGCAGCAAGTTTTATACTTGTGGGTGATGAAACCTTTGAAAAAAAGCTGTCCCTGCAAATTATGGCTCCTGTTAGAACTCGGTTGACCGGACAATTTAATTTGAACACCTTAAATGATAAAGACAGCCTTGAGTTTATAAAGTTTAGGATCGCCAATGCAAATGCTTCTGAAAACCTTTTTGATCCGGATGCGTTAAGCATTATGTCTTCCCATTGCAGGGGGAACCGTCGCCAGATCATGAATATGGGAACCTTGCTTTTGGCAGAGGCTTTTTACAGACAGGAAAAAACGATCAGCGCAGAATTGATTTATAATTGTGACCAAATAGAGATATCTGAGTGAAACAGAGGCATACGAGAGGGGACTCCGATGCCAAGGGATAGCTCAGTGCGGTAGACTGCTGTCTGCTTAGGCCTGGTGGTAAAAGCTGCCAGGCCCACCTTTATACTGCATGGGTAAAACAGCATGACATTCTCTTGGGATAAAAGCGCGACAATCTACACATAACGAAGTTCGATTGCAGCATAATGCAATGTTGCTGGCACTTGCTCTCTTTTTGAGACCTTTGAAAGATGAGCATATTTCCTGGGATTGTAGATTTTAAAAAAATTTTTTAAAAATCAGAGCTTAAAAAAGCTGATCATAAACCATAAAACCCCCTTTTCTGGAGAAAGTTGTCGGGATTCCAACCCGCTTTTGCCTCCGATTGAGGCCGTTTTCCCCGGATTTTGGTGTCCGGGCGCACCTATCCAACTAAACAGGGAGATATTCAAGTAACTTGCCCCCTTTTCTTGAATTAAAGGCAAACTGCCTGAACATGACATCAATTATGTTTTTCATTATCTTTGGAAACCGAGCTCGCTTTCCCTGGTCATATTTGTGGCTTATGCCAAAATATTGCTCAACTATGTACCGGTATTTGGAGATGGCTTTATTTCGTTGGATTTCAAAGTCGGTTAATTTGGTATTGACAGTATCCTTCCGCATAATGCCATCCTTAATTTTATTTAAAGCAAGGAAGTTGCGGTTTGGCGCGCCAGGATACCCTTTATCGGCATAAGCAATTTTAATTTTATTTTTTGTATGCATACTGTAAGTAACCGCATAAGGCAGATATATAGAATCATTATGAGAGGCCGGGCTCAGAGTGGTCGAAAGGATAAAACCATTAACTGTATCAACAGAGGCATGTTCTTTAAGGCCGTAATGGGGAATATCATTTTTAATCACCCAGTTAGAATCAAGGTCTCTGGAATACTTTTTGGGATTACCGTTCTTGTCCAGTTTGCCTTCAGGCGTTTCAAACTTTTGTTTGAAGTCATCTATTTTTTTGTTAGAAATAGGTCTGTTAACAGATTCAATCAACCTGGCATCCACAGCAACGCCTTCATTAATAGAAAGACCCTGGTCATGGAATTGTTTGAGAAGTACACTATTAATTTCAATCATGGCCTCTTTGGAGAGCCGTCCCCGGAACCTTGAAAAGGTGGAATGATCAGGAGAAGGATACTCCATAGGGAGATTAAGAAACGATTTGAAAGAAATACGGTCATTTATCTGGCTTTCAAGCTCCGGATCAGATTTAATCTGGAACCATTTCTGCAACAGGAGGCATTTGAACAGGAGCAATGGTGGATAAGCTTTTTCACCTTCACTGGATTTGCCAGTCATATAGAATTTCATGATCATTTTATCAACAGGTTCCCAGTCAATGGTTTTATCGATTTGCCTCAGGAATAATAATGAGCGGTTTTTATCAGCATTCTTTTGGATAGCGATGTCAGCAAAGGAAAGATACTGTTCGATTTTTTTGTAAGCCATGATGCCTCCTAACTGTTAATTTAATAGTGACATGATAGCACAAATAGCTAATAAAATCAATAGTATAAAGCAATTTAAGTAAAAAATATGGTGAAATTAATTAATAAAATTAAGTGCGTGGCTGGATCGGAGACTTGAATTCAGAATAGTCGTGCAAAGGTCTTATACTGTAATTCTGTATACTAATGGTACACAGAAGAGTCAAATAAAGGACTATATATGGAAGTGCTAGCTTTAATAACTGCTCGTGGTGGGTCTAAAACAATACCATATAAAAATATTGTTACTTTTCATGGGAAGCCATTAATAG
>JACNHV010000236.1 GCA_014383445.1 Candidatus Desulfobacula maris | reverse complement strand
AAAGGTGATGCCAATGGTGCACTATGCCTTTTTGGGCTGTGGTGTTTCATATAAAGGCAACAAATGAAATTCAAATCAAACCAGATACTTATCAGCGATGATGGGGGCATCATCATGGGAAATGGTAGGATGCAAATCCTGTATTCCATTGATCGGACAGGTTCAATTAATCAGACATCAAAAGAGATGAAAATGTCTTATAAAGCTGTTTGGAGTAAGATCAAATCCACTGAAAAAAATTTTGAAAAACAAATTGTCCTTTCTGATAAAAAAACAGGTACCAGACTGACGGATGAGGGCAGAAATCTGCTGGAAAAATACAGACAATTAAAAAATCGGTGCATGCAGTCAGATGACATTATATTTGAAGATATTTTTATGGATTCAAAGATTTTCTGATCATACCATAATTTTAAGAAACTGATTAATAGAAAAAGAGTTAATTCAAAAGGGGAAATGAATTAACTCTTTTTTTTAAGCATTATTTACATTTAGCAGGAGTTGGAGAATCCGCAGCGTAATTATAGAGGTAAGAATATATATCGTTGATATCTTCCCCGGACAGGTTTTTCCATTCGTTGCTGCATTTAAAAAAATCAAAATCCTTTTTTTCAAAAATTCTTTCCCACTGTGCCATAGTCTTATCACTCGGGCTGACAATAGGGGTTTTTGACTCAACTTCACCCCTTTCTGAACAGACTTTATAAACATTTTTATAGGTATATTTGCCTTTTCGCTTATTCCCTTCAGGACCCTGGGCAAACAAAAGAGTTGCCCCGGATAATACAAACATGACCACCATTGCAAGAACAATTAATTTTTTATTCATTTATTTTCTCTCTTTATCTTTTTAGATCAATTCAGTTTTTGTTTCTATCTTTCCTTTAAAACCGCATTGTTATAGAAGCGGAAAGGTCCCACACTTTATCAATGACCGGAAATATTGCATTCAAAGAATTAATTTCTGAAATTTTTACAGGTGCACCAAGTGGATTGCCGCTTCCTGTATATTCATAATCATAATATTTCATTCCCAGTTTCAAGAAGAAATTATTTGAAATAATCGGCTGAATATAATAGGATTCATAGACACTGCCACGGGCAGCCAGCTTACTGCCTGCAATGGCATCCTCAGCTCCGGTAAAGTTAAACCAGTATTCTGATCCCCAATTATATTCAAATCCCAGCTTTGCATCTAAAGGCATGGGAAAAAGTACACCGGCATATAAGCTGTATCCGTTCTGGGCTTCAAGCTGTCCGTTGGAGCTTAACAAGCCCTGGCCCATTATCTCATAAAAGGGATTCTGAGAAATCTGTGAAGGATCTGTATGGCTCCATGACAGGGCCAGGAAAAAATCTATATCCTTTCCTGTACGCTCATCCAGGTTGGATCTTAACAAAAAAGATGCCCCATCCCAGTCTCCGATTTCAGTTACAGGCTGCATTCGGCTGATATAGCCACCAGCATTCGGCTCAAAAGTATAAGTACCATCAGCATTTTTAATTGGAATAAAAGGCATGACGGTCAACCCGGTAAACCCATCTGTAATATCCCATGCATGGGCATAATTAAAAACAGCACTGGATGAATCATCATTATAAAGGGTTGCAATCACCCCGAACATATGGACATCATCAACATCCGTTGAAGTATTCTGAAGTGAATAGGAATTGCCCCATCCGCCTTCAAACCCTAAACCATAACAAAATTTAAATGCAGCTCCAGGGATATTTAGTGCTTCTTCCAGACCGAAATTCAAAGACGCTCCGTCAAACTGCCAGTTGATAATGCTGGAAAGAGGCGATCCTGCTTCCAGGCTGTTTTTTCCATATTCCATGGGGGGTCCGTCCGTTGAAGGACGTCTGCCAAGAGAAAAACTGACAGGAATTTCATCTATTGTATTTGAATACAGGAAATATGCCCGCTCAAGACTTATGGTATCACCATGGGGAACCGAAGATGTGTTGCCATCAAGTGTTACATCTCCAAGACTTCCAGTATTGGTTTTTATTCCTGAAGAATCCCCCCACACTTTATATGCGGCAAGCCTTCCATCAAAACTTAGATTATTGTTAACCTTTGCCTTCATATTCAAGTGAAACTTGTTAGTGGGCAAAAATTCATTTTTTGCATTATATTTTTCAGCAGGCGGGATCGCACCGGCAGTTGCCATTGCTGCAATCAAACCCTGAATCTGGGTTAAGTTTCCACCATTAAATCCACCAGTAAAAGGAGCAATCGGATTATAGGGTGTAAAAAACGCTTGAGTTAATGCAGACGGTGCCACCTGCATATCGCTATAATACAGGCTGTGAGCTTCTGCCCTCGCTTCAACACCAAGGGAAATCCTATCAGTGACAGTATGAAGCTCTGTCTTGTCTACCCGGTCACTGAGGTACTCAACCTCTTCTTTTTCTTCTTTGTTTTCATTTTCCATGGATTCTATCTTTTTTTGCAGGGCCTCCATGGTTTGAGACATTTTTTTCAATTCATTTTTAAGTATTTCCATATCTTCAGCAGCAAATGCTGGCGAAGATAAAAAAAATACAGAAAAAAGAAAACACACAAATACTTTTTTCATCTCTCTTTTCCTTTCATTGTTATCAATAATTTTATTGTTATTAATATACCTTTTCTCCAATAGCTTTATCAACAAGCATGCCAAGCATTAAAATTTTGGAAATATGGCTTATAAGTTATTGTTTTTTAAAGAAATAATAAAATAAAAAGAGAATTGTAATAGAAAAAAACGTATGGATAACATTAATAATATGTTAATTATGTGTAAGGACAATTAACATGTTAACAAAAGAGTAGACTATGTTTTTGCAAAAAAAATTCATAATTGTATGTTCAACTTTTGATTTTTGGTCTCTACCAATTGATTAAAGAGAAAAAAGAATTATTATCTGACTAATATTCAGTGCCTGACCAAAAACTTGAACAACATAATCAATATAAAAGGATAGACCACATGCCCATTTTTGAGTATCAATGCAATCAATGTAAAAAAGAATTTGAAAAACTGGTTTTTAGCGGTGAAGACAAATATATTTCCTGTCCTGAATGTAAAAGTAAAGATGCACGTAAAAAAATGAGTGTGTCAAGTTTTATGGGAAACAACAGTTTGGGCAAGTGTGCTACAAGCTCACCTAAAGACTTTTCATGAGCTGGATAATGTTTTTCTTCAGTTAGAAGGAAAAATTTTAATCAAATCAGGTAAATGGTTCAAACCAGACACAAATAAGATTCGGGTTTGAACCATTTTTTTATTGATTCAACCGTGAATCGGCTTGCCACACGCTTTTAAAGAAACTTCTCCCATTATCTCAGCCAGTGTGGGATGCGCATGAATAGTGTGGGCAATATCTGCTGCACTCAATCCTTTTTGGATGGCAAGGGTTGCTTCGGCAATCAGGTCGGTTGCATGGGCACCGATCATATGAACCCCCAGAACCTTCTTGGATTCTTTTTCAACGATCATTTTTGCAATTCCTGCCAGCTCATCTATTGCCTGGGCTTTTCCAAGACTTCGAAAATTGACGCTGAATGCTTCCACATCATAGCCTTTTTTCTTTGCTTCTACCTCACTCAATCCAACCGTGCCAATTTCCGGCATGGTAAAAATAGCCCCGGGAATCACATCATAATCCATGATACCTTCATCTCCCATTGCATTTTGTGCAGCGATAATTCCTTCATGAGATGCCACATGGGCAAGCATCACTTTTTCAGGGCCGAGAATATCACCTATGGCATAAACGCCTTGCACGCTGGTTTCCAATTTTTCATTGGCATCAATCCAACCCTGGGGCGTGGTTTTAAGGCCGATATTTTCCAATCCTAAATCAGAGGATAGAGCTGATCTGCCAATACAGACAGCCATTTTTTGAGCTTCAATCACATTGGTTTTTAATTTTTTTGGTTTTGGATTATCCGTAAACGGAGATAATTCCAGATGGATGGAAACCAAATCCTTTTTTATATCAGATGATTCGACAATGGTATCACAAAAAACAGTAATCTTTCTTTTTTTCATCTCTCTTAACAATAATTTAGAACAGTCTTCATCCACTGCAGGCAAGGGAAGCAGCCTTGACAGGGCCTCAACAATGGTCACCTTTGCCCCTAAAGCTGAAAATATACAGGCAAATTCACAGCCAATCACCCCGCCTCCAACAATGACAAGAGATTCAGGAACGGCATCCAATTGCAGGATGTCATTGGATGACAGGATATGATGATGATCAAAGGGGAAATCAGCAACATTCAAAGGTTTTGTTCCTGTGGCAATAATCAGTTTGTCATAATCAAGTTCTTTTGAATCATCATCCTTTGAGATAACCTTCACAATTTCCTTGGATTTTATCACAGCCCTGCCCATTTGAAGGACAACACCGCGGTTTTTCAACAAGACTGCAATCCCTTGCCTCTGGCTCTCCAGAATCTTATCCTTTTTTTCCATCAATGTTGTCATGTCAGGGCTTACACTTCCCTGAACCTTGATTCCAAAGTTATCTGCTTTTAGAAATTTAAGAAAAATATCTGCTGTATTTTTCATTATCTTTGATGGAATACAACCCCAATTCAGGCAGGTACCACCCAGATTTTCTTTTTCAATGAGCGTAACATCTCCTCCTAAAGCCGCGGCTCTTAAAGCTGCAACATATCCTCCAGGACCGCCTCCAATGACAATAATTTTTATCGGCATTATATTCTCCAGTCTTTATATGAAAGTAGTGAGATATGAGTTTTGAGTAGTGAGAAAAAACCATCCGTTTTGCTTCCCACATAACTCATATCTCACATCTCATTACTCTTTCATAATTTGTTGTGCCCGCCAGGGCATGTGGTTATTAGGGTTATACTTTTATTACTCAACTTTCGCCTTAAGTCCTTGCAGACGGGGGGTCAGGTTTATTTTATTGTGTTTTTATCAATAAATCTACAAAAAAAATGCAATAATACAAGCCTGACTCCACTCACAAAAAATGAGTTTATTATAGTATGATCGTTTTACATTTTTTTAAATAGAATTTAAATAAATTCCCTTAATTTTTATTAAAAAAATTTGATTTTTCATGAATTTATTTAAATTTTATTTGACAATACCATTATTCTAAGATATTTTTCAATAACAATTTTATTGATTTTATTTTTATTGAAAACTTTTAGCTGAAAATGAGGAAACCATGAAGATTGATGATACTAATATTGACATTATCAGAGAATTAAGACATGGGAAAAAATCCTTTAAAAAGATTGCTGACAAGCTCGCCATAACCGAGAATACTGTAAGGTCCAGAGTAAATAAGCTCCAGGAAGAGGGTGTTCTTGAAATTTGCGGCCTTGTTGACCCTGCCACCCTTCCGGACCATCGTGCCGTTATAATTGGAATCAAGCTGGCAGAGATGAATCTGGTGGAAAAAGGTGAGGAAATAAGTAAACTCAAAGGTGTTATTTCAGTTAGTGTTGTTACAGGAAGATATGACCTTCTGGTTCTTGTTCTTTTTAAAAAAGGTTTTGGACTGCTTGAGTTTTATACCGAAGAAATGTCACAAATTAAAGGTGTCAGATCTGTAGAAACCTTTGTTATCTATAAATCCTATAATTTAAAAGTTCCCTATATTTTTTAATTTATACAAATATAAATAAGGATAGTTGTCATGACTACCAGTCTCGAAACCACGCCTTTAAATGGCTGGCATAAAGCACAAGGGGCAAATATGGCAGATTTCGGCGGGTTTGAAATGCCGCTGTGGTATAAAACCGGAGTGAAAAATGAGCACCTTGCCGTTTTAAAATCAGCAGGCATATTTGATACCAGTCACATGGCCTGCATCAATGTAAGCGGGAATGACTCTTTTGATTTGATCAATTATTGTTTTACCAGAGACATTGCCGCACTGGAAAATGGTCGTTGTGTATATGGCGCTTTTTTGGATACTAACGGCCATTGTCTGGATGATGCCATTGTTTATAAATTCAATTCTACTTTCTTTATGATTTGTGTCAATGCAGGCATGGGAACAACCATTGCCTTGCATCTGGATGCAAACAAAGCAAGTCTGGATGTAAGCATTGAGGATTTAAGCAAAAAAGTTGGAAAAATGGATATACAGGGTTTCAATTCTGCCCGGATTCTTTCCAAAGTGCTTCAAAACCCTGAAATAATTTTTGATAAAATGCCCTATTTTTCATTTAAAGGTAATTTTGATGAATCTGCCCCGGGTGAATCCCGGGTCAAATTGCTGGACGGAACTCCGGTATTGTTATCAAGATCCGGATATACAGGTGAATTTGGATTTGAGATCTTCCTTGACCCGAAATGCATTGTTAAGCTCTGGAAGGATATTTTATCTGCCGGCAACGACTATGGTATTGCTCCATGTGGTTTGGGAGCCAGGGACTCTCTAAGGGCCGGTGCCTGTCTGCCGCTGTCCCACCAGGACATTGGCAACTGGAGTTTTTTACACCATCCTTGGGATTTTGCCCTGCCCTATAACAAAGAAAAAACAAATTTCACAAAAAAATTTCTTGGGGCAAATGCCCTTTTAAAAGACAAAGACAATTCATTTATCTATCCATTTGTAGGTGACTCCTTAAGAAAAGTTTCTTCGGGAGAAAATACCCAGGTAATAAATGGAACTGAGAAAGTAATTGGCAAAGTGCTGACCTGTGCCACTGATATGGGGATTAGTTGGCTTAATGGGGAAATTGTAAGTATCAGCTCAAAAAATCTTCCCCAGGACTTAAAAATAAAAGGTATTAGCTGTGGTTTTGTAATGGTTTCAAAAAAACTTGCGCCTGGCACGATTTTGACACTTAAAGAGGGAAAAAGAAATATAACTGCAACCATTGTGACAGATATACGACCTGACAGAACTGCCAGAAAAAAAATAGATAACTTTATTTAACAATTAATATTTGGAGGTTTTTATGAAAGAGATTAATGATCTTATTTTGCCGGATGACGTAAAATATACAAAAAGCCATGAATGGGCAAAAATTTCCGGCGACATTGTAACAATTGGGCTTAATGATTATGCCCAGGACCAGCTTGGGGAAATCGTTTTTGTCGAACTGCCCGAGGCAGGTGATACATTTTCTAAAGGCGATGAATTTGGAAGTGTGGAATCCGTCAAAGCAGTTTCGGAAATCTATATCCCCATTTCAGGAGAAATTGTGGAGATCAATGAAGACCTTGAGGATGCACCCGAACTTGTGAATGAATCCTGCTATGACAATGGGTGGCTCATCAAAGTAAAACCTGAGGATGTTTCCGAACTTAACGATCTTATGGATAAAGATGAATATCTTGATATGTTGAAAGGATAAAATGCCATGCGCTATCTTCCCCATACCAAAGAAGATATTGAAAGTATGCTCAAGGTCGCAGGACAGGAGAGTCTGGATGATCTATTCAATTGTATACCAGACGATCTAAAAATAACAAATAGTCTTGACCTTCCACAAAGCTTGTCAGAGTGGGAACTTAATGTCCACATGGAAGAGCTTGCTTCTTTGAATATCGCCTGTAAAAGTTACAAATGCTTTATGGGTGCCGGCAGCTATGATCATTATATACCTGCCATTATCCCCTATCTGATTTCAAGATCAGAATTTATGACTGCCTATACCCCCTATCAGCCGGAAGTCAGCCAGGGAACCTTGCAGGGTATTTATGAATTCCAGACCATGGTGACAGAACTTTTAGGAATGGATATTGCCACAGCATCCCATTATGATTGCGGGACTGCCCTTGCAGAAGCCTGCCTGATTGCATTAAGACAAAACTCAAAAGCTAATAAGATTGCGGTTTCAGCTCTTACCCATCCAAGTCACAGACAGATCATTCATACCTATATCAGCCCTTCAGGATATGAAATCGTTGAGATCCCTTATACAAAAGAGGGTCTTACAGATGTAAAAGCCCTTGAAGCCATGGATGATATTGCAGGGATTGCTGTTCAGTCTCCGAATTTTTTCGGTAATATTGAAGATTTATCTGCCTTTAAAGCTGTTGCAGATGTAAAAATGATTTTGTTTATAACCTCTTTTACTGAAGCACTGGCTTTTGGTCTTTTAAAAAATCCAGGTAGTTTTGGTGCTGATCTGGTTGCTGGGGAAGGTCAGAGTCTCGGCATTGCCAAATCCTTTGGCGGCCCGGGCTTGGGATTACTTGCCGGTACCAAAAAGCAAATGAGGAACCTTCCGGGTCGTTTAATCGGAAAAACCAAGGATGCAAATGGTGCTGATGGTTTTGTTTTAACTCTTGCCACAAGAGAACAGCATATCAGACGAGAAAAAGCTTCTTCAAATATCTGTTCCAATAATGGGCTTAACGCCATGACAGCTGCTGTCTACCTTGCCACTGTGGGCAAGATCGGTATCAGGGAAATTGCCCGGCAAAACCATGATAAAGCCGTATATCTGAAAAAAAGCCTTGAAAAGGCAGGCTTTGAATCTGTCTTTGAAACACCTTTTTTCAATGAATTTCTTATGAAAGCTCCTGCCGGGTTTGAGCAAAAAAGAGCAGCCTTGATTAATGACAAATGTACATTTGCAGGAATATGTCTTGATAAATTCTATCCTGAACTCAAACATCATTATCTGTTTTGTGCCACAGAAACTATCTCAAAAAAAGACATTGATCAATTGGCAAAGGAGGTACAATAATGAATCAGCAACCTGGAACAAGCGGCCTTATTTTCAATGAACCATTGCTTTGGGATAAAAGTCGTGACGGGAGATGTGCAATGTCCCTGCCAAAGTCTGATGTTGAAAGAGAACCCCTTGATGAAAACCTGACAGGTGATTCGCCTAACCTTCCCCAACTTTCCGAACTGGATGTGGTCCGACATTATACCCGGCTTTCCCAATGGAATTTTGGAGTAGATTCCGGCATGTACCCTTTGGGGTCCTGCACCATGAAATACAATCCTAAAACCAATGAAGTTCAGGCTGCCCGACAGGGATTTGCCAGTGCTCACCCATTATCAGGTGATGAATTTTCTCAAGGTGCATTAAAACTAATGTATAATCTTGAGCAATATCTTGCAGAAATAACAGGCTTTGAAGCTGTCACACTTCAACCAGCTGCCGGTGCCCACGGCGAACTTGCCGGTATGCTCATGATTCATGCATACTTTGCAAAAAATGGGAAACAACGTTCCAAAATTCTTATCCCTGATACGGCACATGGCACCAATCCTGCCAGTGCAGCCCTTTGCGGTTATGAGTCCATTAATATCAAATCCGGTAAAAATGGAATCCTTGAGCCTTCCGTTGTTGAAGCTATCATGGATGAAGATACGGCCGGTATCATGTTGACCAATCCCAATACCCTGGGACTTTTTGAAACCGATATCAAAGAAATCGCTCTGATTGTCCACTCAAAAGGCGGGCTTGTCTATGGGGATGGCGCCAACATGAATGCCATTATGGGTATTGTCAAACCCGGCGATATCGGTATTGATGTTCTTCATTTAAATCTTCACAAAACATTTTCCACACCCCATGGTGGTGGTGGTCCTGGATCAGGGCCCGTTGCTGTTGGCAAAACCCTTGAACCCTTTTTACCAATACCAAGGATTGTAAAAGAGCTGGATACCTATAAACTTGTTACAGATTTTCCTGATACTATGGGCAGGATTCATACATTTTACGGACATTTTGGTATCATGGTAAGGGCCTATGCCTATATCCTTTCCATGGGCGCCAAAGGACTTACAGATGCCAGTAAATTAGCCGTCCTTAATGCCAATTATGTCAAGGAAAGCCTGAAAGGCACTCTGAATCTTCCCTATGATTTGCCATGCATGCACGAATGTGTATTTAATGATGAATTTCAAAAAGAATATCACATTACCACCATGGATATGGCAAAACGCCTTCTGGATTTTGGATTCCATCCTCCAACGGTCTACTTCCCCTTGGTAGTGGATGGTGCATTTATGGTAGAACCAACAGAAACCGAGTCAAAAGAGGATATTGATCAATTTATTGATGCAGTAAAAGCCATTGCCAGAGAAGCTGCGGAAGATCCTGAAAAGCTAAGAAAAGCACCGCTTCTGACAAAAGTGACCCGGCTTGATGAAGTTGCAGCAGCAAGAAAGCCATGTCTGAGAGGGTAAACCTAAAAAAGCGCTCTTGTGTATTTATAGATCTTAATACTTTAGAATACACAAAAGCGCTTAATCTTCAGATTCAAGCCTTAAACGCCAAGACTGGCAACGGTCTTGTTAAGGACCAGATTTTTTTTGTTGAGCACCCATCTGTTTTCACCCTTGGAAAAAGAGGTGGAGAAGAAAATTTAAGTGTTTCCAAAGAGTTCTTAAAAGCCAAAGGCATCGATGTTGTTCAAACAGACCGCGGGGGAAATATAACCTATCATGGACCTGGCCAAGCAGTCATGTACCCCATTGTTGATCTTGAAAAAAACAAAATAGGTGTAAAGGAGTTTGTCCATGGCTTAGAAGAGATCATGAAACGAACAGCCGCAGATTTTGGCATTGATGCAGATAGAGATGAAAGAAACCATGGCATATGGGTGAAAAATTCCAAGATCGGCAGTGTGGGTATTTCAATCAAGAAAGGAATATCTTTTCATGGTCTTGCCATGAATATCAATACTGATCTTGAACCCTTTTCATGGATCAACCCCTGTGGACTTGCCAATATTTCCATAACTTCCATTAAAAATGAAATGGCCAAATCAGAGTCAGGTTCCGGCTCAAAGGATTATACTATTTCAATGGACCAGATAAAGACTGCCTTTATAAAACATTTTTCATCTGTATTTAACTATAAAAAAACAAAACAAAAGCCGTCATGGCTTAAAAAAAACCTTCCCAAAGGCGGGGATTATCAACGGGTAAGAAACCTTATTTCAAATTCCGGGCTGCACACTGTCTGCCAGGAAGCAAACTGCCCCAATATGTTTGAATGTTTTTCCAAAAACACATCCACCTTTATGATTTTAGGCGCAAATTGCACACGTAACTGCAGATTCTGCAATGTTAGTTTTGCCCCTGCCCTGCCCCTTGATTCTGATGAGCCTATGAGAGTTGCCAAAGCAGCCCTTGATTTAAACTTAAAATATGTGGTGGTAACCTCTGTTACTCGAGATGATCTTGAAGATGGCGGTGCTTCTCATTTTGCCGATACCATAAAAGCCATTAAAACCACCCTGCCCGATGATCCCAAAGTTGAGGTCTTGATTCCTGATTTCCAGGGGAATGTCAAGGCTTTGAAGATAGTTGTATGTGCAAACCCGGATGTGCTGAACCACAATATTGAGACTGTTCCATCGCTTTACTCAATAGCCAGACCCCAGGCCAACTATCAGCAATCCCTTGATCTTTTCAAGAATGCAAAAGCTATTAATGCTTCAATGCCTCTCAAATCAGGGCTCATGCTAGGCTTGGGAGAAACCATGGAAGAGCTTGAACAAACCATGAAGGATCTTTTTCATTATGGCTGTGAAATTATAACTCTTGGTCAATATCTTCAGCCCACAAAAACCCATCTGGAAGTTCGAAAATATTATTCTCCAGATGAATTTGAGCAGCTTGAGGACAAAGCTCGACAAATCGGATTTAAAAAAATAGCGGCAGGACCTTTTGTTCGAAGCTCCTATAACGCTCAGAATCTATATGATTCTTAAATACATTTTTTTTTGAAATTATCTGCCGTGCTGATCTCAATATAAGATGTTCCCTGTTTAATGCCAAAGCTGCCTGCAAGAACAATGATCAAGTCATCCTCTTTAAATTGTTTATCATTTAACAACAGGCATATGGACTTATTTAAGGAGTCCTGACTTGTGATATTCATTGGTATGTAGTCGGCAAATACCCCAAAGGACAGAGACAATCGGCGCATAACCCGTTCGTCATATATCTGACCATATATGGGGTTGTCTCCCCTGTAAGCTGCAAGTGCACGAATCGATTCTCCAGTTAAAGAATCCGCCACAATGGCTTTTGTGTTCAGTCTTAAAGAAGCTTTAACAGCTGCCTTGGCAAGATAGGCCGTGATTTTATTTTCAAGGGTATAAGGCACGTTCATATAACTACTGGTTTTGTCCTCAACTTCCTGGGCAATCCTTGCCATGGTTCTGACAGCCATTTCAGGATATTTTCCACTGGCTGTTTCTCCGGAAAGCATGAGGGCATCTGCATGATCAAGACATGCATTGGCGACATCTGATACCTCTGCCCTTGTGGGTCTCGGCGATTGGATCATGGAATGCAGCATCTGGGTGGCAACAATCACTGGTTTTCTTTTTTCAATGCAGATCCTGACAATTTGTTTCTGGATCAACGGGATCTGCTCTGTTGGTATTTCAACTGCCAAGTCCCCCCTTGCAATCATAACCCCATAGGCATGATCAAGAATCTCACTCAGATTTTCAACCCCCTGGGAGTTTTCAATTTTTGCAATAATTTTTATGGGAGATTTTTTTTTATTCAAAATTTTTTGAACAGCTATGACATCATTTTTATTTCTCACAAAAGAATGGGCAATAAAATCCAGGTCATTATCAGCGGCAAATTCAATAAAGCCTATATCTTTCTTACTCAAAGCCGGAAGTTTCACATGAACAGACGGAATATTGATACTTTTTCTGGCATTGATCACCCCATCATTTTCCACATAGCAGGATAAATACTTGTCATCCTTATCCATGACGGCCAGGGCAATGGTTCCATCATCAATCATTATGGAACTGCCAACGGGAACATCCTTGACAAAATCCTTATAGGAGACACAGATTACCTTGCCTTTGGATTTTTCTTCAGGAGCGCCTTTAATTCGTATGGTCTCCCCATATTTTACTGACAAAGGTTTATTATTATCGCAGGTTCTGATCTCAGGGCCTTTGGTATCCAGGAGAATCCCTATTTTATCTGACACCTGTCTTGTATTTTCGATCACTTTCAAAGCATCGTCATGGGTCATGTGGGCTGTATTCAGTCGAACAACATTAATACCGGCATTATATAGCCGTTCGATAAACTTAGAAGAACAATTTAAGCTAGAAATAGTTGCGACGATTTTTGTTTTCCTCGGCATACACAAACCCTCCTTTACTACAGGTGTTGATGATAAAATTTTCAATGGCTATCTTTGCATCAAAAGATGAAGACTTTAGTCTATAATCCAGATCACCTAAAAAAATCAATGCTTGATTCAACTCGTTTAATGAAAAATTCTCAGATTTTTGAAAAATCTGGAAAACAGGATAAGCATTTTTGGGGTTGGACGCAAGGAAAAGATCATTTGCCTTATTCGCTTTTGTCTTTGAATCTTGGTTTGATATATATTTGTCCCGGTCTTCTGTAATTATATTTAATTGTTTGTCATGATTAATGACTTTTGGAAGTACAACTTGCTGGAATGAATTAAAATTCATATTTTTCAGACTCATTTTACGTGTGACCTTCAGGTTATTGTTTTCATAAAGCTTTTGCGTAAAACATTTTACCAGAATCAGTTTTCGAATTAGATTTTCAAATGATTTTAATATCTGCAGGGGATGAAATCCTTCATTAAAAAGTGAATTTAAATAAAAAAGAGCATTTTTAACATCTTTAGCTATAAACGCATTGGTTAAATTAAATATTGGATCTTTTTTATCCCTTTTTACAACAGCTTTTACATCTGCTATTGAAATCATCATAGCTTTACCGGAATAGGCAATCAGCTTTTCAAGATTCTGAAATAAAAGATCAAGATTAAATCCAGTCAAATCCACCAGCGCATGAAAGGCCTGGTTATCTATGGTTTTTTTAGATTTTGACAGGATCTGGCCTGCAACATTCTTCAAAACCGCTCTCTGCTCATCCTGGTCTGCTTTTCTTGCCCCTTGAGCAACAGAGCAGTCAATGATTAACCCTTTATCTGCGATTGTTTTATATATTTTTTTTCTTTTATCAATAATGGAGGTTATCAATATCAGATAATGATTTTTTGGAATGCCTTTTCCAATAAAATCATTCAGATGATCAAGGTCAGACAAAGAAAAACTGATATCTGAACTGCTCTGATTTGTTTGAAACAAAGGGGCATTTTTGACTGCCACGATTTTTTTGGAAACAAGAAGAGAAAAAGTGGATACATGCTCAATGATATCTCCCATGGAAACAGAACCACCTTCAAGAATTTCAAGGGCAAATTGAGGATTATCCTTTCCCAGCAAAAAAGAGGATAGAGTTTTAAAGGCTTGTTTTACCAGAAAAGATTCACCATAAATCAAAGCCAGGGCAGGAATATCCTTTTCTTGAACAGAGGTTAAAAACAGGTCTAATCCATTGTGCTTAAGTATGTTTTTATTTTGGGCCATAACTAGTAGGTCTGGACAATTTAATTAAAAGAATAAGGGCAATTAAAAAAACCATGAGGCCTATGCCCTGAGACATGGAAATAAAGTCAAAAATAAAATTTCCTCGAAAATCCCCTCGAAAAAATTCAACAATGAACCTGAATATTGAATAAAGCATGATATAACTAAAAAACACCTGGCCATTAAATTTCTTTTTTTTCTGGACAACTATAAGAATAAAAAACAAAATAAGGTTGGAAAGCACAGAATAAATCTGGGTCGGATGCAAATAAACATCAATAGGAGCAAGGCTTTCAGGATTTGTAAACTTTACAGCAAAGGGTAGATCGCAGGTTTTACCATAGCAGCACCCGCCAAAAAAACATCCAAGTCTTCCAACTGCATGTCCCAGGGCAATACCTGGTGCCAGGATATCAAATGTTTTTAGAATGTTGAACTTTTTCATCTTCAGATAAATAAAAGATGCTACGACTGCTCCAAGAAATCCACCAAAAAAAACCAGTCCCCCGTTCCAGATCTTGAAAATGTCCAGCCAATTGTCTTTGTAATCGTCAAAATTGATCCCTACATACAAAAGACGGGCTCCTAAAATAGCAGATATCAGTATAACAAAGAAAATATCTGTAATAGCCTCGGGCAGGATACCATGGGGGGCTGCATTTTTTTGAGAAACCCATACGGCCGTCATAAATCCAAGGGCAACAAAAAGGCCATAGGTGTAAATATTAAAACTGCCAATATGTAGGAGAACAGGATACATAAGCTTAAAAATCTGGAATTTTATTAAACAGGATGTGATAGATCAATATGCCCATTCCAATGCTGATGGCACTGTCAGCAACATTAAATGCCGGCCAATGGAGAGAACCTATATAAAAATCAAGAAAATCCACAACTTTGCCATATTTAAATCTATCAATCAGGTTTCCCACAGCACCTCCAAAAATCAGAGCCAGGCCATAGGAAAGGAAAACAAAATTTTCTTCACACTTTTTATAAAACCATAAAACAAAAAGAGCCACGATAGATGACATGAACAGGAATATAAATTTTCTAATTTCAGGGGACTGGGAAGCCAGAAAGCCAAAGGCTCCACCTGGATTCAGGATATGGGTAATATTAAAAAATTTTTCTATCACAATGATATTATCATATAAAGACAGGTTTATTTTAATAATATATTTGGTGATCTGATCAACGAAAATGACACATCCGCTGACCAGGCCCAAACGAATCCATATTTTTCCTTCAGCTTTTAAGGATATCAGATTCAATTTACGTTTGACCTTTTGGTTACGTGTTACCTTCAGGTTACGTGTGACCTTTAGGTTATAATATCTTTTTTAAAGCTGTTGCACACCGCGCACAGGCAGTGGGATGTTCCACATCCATACCAATACTTTCATCAAACCGCCAGCACCGATCACACTTATTACCTGCTGCCTTGTTAACTTTAATGGACAGGCCTTGAATCTCTTTGGCGTGATAAGCTGCATCATCTATTGTATCCACAATCACAACACTGGATACAATAAAAATATCACTGAGATTTTCTTTTAAATTTTCAACCTGTTCTTTTAATAGGGTATCCGGCAATTTAATTTCAAGGGCAGCATCCAAAGGATGACCGATCAGTTTATTTATTCTTGCTTCTTCCAAAGCTTTTGTAACTTCGCCTCGCAGGATTCTGATGTTCTCCCAGATATCTGCCAAATCTTTATCTTCCCATTCCTTATTGAGCTCAACCATGGAATCCAGATGGATACTGTCCTTATGATCCAACTCTTTGGGCATATGCTGATAAATCTCATCTGCTGTAAAAGGCAGAATCGGTGCCATGATTTTTACAATGGCATCCAGTATGATAAACATTACTGTCTGGGCATCACGCCTCATTGGATCCGTCGCAGGAGATGTATACAATCTGTCCTTGATAATATCCAGGTAGAATGAAGACAGATCCACCACACAAAAATTATGCAATGTATGATAAATAGTATGGAATTCATACTTATCATAGGAGGTAAGTGAACGATTTGCCACGTGATGCAGTCTGTGGAGAATAAACCGGTCAAGCTCGGACATATCTTTTATGGATCTAAGATCGCTTGTAACATCAAAATCTGAAAAATTGCCCAGCATGAACCTGCAGGTATTTCGTATGCGGCGGTATGAATCTGACAATTGTTTGATAATATTATTGGAGATGCTGATATCTCCCTTATAGTCAGCTGAAGCTGCCCAAAGCCGCAACACATCAGCACCATACTGATTAATAACAGATTCCGGAGCCACAACATTCCCAATAGATTTGGACATTTTTCTGCCATTTTCATCTACAACAAACCCATGGGTGAGAACAGCTTTATAAGGTGCTTTTCCTGTTCTTCCCACACCCGTCAGCAAAGAAGAGTGAAACCATCCCCGATGCTGATCACTTCCCTCAAGATACAGGTCAGCAGGTCGAGAAAGGCCTTGTCTTTCATCCAGGACTGCTGCATGGCTCACACCGGAATCAAACCATACATCAAGAATATTATGATCTTTAGTAAACTCGGTTGAGCTGCATTTCTCACATTTAGCGCCATCCGGCATTAGAAATTTTGCATCTTTTTCAAACCAGATATCTGAAGAGAATTCCGTGAACAATTCATGTATTTTATCCACTGATTCCCTTGTGACATAGACCTCTTTACACTCTTTGCAATGGAATACAGGAATGGGAACACCCCAGGACCGCTGTCTTGAAAGACACCAGTCAGGACGGTTTTCTATCATGGAATAAATTCTTTCACGTCCCCAGGACGGTATCCACTGGACATTATTGATTTCATCAAGACTTTTCTGGCGAAGTCCCATTTTGTCCATGGAGATAAACCATTGGGGGGTTGCCCTGTATATCACCGGGCTTTTACACCGCCAGCAATGGGGATAAGAGTGGGACAGATTTTCATTCTTTAACAAAAAATTCAAGCTGTCCAGTTTTTCATTAATGGAAATATTTGCTTTAAAAATAAATTCACCGGAAAAATGCTCAACATCTTTTGAAAATACTCCATTATCTTCAATTGGTGAATAACAGTCCAGTCCATATTTTTCACCCACAATATGATCATCCGTGCCATGTCCCGGCGCTGTATGAACACAGCCTGTACCTGCTTCAAGGGTCACATGGTCGCCTAAAATAATCAATGAATCCCTGTCATATATCGGGTGCTTGCATTTTTTATTTTCAAGATCCTTAGATGCAATTTCTTTAAGAATAGTATAATTTTCAAATCCAAGGGTTTTCATTACCTGGTCAGCCAGATCTTTTGCAACAATCAAAACCCCATGATTCTCTGTCTTAATTGCCACATAGACAAAATCAGGGTGAAGACAGATCCCTAAATTGGCTGGAATAGTCCAGGGGGTAGTGGTCCAGATCACAATAAATATGTCGTCTGTAACATTCGGCAAAAATTCGGACAGATCATCTTTTACTGGAAATTTTACAAAAATGGAGGGAGAGGTATGGTCATGGTATTCAATTTCAGCTTCTGCAAGGGCTGTCTGACAACTGCAACACCAGTAAATGGGTTTTTTACCTAAAAACATATCCCCTGCCAGGGCAAACTCTCCGCATTCTTTGGTAATTCTGGCTTCATAGGGATAATTCATTGTCAGATAAGGGTTATCCCATTCCCCCATTACACCAAAACGTTTGAATTCCTCTTTTTGGATTTCAACAAATTCTGCTGCATAAGCTCTGCATGCTCGTCTGACCTGAACATCGGTCATTTCTTGTTTCTTTTTACCAAGCTTTTTATCTACATTGTGTTCAATGGGAAGTCCGTGGCAATCCCAACCAGGAACATAAGGGGCATTGTATCCTGCCATTTGTCGGGATCGGACAATAATATCCTTTAAAATTTTATTTATGGCGTGTCCCATGTGCAGATGCCCATTAGCATAGGGAGGGCCGTCATGGAGAATAAAGGTTTTTTTATCTTTAGACTGTTCCCTTAATTTCTGATAGATTTTCTTTTCTTCCCATTCTTTTAACTGCTGGGGTTCACGTTGCGGCAGATTAGCCTTCATAGCAAATTTTGTTGAGGGCAGATTCAAGGTTTTTTTATAATCCATTGTTCCTCCGGTATTCGGATCAGTTGACATTCAATAGTTGAACTTGTGTTTGTAAGGCTAAACCGACAAAATGTCAAGAAATAACAAATAAAATCAAGGTAATCCCCTGTAAAGAAATCTTAATATTATCCTCAAATAATAAAAAATTATCAGCCAAAGGCTACATTAAAGCAACCAGTGAAATCATTAATATGGAAATGGACAAATATGCCAGGCCTTTGACAGTAACTAAAACACCGATTAAACCTTTTGAATATTTCTTTACTAATATTTGTTTTTTCATTATAAATAAGAGTTTATTAACAGGTTGATCTGATTTGGGATTTTCTAAAATATTGGAGGATGAGAGGCTTTCTTATTATGAAAAATAAGTATCTGGGCATAATTTTTATTTGTTTGCTATTGGTGATAAATATTTCCGGCAGCCATGCCCAGACTGTTTTGTCTGATGAAATCAGCATTGCCATTCCCCGTAATGTTATCATCCAGATGATTGAAACTGCCTTGCCGCTGAACCTTGAAAAGGGACAGTATTTTAAAGGGTCCTTGTTGATTCAAGCCATAAAAAACCTTGAAATCGGGTCGAATATGGTGGAATTTGAAATGACGATCAACGGGAAAGATATCAAGTTTGAAACCAAATTGGGTAATCAGGCCCTGTTGATGGACATCGGCAACCTCAATGCCGATGTAAGTTGCAGCGTTTCTTTGCGCTATGATGCTCCAAAACGGTTTTTGTATATTACGCCTTATATTTTACAAATACCGAATGAAAATAAAGCGGATAAAATGGCAGCCAACCTTCTGCAATTGCTATCGCTTGGCAACGGCATCGAATATCCCGTTGAAATTCAAAAATTTACACCCTTTATCACCAAAATAGGCAGTGACCAGTTCAATATTGATATGGATATTACGAATATCTACACTGAAAATGATAAAGTCTTTATCAGTGGTCAGTCAAAACTAGAAAAAGTAAAATCACCGGCCCCTTCAGTGAAAAAGTCTGAATGATTCCAATCAATGTAATCATTCAATGGGGCAGAGTTGAGACATTAGCTTTTCAAACTCATCAGAATACAATTTAACACCCCGGACATACGTGTCACTGGCGTTATACCGTTTAAAAGCATATTCTCTACCCCGTTCCTTATATTTATGGCGTTTCAGATATGTGGCAACTGAAAAAATTGAATCCGGAACAGTATTTAAATCAATGAGGCCATCCTTGTCCCCGTCAACGGCATAAGACATGGAAGCGGGCATAAACTGTGGTATACCTATTGCACCTGCCCAGGATCCTTTTACAATCCTTGGATCAAAACCTGTATTTTTTGCCTGAATCAATAATTGAGACAGATTATCAAGAGCGCGTTTTTTTATTTTTTGAAGTCTTTTAAGGGCAGTAGATCTATCCATGGCCCCTTCTTTTTGATAATGGCCTTTTTGAAAAAGTTCAAATTCAACTTCATCAATATGAAAGTATTGATTGCTGAATATCTTGAATATATCATATTTACCCTTGTACATTCCAAGCCGGGACTCCCAGTTTAAAATGGCGATAATATCGTTTGTTTGAACTCCAGTCTCTTTGTGTGCTTTTAAAAAATGTGTTTTGTATTTTTCGAAAAATACTTTTCCATTATTCAGGGTCTCTTGATTTACCAATAAAGGAACCACGTCCTTAAGCTGCCTGTTCTGAGTTTTAACTGAAACAGGCGATGCCAGAAAAACAAGTTTATCCAGATATTCCCCTTCAAGGAGGATATTTGATGTATCTAATAACAGATCATCAAATTCTTCCTTTGAATAATACATTTTAACTTTATTATATAAATTAAAGTATTTAGCAGGATATTCTTTTTCCAGATGTATTGATGTCTTTTTATAAATTAAATCCGCTTGGTTAAAATCAATTGTTTTTTCATTCAAAGTTGAAACAGAGGCGGAAAGCCAGCCCTCATAATCGGGTGTTTTAACAAGATACCATAGTTGTCCGGCCTTGATAAATGTATCCATTAAAAATGCTCTTTCATTTTTTGACAAGACAGAGATAACATTATCTTTAGATGTATCAGGTTTACTTCTTAAATTGCAGTTTTTTACACTTACAATGATTTCCAATCCATCCAAATTGGATTTGGCAAAAACTTGGGCTGAAAAAATATACAGAACAGAAATAACCCATAAAATTATTATGAAAATTTTTTTCATAAACTGACCATGCTCCAGTTTGATAAAATTTTAAGCATTTTTAACAGCATTGGAACTTGTAACACGAATATAATATAAACAATTGTCTGATCACAGTAAAAATAATCTATTTTCCAACCAGGCAGATGCTTGCATTTTCCAACTGGTTGTTCTTAACCCAGAGATATTTTTCATAAAAAAGATCATCGCTTAAATAGAATTTTTCTTCCGAACTTCTTTCAAGGAATTTAGAAAATTCCCCAGGACCCCCATTATATAAAGCATAAAGGGTTCTTGCAATATTATCCTTGTTTTCAAGAAACTTATACTTCTTTTTTTCCATTTTCCTGAAAATATACCGGGTCAGGTAAAGATCTACAATTTCACATCCTGCTTCGATATTATAATGAATATTCCATCGTAGTTTTTCTTGATCATAAATACCTCTCCAAACTCTTTCATTAATCTGCATTACTCCAACTGAGGTGTTATTGTATGATCTAAGATATTCAATTTCTCCGCGATTCCGCTTAAATTGCCGAAAGCAACTCTCCTGCCATGCAACTGCATCAACTATTAAATAAAAAAGATCCTGGTATTCCTGATCGCGCTTGTTTTTAGAAACAGTTTTTTCAGAAGCATTTTTCAGTATCTGTCTAATATTTTTTAAATATTCAAAAATGTTTGACTGGCTGGGGAGCCACTTCTCAAGATGAATGATGTCTGTTTTTTTCTGCTCTGCTGCCATGGCTTCTGAATATGGATTAATAAATATATTCGTTCTTTTAAGGAAGCTTATCAAGTTTTTTATAATATTATTTAAAAAATCCTCTTTATAATCTTTCTGTTCATCTGGGATAAGCTCTGAAGATTCTTTTAATTTTGGTCCAAGACCCATTATTTGTCTTAAATTCTCATCAATTTTCAAAGAATAAAAAAGATCAGGTGTTGTTTTATCGGCAATCAGTCTGGCAAGCCTGATTAATCCATTATTACTTATTTCAATGCCTATGGAGGGTCCGATTGAATCAAGCACTTTTAAAGCATCCATGGATGAGAAAAAAGCAAGAGAGCCTAACGGAGATACAGCAAGATTTTTCCCAATATGATTTTTAAATAACACCGATAGGTTGTCCCATGCAATAATAAATTGATTTCTCACAAAATCATTCTCATGAACAGGTCTGGTAAGCTCTGCAATAAACCGGTATCTTGTATCTAAAAGTATTTCAAGAATAATATCTTTTTCATCTTCATTAAGCGGGCGATCCGTCAGGCTGCCTATTACATAGACAATAAACGCATCCATGGCTTCCCAGGCTCTGATAAACCCTGCAAGCTCCACATCATTCAGGTGTTCTTCTTTTAATGTTCTCGCATTGTCATACACGGATGAAACATCTGTATGAATTCCGATTTGAACGGCCTTGTTCTGTATTTCAATATTTCCAGGTTTCATACTGCCTATCATTGTTTCAGCCTGGGGTTGTATTTTTTCAGGGAATATACCGGATAGAAAAAATTTCATATCATTCACACAAGGTGTAAGGTCAATCTGAATGGCATCAACATAGGTATGAACATTCCCCTTGATAAGTTTCCAGAGTGCTCCGGCAATTACTCCAGGTTCATGCTTATTGTTCAATACAATTGAGTCCCGGGTCTTAAATGAAAGTATCCAGTTTTCAGCTTCTATTACAGGGGTTTGGAAAAAAACAACATACCCCTCCCATTGAACAGGAAGGTAACAATCGTTCATAAAATCAGCCCCGGCTTTTATACGAACTTTTATTTCAAATCTTAAAAGGGAATTTTCTTCACTGAAGTCAGGATCACTTATTACAATTTTTTTGCACTCCTTTGGATCATTTAATAACTCAACTTCCTTTTCCGGGTTATTAAAAAGCTGAGACATTACAATTGATCTCAGAAGTGGATAATCAATGGTTATGGGAAGCGTTACATTTTTTGCCAATAACAGACCTGGCAGAAAAATAAAAATAAGCGTAAGCACTAGTATTTTCAATTTAATGCACAGGGTACAGCAGTTTTTATGTGCTAGCAGTTCAGGCATACAATTTGTGCATTTATTATTCATTTTTTTACAGACAACTTGATCATATAGCGATCTGATTTTTCAAAAGGAAGTTGGTAATGATTTGTCTGCAAATCAAATTTTTCTATAATGGCCGCGGTAATCTCCTGGTCTGCATGCTTTCCTTTCATGGCATAAATTGCACCTTTGTTACTTAAAAAAGGAGACGATAGTGCTATAAAATTTGAAAGTTCAGTAAAGGCACGCGATATGACTGCATCAAATTTATTTTTATACTTTTCGTTTTCATGAAGATCTTCAACCCTTGCATGGATGGCATCAATATTTTCCAAATATAATATTCTTATGATATGTTTTAAAAAATTGACCTTTTTTCGAGAGGAATCTATCAAGACAACTTTTAAAGCAGGCCTCATGATTTTAATGGGAATACCTGGAAATCCCCCTCCTGATCCCATATCAATCAGGCAGGTCTCATTTCCAAGAAAAGAAGCTGCTGCAATGGAATCGATAAAATGCTTTTCAGCAATGAGCAAAGGGTCTTTAATGGCAGTAAGATTTATTTTTTTATTCCATGCCATCAGCTCTTTTGCATGAAGGATCATCATATTGGCTTGATGGTCTAAAACACTGATATTTAAACTTTCTGATCCTATTTTTATACGTTGTTTACATTCCTGCATAGATTGTTCTGATAAATCATTCAAAATCAATAATTTTTACTTGACAAATTAGTGGGTTAAATATATTATTCCACGTTTCATAAGCTAAGTTTAACTTCGAATTCACACTAACAAAATCGTAATAATTTAGCAATATTAAAATACAGGGAAGCCTTTGACAACAATTGCATTCTAAAATTGTTTGACAAGCAAATTTTATATTCAAAGGATAATTTTAAAATGATCAGAGATCTAAAAAGAGTAAGAAATATTGGAATCAGTGCTCATATTGATTCCGGTAAAACCACACTGACTGAAAGAATTTTATTTTACACTGACAGAATACATAAGATCAATGAGGTCAGGGGCAAAGACGGAGTTGGTGCTGTCATGGATTCTATGGAACTTGAAAGAGAAAGAGGGATCACAATTGCATCGGCTGCCACCTATTGTGAATGGAACAAGCATAATATCAATATTATTGATACGCCGGGCCATGTTGACTTTACAGTAGAGGTTGAACGGTCTTTAAGGGTTCTGGACGGGGTTGTGCTGGTTCTCTGCTCTGTATCTGGAGTCCAGTCCCAGTCCATTACTGTTGACCAGCAGATGAAACGCTATAAAGTTCCCTGCATTGCCTTTGTTAACAAATGTGACAGATCCGGTGCCAACCCTGCCAAGGTAAGCAGGCAGTTAAGGGATAAGCTGGGCCATAATTCCGTTCTGATGCAGCTGCCCATAGGCCTTGAAGACAAACATGAGGGCGTTGTTGATCTTGTTGCCATGAAAGCCTATTATTTTGAAGGTGATAATGGTGAAAAGCTTGTGACTAAAGATATTCCGACAGAAATGATGGATGAGGCCAAAATTGCCCGGGAAGAAATGGTCGATGCGGTCTCTCTTTTTTCAGATGACTTGACCGATGCCATTCTGGAAGAAAAAACCATCACCGAAGAATTAATCATGGCTGCTGTTCGAAATGGAACCATTTCAAGACAGATGACCCCTGTGTTTCTTGGATCTGCATATAAAAACAAAGCTGTTCAGCCCCTGTTAAATGCAGTAATCAGCTATCTTCCCTCCCCTCTTGATATTGAAAATGAAGCCCTTGATATGGATAATAATGGAGAAACTGTTATTCTTGAAAGCAGCTTTGACAAACCAACAGTGGCATTGGCCTTTAAACTGGAAGACGGGCAATATGGCCAGTTAACCTATATCAGGGTCTATCAGGGATGTATTAATAAAGGCGACACCCTGGTTAATTCAAGGGATGGGAGAAAATTCAGGGTAGGACGTCTCATCAGAATGCATTCCTCTCAAACTGAAGAGGTAGAAGCCATCCCAGCCGGCCACATAGGTGCCATGTTCGGAATTGACTGCGCTTCCGGTGATACATTTGTATCACCAACAATCAATTACTCCTTGATTGCAATGCATATCATGGAACCTGTTATCTCTCTTTCCATTGTCCCCAAGGACAACAAAGCCCAGATTAACATGTCCAAGGCATTAAACCGGTTTACCAAGGAGGATCCGACTTTCAAAACCTATGTGGATCATGAAACCGGGGATACCATCATACAGGGTATGGGCGAACTCCACCTTGAAGTCTATGTTGAGAGGATGAAAAGAGAATATGGTGCTGAAGTTGATACGGGCAAGCCAAGAGTGGCATACAGAGAAACCATTACCAGAAAAGCTCTTTTTAACTATACCCATAAAAAACAGACGGGTGGTGCTGGACAATATGGCCGTGTGGCTGGATTTATGGAACCCCATGATGAAGAATTTGAATTTGTAAATAAAATTACGGGTGGCAGGATCCCCACTCAATATATCCCAGCCTGTAAACAAGGCTTTGAAGGGTGTATGGCTAAAGGCCCTAAACTTGAATTCCCTGTTACGGGCATAAAAATTACTATTGATGATGGCGCCTTTCATGCAGTAGACTCTTCTGAGATGGCGTTTAAATCTGCAGCAAGGGGGGCTTTTCTTGAGGCATATGCCAAGGCAAAGCCCGTCATCAAAGAACCTATCATGAAGGTTGTTATTGAAACACCCAATGAATTCCAGGGTTCCTGCATGGGCCTGATCAACCAGAGACGGGGTATTATTCAAGGCTCCCAGGAAGAAGGCGTCATGTCCGTGGTGGAATCTTTGGTCCCATTATCTGATATGTTTGGCTTTTCAACTGTTCTTAGATCTGCTACACAGGGTAAAGCACAATTTACAATGGAGTTTTCAGCATACAAACAGGTACCGCAATCTATTGCAGAAGAGATTGCCAAAAGAAAACTTGAAGAAAAAACACAAAAAAAATAAGCTATCTATATAAGAATAAGAGAGGGGTAATATGTTAAAAAATGATCTCATTTCAAAAAGCCCGGTTTCAAAAGCCATGGGGATTGAAACCCTGAAACAAGGCAGATTCGGTGCAGTCCTTTCAAGGGCTGGTGTTGGAAAAACAAGTTTTCTTGTTCAGATCGCGCTGACTCAGTTGTTAAACGATAAAAAAATACTCCATATCAGCCTTGATGAATCCATTGAAAAAATAAACTTAAGGTATACTGATGCATATACAAACCTTGTGGACAGTATCGGTTATGTTGATCCCCAGAAAGCCTTAAGGCTTTGGGAGGACATCAACCTCAATAAGGTTGGAATCAGCTATAATGAATCCACT
Organism: Candidatus Desulfobacula maris; assembly: GCA_014383445.1. Lineage (GTDB taxonomy): Bacteria > Desulfobacterota > Desulfobacteria > Desulfobacterales > Desulfobacteraceae > Desulfobacula > Desulfobacula maris. The sequence goes on along the minus strand of JACNHV010000236.1, from coordinate 398 downwards.
TTTGATACAAAAAAGATCAAGGATTATCTTAAAAGCTTCAAAAAAGCAGATCTTGTTTTGCCTTCCACCATGGTTATTGACGGCTTGAATTTTGACAAGGATGTTTCAGGCATCCTTGAAGAACTTGAAAATTTAAACAAAGAATTTTCTATTTTTATCTGGTTCTCCATGAAAACCCACAGGGAAGAAAAATTAAGCCGGGATGGATACCCAGTTCAGCTTGATGCCCACAAAGAAAAGTTTGATAAAGCCATTTTTCTTCAGCCTGTGGAAAATAAAATAGAAGCAGTGATTCTAAAAGACGGTGACAAAACCGATCAAAGATACAGACTTGATCCTGCTACTATGATGATTGTTGAAGAATAAACAAACCCTTGTAATTATCCAATCCCCAAAAG
>JACNHV010000342.1 GCA_014383445.1 Candidatus Desulfobacula maris | reverse complement strand
GATGAGAGAAGAGAAAAAACAATTATAATTTGACCTGGCTGGCAGTTCAAAAATAGTGATCTGCCAGCCTTTTTTTAAGTACATTTTTAAACCAGGGGTTTTATGACATTTTCACACCGCCGCCAACAGAGGCTACCCCCGTTGTAAGATACTTAAGGACCAGAAGGGAGAGAGATACCCCTAAAAATGGGCCGAAGACAGAACCTGTGGCAGTAAATAATACAGCCCTTGTGTCTTTAACTGCGGTTATAACTTTTCCCCATTTTCCAGTGACAGTAAAGAAAACAAGAAAACACAGGACGGCCGCAAACACCCTGATCTGGGTTGAAGAAAAGGCATCCAGATATCCAGAGTCTGTCTGCATCCCGGTTTTGCTTAAAATATATCCGCAGGCCTGTCCAAACATGGCGCCAAATCCAAACAGAACACCCTTTAAAGAGATGCCTCTGATGTTCAGCTTTGAAGCTTTTTGATTTCTTTCAAGGATGACAATCCCCACACCAAAAAGAGTGACAAACATACCCAGCCATTGATGAAGGACATATGTTTCATCCAGGAGGGACCAGCCAATTAGGGCTGCTGTAGGTGCAGACAGACTGAAGATCAGCATGGTAACCCTTGGCCCTATTTCAACAAGGGCCTTGAAAAGGAAAATATCTCCTATAAAAAAACCGATAATCCCGGAACAAGAAAGATAAAACCAGGCATGGGCAGGAAATTGAAAAGGCAGGATATACCCCTGCCTGAAAAATAAAAAAAGACTGAAAAGAATCAGGGCGACGGTAAGCCTGATAATATTGACGGCAGTTGCCCCTACTCTTTTTGATGCAGCTTCGAAAAACTGGACACTGATGGTCCAGCAAAGTACAGTGCCAATGGCGATTAATTCACCAGTCCAGGGCATGGAAATCCTTTTGATTAAAATTAAAAAAGCCATATTTAGATGATCTGGGATAAAATGACAAGGGAAATGTTGCAGGTCATTGATGTGGTTTTTTGAAAATTTATTTGTCTTGCACTATTAAATTTTGTACACTGATTTTTATGGAGAATGGAGATTTGCTTGATAAAGCTTTGGAATTTGCTGAAAAAGGAAAAGGGAGAAGGCTGCTTAATACTTTGAATAAGAAAGATAAGGGCTTGACTTCTTTTGAGTTGGATAAGGTTTTGATGGCTTATCGTGAAATTGGTTTGCCTAAGGAAGTTGAGATGCTGAAGATAAGAAGAGGGATCTTGAGAGATGATCAGTATAATGCTTTAGCTGAAAAGGTCAGGGGCAATTGTTGTTCTGAAAGGTATAATGATTTTGCGGTTTCCCTGGGTGATTTATTGAGTTGCGGTATAAAGATGAATCCTACTAAAATGGATGTTTGAAAAAATCGGCGGCATTAAAACATACACGCTTGAAGTCCAGTCATTGTAAGACTCTTGTTAGTTTGTACATCAAAAATCTAAAATTTTTTCAAAAAACAAGCCTTAACAGCGAATAAATTATTGCTCCCAGCGAAATGACTCCAATGGATAAAAAGAACCAGCCCAGGATTAAGACAAAAACAGAATACCATTTGCTTGGCGGATCGACCAGGTATTTATCCAGCTCTCCTTTTTTGACCATCTCTTGATATTCTTTCGGTCGTTCTTCCTTGAATCTGGAAAGAGGAAGCCGTTGTGTAAAAACCACGGTGTCCATGGGGAAATTGTCAGGCCTCATGTGGGAATGGAAAAAATGCATGGAAAAAATAAAGCCAGTTGCCAGAAGAGCCTCATCGCTGTGAATTATGGTGGCGATATTTAAAGCCCATCCCGGCAGAAACCGTGTTGCAATTTCCGGGAAAGCAAGCGTTAAGCCTGTACTTCCAATGATGCTGATCCCCCAAAACACAGCCATGTAATCAAACTTTTCCCAATAGGTCCAGCGTCCAAATTTTGGTTTTGGTCCTTTTCCTATAAAATAGAGCAGATTATCTTTCACATCTATGAGATCTCGGGGTAACGGAATTAAAGAATATTGCTCTTTTAGTAATCCCAGGATGGTTATTTTACGTCTGACAAAAAGAACAAACAATTGGAAAAGATGAGTTGCAAAATACAGAAAGGTAACAATGGCACCTATTCTATGTATTTTTCCCATTACGTGCGGTCCGCCCACTAAATGAGCTATACCTGCAAACAATGGATTATCAGGAAACTTTAATGACATACCCGTAATTGCCAGAGTCAGAAAACTGATAATGATCATTATATGCAAGATAGTGTGAGACACATTAAATCGTTTGATATGCTTTTCATCTTTTTTGTCAAATGCAATTGATTGCTCCTGATTTTTCTTTATTGAGAATCTTTCAATCAAAGACCGGTTCAACCATAGCAAAGCATGAAGTCCAAAAGCAGCAAACGTAAAGATAATTAGCAAGGTCATGGCCCAGAACGGATAAAACAATTGTGGGTATTTTTTGCTGTCATGGTGGTCTGCATGGGGTAGATACTCGGTGAAATTCTTATTGGCTTTTTTGTGGCATTCCTGGCATGTTTTCTGGATATTAATCTCAGACAGCATTGATGCCGGATTTGAGGGTGCTAAAAGGTCATGGGATCCATGACAATTGGCGCACTTGGCAACCTTGTCACTGCCTAATTTTGCCGCTTTCCCATGATAGGTGCCAAAGTAGGTCTTGATCAATTTCTCATGGCAGGTCCCACAACGATTAACAACATCGAATTTTGTCTGGTTCAGTTTTACGTCGGCTATATAGTGCTGGACTCCATGACAATCGTTACATTTGGGAGCCTTAAGTTCAGTCTGGTTTTTTAAAACAACCTGGGTGATTGGTCCTGTGCGAGCTAATTTTATTTTTAACTGCTCACTTGAATGGGCGCTTTTTTCAAGTTTTTGGCCCTCTATGGGATGGCAGTTTGCACAATTTGGCTTGAAGATTTCCGGAAGGCCTAACTCAACTGCTGTTTCCCCCCTTAAAACATGGGCTTTAAAAGCATCTGTCTCCTGGTAAATTTTATCTTTTTCCGGGTGTAGGAAAACATGACATCTGATGCAGGTCAACTTTTTATGAACGGATATGCCCAATTTAGGCTGATCAACAAATTTTGATTTAAATTTTTCATCATGCTGATCATTGAGTATCGGATCTCCGTGGCACTCCAGGCATTTGGCGTCAGTGGGGCCCACAGTGGTAAATTTTTTAATATCATCATAGGAGGCAAAAGGTATATAAGGTACCTTTTTTGTCATGGTAGAAGTTGGACTATGACAATTTTTACAATCGTTTTTTATGATGGAAAAGATTTCTTTTTTAAAAATATCGTCATTTTTAGCGCCTTTCTCAATCCATTGTGCCATGACGTCAATATCTTCATCATCTGCCACCTGTTCATACATAGAGGTTTTCATGGCAGCTACAATTCGGGGCTCGGTAATTACAGGTTTGTCTTTCGGGGCAGCTGTACTCTCTGGGTTGGGGGCTGCTTTGGCAAGAGGCTGATAAAAAAAGATGCCAAAACTCAAAAGAACACCGATTAAAATAAAAGTTATTATAACTATCCGCGGCCAGACAACTTTTTTTTGAATGTTGAATGTAATCATTTTAAAAACCTGTGCCCCGTATTTAAAGATGGGTAATGCAGCAAATCTGTCTGCCCAGGATTAGAGCACGGATCAGGGCAGACAGATTTTAAACATTTTTATTAAGATTTATTTTAATCTATTCAAATGACATCCCGATGGAGCCTTCATGGTAAACATGATTTATTTGAGAATTGTCAAAAACAGATACTCCAAAGTAATAGGTTTTACCCATGTCTTTGAACTGTACATCCTGAATCTCGACTTTATCACCCGTGGTGATAAGAGCACGTTTGATTTCCAGTGTCCATTGTCCGTCTTTCCATGCGCTCTGTACTGTGATATCCCCTCGTTGACCAGTGAAAGGTGAGATCACGATTCCGGGAACGATGTCTCCGGTTTTAAATGTATCGACAAACTTTGCCTTTGATTCAGGCAGCACCCAGTATTTGTCTTTCTCACTATAAGGAGAGTTCATAAAGGCCGGGCCGGTCTTTGCTTCATTAATGTTGTCTTTATAACCACCGCCGGTTTTTACATCACCATGTCGACCCCAGTTTTTATTTGCCTTTGGATCTGTATTGTCATCCACATACTGATCGTCAAACATTCCCAAAGGACCGGTTCTAACGCTTTTCCAATGCCACATGTCAATGGTTTCGCCCGGTTTATTGGTGTATTTTCGTCCTGCAGAAGTATCAGCAATGCCGTTATTCAAACCCTCTTCAGTCAAATGACATGAGACGGCGCAGCCTTTCTTTTTAAATCCTTTGACCTTGTTGATTTCCCAATACACCCCCAATTTGTCTTCATAAAAGGTGTTATCATGTCCAGTACTGTCTTTTTTCTTAGATTGCTTCCAGCTGCCATCAGCCTGTTTCACCCAGGGAAATCTTGCAAGACTCTGAGTCGGGTCTGCATATTGAAGATAAAAATATACATATTTATCATCATACAGGGATTTTATTTTGACAGTGGTTTCCCTTATACCCTCATACCCGTTGCTCGGTTCATAGGGCATTTGATCCAACTTCACTTCCAGGGCTGTTGCTTTGTCCCAGGCTTTTTCGGCCATGGCATCAAGCGTGATCGCAGTATCGGCTTTGACGCTGACCAGGCTCATCGGCTCCTTTTCCGTCTCCGCCAGTGAATAATTAGCGATCATGAGCATTCCTGTTATGGCCGCAGACATTACCCAAAATAGTCTCACTACTGTTTTCATATTGTTCCCTCCAATTAAAATTATAAATAAACATCAGCATCTAATCTTTGATGATTAAATCTTTAACTGATATTATTATGAATAATAAATTAGCACACAATGTGGTACTGAAATAGTGAAATTATATTCACCTTTGGTGGCAATTATGTGAAGAAAAATTCACATCAAAGCACGGATAACAATAGAAACTGAGGCTATTTAATTATTTGTCGGATAGAAAATTATCCAGTATTTTAAGGCATTCAAGGACTTTTTTGCCTTCTTTGGTAAGCATGTATGCGTGCTTCATATCTTGTCGTAAAATTTTTGCTTCTTTTAAAGTTTTTAGATGAAAAATAAGTTTGGTATGGTCTTCAATGTCTAATTTGCG